>NZ_JAFSNZ010000069.1 GCF_017447225.1 Methanobrevibacter sp. | reverse complement strand
CGCAAATGCCACTAAAGGTACTTATGACGGATCCACCACATGGAATATCGGTTATTTGGATGGCGATGAATCTGTTACATTGACTATTGTTGCTCAAGTAATTTCAAACGGTACAATTTCAAATGTTGTCGTTGTATATGGGTACGATAATGATACTAACATGTCCAACAACAATGATTCCATTAAAAACATTACTGCTCTTCCAATCGTTGATTTACAAATCACTAAAGATGTGGATGTTGAGGGCAGATATGTAAATGTATCTGATGAAATTCAATTTACTATTGCTGTTAGGAACAATGGTCCTTGTGAGGCCACTAATGTAACTGTCAATGAGGTGTTAAGCCCTCTTCTTAACATGACTTCATATTCCACTTGGATAGGCGACTATAATGTAACTACTGGTGTATGGTATATAGGTAATTTACCTAGCCAATCTACGGTATTTTTAGTTATTAAAGCTCAAGTCCTTACAAATGGTACAATATCTAACACAGTCACTGTAACATCAAATGAAAATGATACAAATAAATCAAACAATAATGATTCAATTGATAATATTACTGCTTTGCCTATTGTCGATCTAGCTATTACTAAAGTATCCAGTACTGAGGGTCCTGTCAATGTGACAGACATAATTGAATTCACAATCACTGTTACGAACAACGGTCCTTGTAATGCTACTCAGGTTAAAGTTAATGAAACTTTGGATTCTGCTTTGAGATTGATTTCATTCAATGCTAGCAATGGCACTATTTATGAAGGAAATATTTGGACAATTGGCAATTTGAATGTCGGAGATACAAAAACATTAATTATTGTTGCTAGAGTTGATTATTCTGGTTTTATTAAAAATGAAGTTGTTGTAACAAGTTTTGAAAATGATACGGATTTATCAAACAATAAGGCGAATATCTCTGAGATAATCTCACTTGCACATGTGGATTTGACTATTACAAAAGAATCTAATGTTTCAGGTACAGTAAATGTAACCGATTATATTAAATTTACAATTAATGTCACGAATAACGGTCCGTCTAATGCCAGCGGAGTATATGTTTTAGAAAGTTTGGATCCTCACTTACATATGGTCTCTTATGATGTCACTAACGGTACTTATGATAATTATACTTGGGTTATCGGATATTTAAACAACAATGAAACTGCTACACTGACCATTATTGCTCAAATTATTTCAAACGGAACCATTGCTAATGTGGTTGCTGTAAACAGTTTTGATAATGATACCAATAAATTTAACAATAATGCTTCAATAGAAAATATCACTGCTTTGCCGATTGTAGATTTGGAAATCACTAAAAATGTTGATGTCGAAAGCAGATTCGTTAATGTTTCTGATATAATACAATTTACTATTACCGTTACAAACAATGGTCCTTGTGATGCTACAAATGTAACAGTATCTGAAGTTTTAAGTCCTTATCTTAAAATGACGGCCAATTTAACATGGATAGGTTATTATAATGTAACTGAAGGTATTTGGTATATTGGAAACCTGGCTAATCACACTTCTGTAGATTTGATTATTCAAGCGCAGGTAATTTCAAATGGAACTATTTCAAATGTTGTAGTTGTAAGCAGTCATGAAAATGATACTAACAAATCCAACAATAATGCTTCAATTGATAACATTACTGCTTTACCTATCGTTGATTTGGGAATTACCAAAATATCTAATATTACAAGGGGTGTTGTTAATGTAACTGATTTCGTTGAGTATACAATTACCGTTGTAAATCATGGACCGTCCAATGCTACAAATGTTAATGTGTCTGAAATTTTAAGTTCTAGTCTTAAATTAATTAAAAACGAAACTAAAGTGGGTTATTACAATTATACCGGAGGATATTGGTATATTGGAAACTTGGGTGTTAATTCAACTGCTGTTTTAACTATTGTAGTTCAAACTATTGTAAATGGTACAATTGACAATGTGGTTGTTGTAAGTTCATATGAGAATGACACTAATATGTATAACAATTGGGGCGAAGCTCTTATTGAAGCAAAACCTCTTGTTGATTTAAGCATTAATAAAACATCAAATGTTACTGGTGAAATGGATGTCACTGGTGAAGTCGAATTCACTATTTTGGTTCACAATGCCGGTCCGTCTAATGCGACTGGTGTCTATGTCAGTGAAATATTAAGTCCTTATCTTAAATTAATTTCATGTAATGCGAGTGTTGGAAGTTATGATGGATTTACATGGACTATAGGTGATTTAGCTAATGGATCAACTGTGAAATTAGTTATTGTTGCTCAGGCTGTTTATTCTGGATTAATTGAAAATGAAGTTGTTGTTAACAGTTTTGAAACTGATACTAATGAATCTAATAATAGAGATGATATTGATCCTATTAATGCTACTGCACATGCTGATTTGGAAATTACCAAAAAATCCAATGTCACAGGCACTATTAATGTATTGGACTTCGTTGAATTCAATATTACTGTGAAAAATAATGGTCCATGCAATGCAAGCGGAGTATATGTTTTAGAAAGTTTAGATCCTCATCTCAGGTTAGTCTCTTATAATGCAAGTGTTGGAAAGTATGATAACTTTACTTGGAACGTTGGATTTTTAGATAATGGTAAAACTGCCACATTAATTATTGTTGCTCAAGTTATTTCAAATGGTACAATTGCTAATGTGGTCACGGTAAACAGTTTCGATAATGATACTAACAAATCCAACAATAATGCTTCAATCGAAAATATCACTGCATTGCCTGTCGTTGATTTACAAATCACTAAAACTGTTGATGTGGAAAGCAAATATGTTAATATTTATGATTTCATTCAATTCACAATCACTGTTAAAAACAATGGTCCTTGTGATGCTACAAATGTGACAGTATCAGAAGTTCTAAGTCCGTACCTTAATATGACTGCTTATCTTATTTATGGCGGTAATTATAATGTAACCAGTGGAATTTGGTACATCGGCAATTTGGCTAACCAATCATCCGCACAGTTAATTATCAGGGCTCAAGTAATTTCAAATGGAACTATTTCAAATGCTGTTGTTGTAAACGGCAATGAAAATGATACCAATAAATCCAACAATAATGATTCAATTGATAATATCACAGCTTTGCCTGTCGTTAATTTGGAAATTACCAAAAAGGTTAATGTAACTTTAGTAAATGTATATGATTTGATTGAATATACCATAACTGTTGTAAATAACGGTCCAAGCAATGCTACTGATGTTGCTGTTAGTGATATTCTCTCAGATTATCTTGAATTTGTCACATATGAAAGTTCTCTTGGTACATATGACGCTTCAACAGGAATGTGGAGTATTAAAAAACTTCAAAATGGATCAAAAGCAACATTATTGATAACAGTTAAAGCAATTTCAAACGGAACAGTTGAAAATGTGGCATTCGTAAATTGCAGTGAGAACACAACTGTTAAAAACGCAACATCTGAAAATGTCACTGTCCTTCCGATTGTGGATGTTAAAGTCAATAAAACCGTAAGTGTAACACAGGCAAATGTTGGTGATGATTTGACCTATGTGATTACAGTGCATAATAATGGACCATGCGATGCAACAGATGTAAATGTTACCGAAAACCTATCAAATTCTGTAACCTTGGTTCAATATAATGCATCACAGGGTATTTACGATGCTAGCAGAAACATTTGGTATATAGGAAAACTCACAAATAGATCAACTCAGACATTAACATTGACTGTCAGAATTATCAAAAGTGGAATCATAGAAAATTCTGTTGTTGTCGAGTCAAATGAAAATGATACTAACATAACTAATAATAAGTACACCAGTGACAATGTGACTGCTGAAAGAGTTGACACTCCAATCGATTTATACACATACAATATCACATACAGTGATGTCGAGAACTTAATAACTGTCTTGCCTGAAGATGCGACAGGAACTGTAAACATTACTGTTGGAGGTAGAGTCTATGACAATGTTCCTATTGTGAATGGAATTGTAGAACTTCCGGTAGATGACCTGGCCGCAGGAAATTACAATGTAACTGTCGTTTATGGTGGAGATGACAAATACTTGCAGAATTCAACAGCAGGCATATTTAATGTTGCAAAATTAATTCCGATAATTACAATTGAAGTTGAGGACATTTGGGTTGGCGAAGTTGAAATATTAAATGTAACTGTAAATGCTCCGGGAGTTGTATTTGTCACTGTCAATGGGGTAACTGTTGAAATTCCGCTTGAAAATGGTGTAATAACAACAGGTCTTTTGGCCGCATCCAGCAAAATAGACTATAAAGGAAATGCGACATGGAATATCTGGGGATTGCCTGTCGGCCCATATCCTGCATTTGCACTATATCCTGGAAATGAAAATTACACAAGTGTAAATACAAGCAGTCTATTCCATGTAAGGGATTTACCTTCAACTGTCGTTGTCACTGCAGATGATATCTATGTGGGTGAGGATGCAATAATTAATATTGTTGTCGGACCGAATGGTGTCAGCGGAAACGTGACTGTCACTGTTGACGGTAAAAATTATACTGTCAGAATAGATGATGAAGGAAAAGCTACTTTAATCGTGCCTGATTTAAAAGCTGGTCAAAAAGATGTTCATGTTTACTATAATGGAACTGAAAAATATCTTCCAAGCGAAAATTCAACATCATTCAACGTGTTAAAACTCACACCTCCAGTAAACATTGACGCACCTGAAATTTACATTGGCGAAGATGGAGTTATAACAGTAACTGTTCCAAATGATGCAACAGGTACAATAACGATTGAAATTGAAGGTGAACGTTACGCTGCTGAAATTAAAGACGGTAAAGCAATATTTATTGTTCCTGGATTACAGCTCGGAGTTCATGATATTAAAGTACACTACTCTGGTGACGATAAATACTTGCCGGCAAATGCGACTGGTGCAATTAAAGTTAATCCAAAACATAATCAGACAGATATCCCTGAACATCATGATGGAATTATATTATCTGATTATCCAACAGGTAATCCATTATTCGTATTGTTGCTGGTTATTTTAGCAATAGGATCAGTTCAGTTAAGAAAATTCAAAAAGTAATCGTAGAAAGTTCTCCAAAATTAAATTTTTATGGAGAACTTTAATAATATATTTTACAATATATTTTATGAAACTGCTTTAAATTAATTAATCATGAATTCAGGTTATTTTCATTTCACTAATAGAGTTATTATATATTTTTTTATACTTCGCTTCGATTTTCTTATTTTTTTAATTATTTCATAGTCTTTAAATTTAGAACATTTGTTTTGTTTAAAAATTATATTGTATAATGTCTATTCAAATACAAATCTATTATTTTATTTTATTATTTTTAATTTTTTAATTATAATTTTACATGATTGTTTAACTATAATATAGTACTCGACACTGAAAATTATAAATGCTATTGATTATAAATATTATAATCATGTCTAATCAAACATTAATTGAAGAATATCCTGGGATTATTTCCGAGATTCAAACGGAAATCAAAAAGTTAGAGAATGATACACGAGTTTTAAATAAATTATATGTAATTTTAGACGTTTTACATGATGAACCAATAAACGACATCATTAATAAACATGGAATTAGTCAAGGAACAGCATATAAT
>NZ_JAFSNZ010000005.1 GCF_017447225.1 Methanobrevibacter sp. | reverse complement strand
TATTGTTGGATTCCATGACTCCTGAAGAGATTTCTGAAAAATTCAGTATTCCATTAAAAGACATTAAATAATTGATTGTTCGGATGATTCTTATAATCATCTTAACAATAATATTTTTTTAAAATACTCACCATTTAATACTGTCTATCATCATAAATATTCATTATATGGGAACTTTTAAATGAATTCAAGGTTATGTAATTATATTATGGATTAATCAGTGATGAGAATCGTATCCGGTTGCAGGCTACAATGTGGTTGAACATTGACTAATATGTAAAAGACAGTGAGAAAAGAAAAGATTTGATGGAGATGATTAAAGTGGAAGAATCTCAGGATGAGGAATTTTTCAAATGGCAAGATGAATATGGAGAATTTAGAGAAAATAAAGGAAGAGAAGAAGGAATAGAAGAAGGAAGAGAAGAAGAAAGGAATAAATTCATTGGAATATTGTTGGATTCCATGACTCCTGAAGAGATTTCTGAAAAATTCAGTATTCCATTAAAAGACATTAAATAATTGATTGTTCGGATGATTCTTATAATCATCTTAACAATAATATTTTTTTAAATTATCACCATTAAAGACTGTGCTTTTTTGATAATGATTTCATAAAATCATCATGTTTTTATACCTTTTTAGATATAGTTTTAATCATATTTAAGGAGGTTTTATCAAATGAGAAAGATAATTGTGCTGATGTGTCTGGCGGCATTCATATTCACACTTTCCTGTGTTTCAGCTGCAGACCAGACAATTGGCGGAAGTGCTGATAACGGAACTTTTACAGAGCTCCAGCAAAAAGTTGACCTGGCAGATAATGCATCAACACTAATTCTTGAAAAGGACTATGCATATAATTATTCTGAGGACACTTACATTTCAGTCAACAAAAATATCACGATTGACGGGGCGGGCCACACCCTTGATGCTTGCGGATTTAAGATTTTGTCTGTAAAATCAGATAATGTGGTTTTAAAAAACATTACTTTTATTAATGCGGATTACTGGGGAAGTGCAGTATCCGTTTATGGAAACAATGTGAAAATTTACGACTGCATTTTCAAAGACAACCGGAATTCATTTGAAACTTATAGCGAAGGCGGAGCACTTTTTATAAACGGCAGCAATACGCTCATATCCAACTGTATTTTCGAGCACAACCGTATTGGTGGATTGGTTAATCTCTATGGTGGTGCTGTGGGCATTTGCGGAAACGGCACTGTGATATCAGGATGTTATTTTGAGGATAATTTCGTAAGCGGCGAATATTCCTGCGGAGGAGGTGCCCTTTACTGTGACGGCGATTTGGATATAGTCAATTCAACATTCCTCTCAAATGGAGTTTCATGTTACGGCTCTTCCGGCGGTGCCATATATTCTAAAGGTAATCTCAGCATTACAGATTCCGTTTTCAAAGACAATGATTTATCCGGTGTTAATGTTTATGGCGGAGCTGTTTATGGCGAAAGCGTGGATGTCAGCAATTCCGTTTTTGACTCCAACAGCATTGCAGGTTTTACAAGCTGGGAGTCATCCTCCTCAGCTATGGGCGGTGCAATCATAGCCAGCGAAGTAAATGTTCACGGTTCAAATTTCACAAACAATCGCGCTTCATGTTATGATGAATACGCCTCTTCCAAGGGAGGAGCCATTTATTCTTTCGGAATCTTAAACGCTGATGATTCAATTTTTGAAAACAACTCAGCCGATAAGGGCGAAGCATTGTGGGCATATAAGGTATATTCCGATTTGGACAACTGCACTTTTACAGATAACGATTATGCTCTTGTAAAGGCATACATCTATTCCTGGGGATTGGATAAATATTACGGCGGATCTGAGAAATTGGAGATTCGTGTCATAGAAGACGATAAAATCCGGGCCAATGCAACGGTTAATATAAGTATAAACGGAAAGAATTATACAAGAACCACTGATGAGGAAGGCATTGCCTCAATAGCCATCAATTTGAAGGCCGGTCAGTATAATGTAACCGCCTCATACGCCGATGCTGTGACAAGAACTGTGGTAACCGTATGGTCTACAGTAGATGGTGATAACATTACAAAAACGTTCAGAAACGCAACCCAGTATCAGGCCGCTTTCAGGGATTCTAATGGTTATCGCCTGAAAAATAATACTGAGGTTGAATTCAACATCAACGGTGTTTTCTATAAAAGACTGACCGATGAGGATGGTGTTGCCCGGTTAAATATCAATTTGGGTCCCGGTGAATATATCATAACAGCCAAAAACCCCGAATCAGGTGAATATTACTCCAATACTGTTAGGGTATTGCCGAATATTGCTGAAAATACTGATCTGGTCAAGTATTATAAAAACGATTCACAGTATGTTGTAAGGCTTCTTGATGATGAGGGCTCACCGGTCGGTGAAGGCGTAAACGTAACATTCAACATCAACGGAGTTTTCTATGAAAGAACCTCAAATGCAACAGGCCACGCTAAGCTCAACATCAACCTGTCTCCCGGCACTTATATTATCACTGCCAGCTATAATGGTCTCATGACGTCAAACACCATTACGGTATTGCCGGTTCTTGAAGCCGAGAATCTGAATATGAAATATCATGACGGATCTGTTTTTAAAGTGAAACTTCTAAATGGTCAGGGCAGGCCATATTCCGGTGAGAACGTGACATTCAATGTAAATGGAGTGTTTTATGAAAGAGCAACCGGCGAGGATGGTGTAGCCCGTTTAAACATTAATCTGATGGCCGGTGAATACATCATAACCTCAAGCTACAATGGAATGAACATTGCAAATAAAATTACAATTTCAAGTTAGGGATCAACCTCCCTACACTCTTTTTTTTAATAATCCCCGGATGAGACTCTTAAAATAATCAGTATTTGATGTAATCATCACTCAGCTTCAGCTCATCCAAATCAATTTTAAAAACTGCAGTATGACCGTTCATCATATCAAAACGGGCAACAATGTAGATGCTATCAGTGAATAGGAAATCGAACCTGTTTTCATCCAGCCTTGATCCGTAGCCGCCTCTCACTTCAATGAACTTAAAACCGGTAGTGTTTTCACAGTCTTTTATTGCTTTTTGAAATTTTTCGTTTTGAAGAAGTCTTGTATGGTCATGGGTTTCACTGAAATCCTCAAAGATTCTTGATGCATGATATTCCTGGCTGAAAAGACAGGTGTAGGTTGTAGTGAAGTATTCATGCTCCTTTTTGAAAACAAAATCAATGTTCATAAAGTCAGTTTCCTCAATTGAAACAAGCCGGCAGCCGTTTGAATTTATCAGTATCATTGACCTTAAAACCAGCTGGTCAATTGCCGATTTGTCATAAACTACCTTATTAAGAATATTTTCAAGTTTATCTGCGAATTCCTCTTCAGTAAATCTTTCGGATGAATCCTCTGGGATTTTATCATCATCTTTCAGATATCCCATATATGGAAGGTCCGGTGCGCATAAGCCGTCACCCCAGTCCGCCGGGTCTCCAGGTGTCCATTTGTCCATTTTACTGCCTCCTTTTTTTAAAATATTACAAGTTAATAATAATTTATACACAACTGTATTTATACTTGGCGGTGAAAAATTTTTTATCTCTAGGTAAAGATGTTTTTTTAAGTCACTCTATATTGAATAACGGTAAATGTGGTCCATAAGAAAGATACCAATATAATGATGAATTAGCAGTTGCCATTGAATTAAGTTAATTTTATGGAAAGTTTCTAATTTTTAATTGTAGATTACCTGCTGAAATATTCAAAACCGGAATGATGAATTTGATGTCATTGTTAAGGCAGCTATTGGAAAACATAGTGAGTGGATTCATAACCATGACATTAACAACAAAAGCAATATTATCTGAAAAAATATTAAATTTTATTAATTCCAGATAATATTTCATCAATAGTGCTATTAAAAAAGATATTATAAATAATAATGAAAGAATAGATTTTTCATCTATTCTAATCATATTTTAAAGTTATTCCATCGACTGTAATTGAATTTGGGATATTTGTATCAATTGTATCAATGAATTCTTTTATAAGATTATAATCTTCGTCATTAAAATCAGTTACTTCATTTTTTGAAATTTCAATAATACCCTGCTTACCATCAGATATAACTACTCTCCATTCATTATGTCCATATTCATCAGTTCCATCATAAACAAAAATATTATCATTTTCAGTGACTTTATAACTAGAATTACTAGAATAATAGTCTAATGCATATTCATAACTGGTCAGAGGTTTATACTGTACAAACAGTTCTGTACCATTATAAGAACAAGTGTATCCAATACTAGGATAATCAATACTTGAATCACTACTTGGAACTACTGAACCACTGAAACTTGAAGATCTTTCAAAAGTCCCCTTATCAACAGTAGCTGTAAAAAGAGCATTATTGGAATCATCACTAAATGTTACATCTTCTTTTTCTGTTTCGCCAAAACCAAACAGTTCTGCACTAACCATACTTAATGAAGAAATAGTTATCATTAATATTATGGTAAATAAAATTAATTTTTTCATATTCATTCTTTTTCCTCCAGATTATCTATTAAATCACGTGTTATATATCTGTGTGATTAAAATTCTATCAATATATATATATATATAGATTTGGTCTAAATGAAAAATTAATTTTACATGATAGGTTATCTCTACAGTAACTTCTGCAATCAACTATTTGAAAACTACTTTTAAAAACTCATGCATATAATTGGGGTTTAAGTTTAAACGAATATTTTTCTAATGAAATATTCAAAAAAGAATATGATGTAGAATATGACTTCTAATTTCAGAATATTTTTAGATAGATATTCTTCTATGAATCAGCTATTTATGAGATAGTTAATAAATTATAATTTAAATCATAAAGGGGTCATGTCATGAATAAAATTCAGTTATCAAAATCAAGCTATTGCAGCTGTGTTCAGTGTGAAAAAATCTTATGGTTAAAGAGATTTAAACCCGAATTTTCAAAATCCGAATCTAGTGAGGCCACTTTTGAAAAGGGAAGGCAAGTCGGTGAGCTTGCAAAAGGATTATTCGGCCATTACACAGATATTGCCTATAATAAAGATTTAAGTGTGCAGTTAGAACAAACTAAAGAATTATTGCAGATCAAACCAAACATAATCACTGAAGCATCATTCAGCTGGGATAACAACTTCTGCAGTGTTGATATTCTTAAAAATGATTTGGATGGGGTGGAAATTTATGAAGTTAAAAGCTCCACACAAATCAGGGACATCTACATTGATGATGCCTCATTCCAGCATTATGTCCTGTCCAATCTTGGTTTAAACGTTAAAAAGGTATGTATCGTTTATATCAACAATGAATATGTCCGTGGCAGGAAACTGGATTTAAACGGGCTCTTTAAAATTGAAGATATAACTGATTTGTCCCTGCAAAAACAGAGTGAAATAAAAGATAACATTGATTTTATCCGTGATTTTATGAAATCCCATGACAGGGAAAGAGAACCTGTTAAAGATATTGGAAAATTCTGCTTTGAGCCATATTCATGCAGTTTCTGGGATTACTGTACAAAAGACCTGCCAAGCCCAAATGTCTTTGACATCAGCAGCATGGCCATATCAAAAAAATTTGAAAAATATTGTGATGGCAAAATCTCATTTAAGGATTTGGAAAAAGAGAATTTAAATATAAAATACCTGGAGCAGATTGATTTTGAACTGAATGATAGAGAGCCGAAAATAAACAAAAATGCCATAAGAGATATTCTTGATTCACTTAAATACCCCTTATATTTCATTGATTATGAAAGCTGTCAGTATGCAGTTCCGGAATATGAAAATACAAAGCCCTATCAGCAGATTCCTTTCCAGTACTCATTGCACATTATTAAAAAACCTGATGCGCCCCTGGAACACAAGGAGTTTCTGGCAGATGTTTGGGATGTTAATATAATCCGGACATTCGCCGAAAACATGATTAAGGACATGCCTGATGACGGAAGCGTAATCGTATATAATAAAACATTTGAAGCAACCCGCAATAAGGAAATAGGACAAATGTTTCCGGATTTAAAAGCCGAAATGGAGCGGTTTAATGAAAATATGGTTGATTTGATGATACCATTTAGAAACAGGGACTATTATACCCGGGAAATGAAAGGATCATATTCAATAAAATATGTATTGCCAGCATTATATCCCGATGACCCGGAACTTGACTACAGTGAACTGTCATTAATACATAAAGGTGATGAGGCATCAAATGCATTTTTGAGCCTGAAAGATAAGACTCCTCAGGAACAGGAAAAAATAAGAAATGGACTGCTTGAATACTGTAAACTGGATACCTATGCGATGGTAAAGATATGGGAAAAATTCAAAGAAGTAACTGATGTTTGATTAAAAAGATTCTTTAAATTATATCGGTGAATATATTATCCAAAAAGTATAAACATTTTATTAACAATTTATTATTGGATATAATGATGTTACATTAGATAATTTAATAAAGGTGATAATTTATGAAAT
>NZ_JAFSNZ010000068.1 GCF_017447225.1 Methanobrevibacter sp. | reverse complement strand
CTTTTTCTTGTTCTTCTAATTCTTCTACTTTTTCTTCAACATCAGTCATTATAATCACCTAAACTATACTTGATAATTTATCAAATACTGTATATAAATATTACTAATAAGAATTAATTTAGTTTAAAAAACCAAAGCCCAATTATATGATTATGTGAAAAACAACTATTTTGATTAACTATTGAACCAAAATAATTAATGTAATGTTAAACATTTTTTATATCCTCATAATAAACAAAATTACCTCTAATTTAATGTTATCTAATGTTAGTTTACATCAAAAATTGTTCAATTCAAAGAAAGGAATATGAAACTGCACTAAATCCATTTTTCATAGAAGACAAAATTTATCACACAACTGATAATTCTAAGTTGAAACAATATTACTCGATGGAATACTGCCTAAATTAAATACTTAGATATTAAAAATATTTTTTGTAGGTTTTGACCACTTAAAAAATATATCACAATAAAACATTAAAAGTTAGATATAATGAAAAAAGAATATGAATTTATTATAAATATTCTAATAGAAATAGTTAAAATCATTATTATGATTTTTAAATAATTATTTCAAGGTATTTGGTTGTTGAATGCAAAGGGAAGAGTTAATATTTTCTCAAGTGGAACCTCCCTACAATAGTAAATAATATATGCAACAATATCCAAATTAAATATTACGTTGTATCTAACAACTAGTTTTATTGTGGAGTTAGAATCTCTATGATTCTAACTTATTTATTAAAAAAACACCACAAAATACCTGATTTTAAAAAATACTTAATAATGAATTCACATACAGCAGTTAATCCCATACGCAATAAAAATAAATTAAATATTACATTATATCAAAAATGAACTTTAATTCAAGAAGTTAGAATCTCTATGATTCTAACTTTTTTAATTAATATCCAGAATAATAGTAATCCTCAACCGTTTCAACAGAATCATCATAATAATATGAATAGCTGTCTTCATAGCTTTGTGTCTGAGTATAGTTGTCAAAGATATCGGTTGTGTTTATCTGTATGACTACCTTTTCATTGATTCTTACGTTCTGGGTCAGATTGCATCCGTTGAACTCGTCATTTCCACTATAGCTCACTTTAACTGCACAGTTTCCTATGGCTGTTGCGTCAACTTCAAATGTTGCCTCACCGTTTTCATCACTAACCAACGTTTTCTGGACAGAACCACTGGCTGTGCTGACGATTGTAACGTTTATGTCCTGATTTGCAAGGGGAGTTCCGTTGATGTCTGTCAGTTTCACAGTGAAATTGTCCCCTTCGGTTAAAGTATCGTTGCTTATTATTTCAAGCTTGGAATCCTGTTTCGGATGTGCCTGATTTGAAATTAAAAAGACTGCTGCACCGATTACAACAACTATTATCGCTATGACAAGAATAAAATTTTTAAGATTCATGACCTTCACCTAAAAGTTCACTAATCAATATTTATCTTACTTCTTGGTTTATTATCTCTTCGGTTGAAAAGTCCCTTTTTTGGGGTAGAGCTCATCGAATGTTTTTTCCAAATTCCTTAAATCGGAAGTGTTTCTCTCGAAAACTTTTCTTGCATTTTCGCAGTATCTGGCATCCATATGTGAAAGCAGATATTCCAAATCCCTGTTTTCATGTTTTAGGACTTTAATCTCCTCTTTTAAAATGTCATAGTCATTGCTTTTGTTTATCTCAATTGCATCAAGCTTTTCCTGAAGCCTTAATGCTTCTGCAAATGCCCTGTCGATTTTTTGCTGGGTTCCTGTGAGATGCTCAGGGCCTCTGAAAAGCAGCTTCTTGTTGGCAAAAATCTGAGTCTTGATTTTTTCGATTTGGCGCACAAGATACATCGGATTTTTTCGTTTTCCTCCCTTTCACGCCTTGCCTGCTCTTCACGCTCTTTTTTCCAGCGTTCATATTCTTCCCTTCGAATTCTTTCCTGTCTTGCCTTTTCCGCAGCGGCCTGTTTTTCACGCAGTTCCTCCTCCAGTCTTTTGCGTTCCATTTTCTCTTCATATTCACGCCTTCTTCTCTCCGCTGCTACAGGATCATAGTTCCATGATCTTGGTGTGTATGACGTTTCATAATGATCGTCATCATCATCACAATAATATGAGGAAGTTCCCTTTGTTGAGCCGCAGCTGCAATAGGGTTCACCCTCGTCAATCCAACTTCCGCAGTCCGGACAAAATCCTATAACAAACACCCCCTAAATTCTATACTGATCAAGCATTCTTCTTTTTATTTCGTTTGCATCATTCACTTCAAGATAGGTCAGAACCAATCCGATTATCCATATTATCACATTAATATAGAAAAAAATTATATTCAAAAGAAATACCGTTAATAAAAACAGAAACGCATATAAAAGAAATATTCTCACTCCCCTTGAAACATTTCCCGCATAGGCTATTCCCAGGCCCGGCAGGAAAAATGAGATTATCATTGCAAGAACCATACTTTTCTGCTGTGCTTTGACTTCAGCCGGCATTAATATCACCTCAAAACTTTTCCCTTCTGATTTTATCTTTAATTATATTATCTATCTTGTCGTCCTTACTTATATAATCATTGAATAGAGTTTCAATGCGGTCAAGTTCCTTTTGCTCATATTCAAAAAGCTCTTCCGCATAGTCAAGGTCGATTTCTTCAAATATGAGCTCGTCAATGGCCTTTTTGACGTATTCCTCCTCAGAAATTATATCTTCAAGCATTCTGTCTATGAAGAGTTCCTCTACGTCAATTTGCTCTTTTATCCAATTTTCAAAGACTTCATCCTCATTTGCAAAAGCCTCTTCAATGAACTGGTCGTAGAACTCATCTGGAAACTCATCCGTGTATGCTTCTCCATAGTATGCTCCGCTCAGGTTCTCATTAGGCCCCTCGGGATAATCGATAAAATCAATGTAGTCATCCTCATCTTCTATTCCCCTGCTTTCATTTTCAAAAATTTCATCATAATCGCTGCTGTAGAGCTCTTCGAGATGTTCAAATGCAGGTGTTGGCTCAAAGTCAAATGAATCATCGATATATTCCAGCCTTTCTGCAATCAGCCTATCGAGATTATCCTCCTCAAGCATGTCGTCAATAAGCTGTTCATAGTATTTTTCCTCCTGTTCGATAAACTTCAAATCCCTTTCGTCAAGATTACTCATTCGGCATCACCGCAAATTTAATAACTTTTTAATAATAATTTATACACGAGCACATATAAAGTTAGTGTTTTACAAGATGAAGTAAATATTGCTTTAAGAAGGTAAAATTACAAACAAAGAGCAATATTGACCTAATATGAGAATTAAAAAGATTTAAATAGTAATTAGAATAAAATAAGTAACCAGTTCTCCAACGGAGGTGATAGTATGATAATTCATAACTGCTTCCATCATATAAATATGGAGGTTTTGCATGGTCATTAGCATCTCACCAGATTATGCTGATTTCATATTCTGGGCTATGCTCCTTATAATGATGTATTATAACAATAAGACCATTTAAAAAACTAAAAAAAATAAATTGGGGATAATGGCACACCCGTCATTCGGAGAACATCCCCAAAAATATTAAATAAAATAAAAAATAATATAGAAATAACGAGCATATGCTCGTTCCATGTTTATGTGAAAAAAATTAATGTCCGGGTGTTTTGTAGATTTTAAATCTACAAAGACATTAATTTTAACTAATTTTAAACCAAAACCATTAAACATTATAAACGACTATCAAAAACTAATTTTAACTGAAAAATCAATGATGAAAACCATATCCAGAAAACATCCACAAAACAGTTAAATAAGATAAAAAAATAATATAAAAATACGAGCATATGCTCGTTCCATGTTTATGTGAAAAAAATTAATGTCCGGGTGTTTTGTAGATTTCAAATCTACAAAGACATTAATTTTAACTTATTTTAAACCAAAACCATCAAATACAATTAAACCACACCGAAACCTATTTTTAAACTAAAAATAACAGAATAAATTTTTTTCAATAATTTTTAGAAAATTACCTTCCCAAGTAAATATTGCTAAAACAAGGTAAAATTACAAAACAAGAGCAATATTGACTTTATATGAGAATTAAAAAGATTTAAATATTAGTTATAATAAAATAAGTAACTAGTTCTTCCAGATGAATATATCACCTCCCTTTCATTAATGATTAAAAACATCTGAGAAGAACTCATTCAAAAATTGGAGCATCAGTTAATGAAGCTTCCAATGTGTCTTCCGGAATTTATTCGTTGAAAGAATTTCAAGAAATCACTTCTGAGAAATTTGCTGCCGGATTCCATATCACATACATATAGTCTAAAAAATTATTTTCCTGGGAAAGACCTTAATTTTTCAACAAGAACAAAAAGGTTTCCGGCAGTTATTATCAATGCACCAATCAGGAAGGCATAGATATTATCCAAAAAGAGCAGAATAACACCAGCTCCAATAATGATAAAGATAAGCATTTCAATAATCTCTTTTACTGACAATACAACACCATCAGCATAATACTCCTTGTTGGCCATTATAGACACGTAAAATACGATAAGAGAAATTATTATCAAAACCGCATTGAAAAGATGATTAACGTGTCCTGAGTGCAGAAGCTCAAAGGCAACTGTCATCAGATTGATGCTGATGATTACAAAATAATGGCTGAACATGAGCCTGAGACTTCTTTCCTGTCTGAAATGACTCATCAGCTCATGAATCTGAACCACATAACATCCAAACATTGTAATAATAATCAGAAATACCAGAATAGGAATTAACGTTAGATTACTGACATCAAAGAAGTGAGTCATGCCCACAATAGCTTCGCCGAAAGTGATGATTGTTAGAAGCTCAAACCTTTCAACAAGATGAGGGAAATTGATGATGTTTTTGTCGAATTTTCCCCTGATGAAAAATGGAAGAAATGCACCGCAGAGAACTGCAACCACATCAATCCAGATTACAATATCGCCGAATCCCTGAAGAAGAGCAATAATTGCAATCACATAAATCGCACATACGATTGACAGTATTGTTATTGAGTTTCCGGCAGCTCCGCTCAGGGATTTTTCATCATATGCACGAACGGAATAAAGCGCAACAACCGTCAGAAGAAGAATCAGCATGGAAACATTGAACGGAAGAAGCATATCACTTAGATGTGTGCTTATTGTGTTTGTCATGAAAATGACCGCTATCATGTTAACACATGCAAGGACATACTCATAGCCCTTCCACTCACCGTAACGGTTAACATAGTTTGTAAAATAAAGCCAAGCCTGGAGAATCACAAATGAAGTGATGACATATACAAAAATGCTGCCTAAAGGCACCATATCACCTACAGGCTCGTTAATAAGTGACGTCAGCTGTGAAATTGCATATACATATAATAAATCGTAAAATAGCTCGATTAGTTTTACTTCCTTTTTGATAATTTTTACCATTGATAATATTATCTTATTAATGATTTAAATAACTATAAGAAAAGAAAAAAAATCAGTCACCGCGTGAGAGAAAAAAACTTGTCGAAAAAAATCCTCTTCAAGAGGTATGCCCATTATCCTAAAAAGTGCAAAAATACCTTCTTCGCCAGTCAGGATATTTGGATCCTCATTGCGCATTTTTGCTCTTCGGACATCTTCAGGGTCATGAGTCATTTTTCTACATATATATTCTACACAGTCTGTATTCAATTTTTTAGTCATGGTTAATCACCCTTTGGTTAATTGTATAGCATATGTTTTTATAGGTAATATTTCTTTTGATACGAATATAAGAAAAATAATATAATCAAAAATAACAAAATATGAGCATGAAAGACAAAAAACTTATTTTAATTTCAGCAATTATCATAATTGCAATAGCTGCTGTGGGAGTGATGATGATTGCTTCACTAAACGATGACAATCAAAGCCAGTCATATACCACAACGGCCTTAAGCAACACATCCACCATTGAGGTTCCAGTAACTACAAAAGCATTGAAAAGCAGTGACGATTACGGGATTATGTATTATGTAGATGAGGAAAACGACCTAAATATCACCTCATTCAACAGTGAAAAAGGAGCAACGCTTCCGGGCGCTGTGCAGATGGCATCCATAAGAGATACTGTTCAGCTTGGCTCAACACCTATTGTGACGCAGGACAACATTACAGTCTATCAAAATCCAGACAGCAAAGTCTACTCAATTTTTACAGGAAACGATACAACACATGACAATATTCTCATTGTTTCAGGTGATTTGGACACATTGCTTCATGCATACAAAAGCATAACTTATGGAGAAATAGATTTTTAGACACACTAATGATTTAAAAATGAAAATATGATGAGGACTGTTTAAAAGTCCAGCATCAACAGTAAATTAACAAATATCCTTTTTTGGAGGATATTTTACAGCATTCTTTTTCATTTTATTCAATATTATTTCTTTTACATCCAAATCAAGCTCGATTGCCATCAAAAAGCAGTAGTTGAAAACATCTGCAAGCTCATCTGCCACTTCATCAATATCATAATCATATCCCCACTGGAAATGTTCGAGAAGCTCTGCAGCTTCAATGGAGATTGATTTGGCCAGATTTTCAGGAGTGTGAAATTTTTTCCAATCTCTTTCTTTTTGAAATTTTACAAGTTCATCTTTTATCTCTTCCATTTTAATCACCTTTTTGAATATTTTTGTGAAAACTTAACAAATGTGTGGGGATTGACCTCATCAAACATCCGATGATAATTGTTATGGCAATTATGACACAAGACAACTCCGTTGTCTGGGCTAAAAAATATCGGATTGTCACTGTCGCAGCGAATGATGTGATGGGGTTCCAGATTTTTCCGGCTACCACATATCACGCATTCCTCATATTGCCACAAAAGCTCCCTTACCCAGGATTTGAGCTTCCAGTACTTTTGAGGGCCTTTGACCTTTAATCGCATCATGAAAAACACCTCTCAGTTGTCCAGGTATTCCAAATCCAAATCGAAGTCAACGTATTCGAATACAAACGGTGACTTTTTGCATGTGACGGAAACCACTCCCGGAAATGCTGAAAGGTTTTCCTCCATGAAATTATTCATGAATGAGCGTGGAATCTTTTGAGGGATTCTCCTTGGAGTGTGCTTTTCGATAAAATCCTGTGGAAGGATAAGCTCCATCAGCATTACACGTTCGTTTGTTACAAGCTCAAAAAGGTTTGATTCTGAAAAGAGATCAATAAAATTTGAAAGGTGTGTGAAGGAAGGGTTCACACAGACAGTATTGGTACAGTTAGGACAATTATCGTTAATGATATCACGCTCCGATTAGATTAACATGTTTCCAAAGACAATGCAGCTCAACAGATAACAGATCATAAATATATATTTAAACAAATCTCTGATGGTAAATCACTCCTTTTATTAGTTTTATTCGTAAAAAATCAAATCGCCAATCATTTCCTCGGCAATCCTTGACAAGAATTCATTGTCGATTTTTTGAAATGAGGTCTTTTTGAATAGCTGGTTATTCCGACAGTGACATCATCTCCACGGATTTTGATGCCTATATCGGTTACCTCATCCAGTGTTTCGTTTTCGGCTTTGATGGTGGTTTTTGCCAAACCTGTTTCGATTTCAAAAGTTACATTATGGTTTTCACAGCTTTTTTGTGTGATGTGGATAAGTCTGACGTAGACTCCGTTTTCGCTGATTTTTCTTGAAACAAATTCAAAGAAATCATCGTCCATTTCGCTGAATGTGTATTTTTCGTCTGCAAGGCCTAAAAGGGTAGGCATCTCGTCGTTGGCAGACAGCTCTTCAACGTAGAATGGGAATTCGTCAGGAACAGTTACAGTATTTTCAATGGTTTTTCTCACATTAATCTTCATATTTTTCCTCTTTTATGATAATGGTTAAAGTTTAACGACACAAGACTTTTTTAAGCTCTCAGAGCAAACTGTCAAATAAGAAAGGGCATACAACCTCCTTTTTTAAAATCGTTCAAAAAGCAAGTATACAATTGGGAAAAATACAATTGGATTAGAACACTGCGTACCCAGTGACTTTTACAAATGCTATCATATTTATCAGCTCCCTATAAGATTATGATAAATTCGTATATAGTCTGTTTTCAAATGGTGTGGACAACTTTTAGTATAGTACTAAATATTATATTTTTACTAATATATAAAAGTATCGTTTTTTTCACGAAATTCAATGAAAAATAAAAAAATAAAATTAATGTATTTCAAAAATACTAATCAGTAGTTGAAATGATTTTTAACTTCTTCGGTGACCTGCCTTACGCTTTCTGCAGCATCCACAAATTTCTTCTGCTCATAGTCATTCATATGAATCGGAACAATCATTGCAACCCCTTTTTTAGATAATACAACAGGAACACCCAGGGACACGCCGCTGACTCCGCCGATCTCACCGTTTAAATAAGTGCTCACGGTCAGAACCTTATGGCTGTCAGTGATTATTGTGGAAATCAGGTTGGAAATCGCAAATGAGGGACCGTATTCTGTAGCTCCCTTCTTGGAGATAATGGTGTTACCAGCTTTTCTAAGCCTTTTTATTAATCTTGGAACATCCATATCAACTGACCTGACGAAATACTTTAACGGGATCCCACCAATGGTCGTTGAACTCAATAAAGGAACCATATGCTCGCCATGTTCACCCACAACCCTTGTGTGGACTTCCGAACTGTTGATGTTAATCTGTCTTGAGAAATATGCCTTAAGCCTCAGGGAGTCAAGGTGGTTTCCGATACCGATAACTTTAGTTTTATCAAATCCTGAAGCCTCCAGGGCTATTGTAGTCATGACATCAACCGGATTGGTTGCTATTAAAATAATTGAATCAGGAGCATAAATCGCAATTTTTTCCGCATAGTTTCTAACAATCTCCGCATTGGGAATAGCCAAATCCATTCTGGTCATTCCTTCCTGTCTCGGAGTGCCTGCAGTAATCAGCACAATATTTGAATCCTTCAAATCCTCATAATCTGATGAAGGGGTTAATTTGCAGTCTATATCCTCGGCAGCCAGAGCGTCATACATGTCGAATGTTTCACCTTTTGCCTTTTCAATGCTTTGAGGCCTTGAAAACAATACTATCTCGTCAACGGTGTCCGCTCTTGCCAAGGTGAATGCGACGTTTTTTCCGATTACTCCGGTTGCACCTAAAATGCTTACCTTTACCATACAATATTATTTCTAATTTATAATAAAAATAATTTGCTGAAAAAAGAAATTCTCTGAAAACATTACATGTATTCACAGAAAAATCTAAACAATTCAGTGAAAAAAACTATTTAATAATATTAAATATATAAAGATAAATAAAGTGGTGAAAATGAATAGAAATAAACTGCTACTAATTATTGCTGTAATCATATGTTTAATTGCAATTTGTGCTTATTTTACAACACAAACAACAAGCAATACGCAAAGTTCATATGCATTAAGCGAAAGTGAAATAGATGAATTGACATTGGATATGACGAAATGGAACTATGACGAAGAAAACGACATCTACTATCAGATAAATGTCAGCTATTGTACCAAACCCGATGCACCGGAATATGAAACTATGGGAATATATGTGCCGGGAAAATACTTTGACGGTGTGAAAAACGATGACGGAACATATAACTGCACAGTTAACACTCAAAATAAAGTTGGAAACTATACGGCAGCCACAGCCCCGATTGTAATTCCTCTAAATACACCGGGATATTCCGCACAGACCGCACCGACATCATATAATTCACAGGACGTGAAAGAATTCACTGATTCCGGAATCATTTATGCATATCCCGGATGCAGAGGCCGTGACAACGGAGATAACTTTACCGGCGGAGCTCCGTGGGGCGTTACAGATATGAAAGCTGCAATAATGTATCTGAGATTCAATGGCGAATTATTGCCTGGAGACACAGAAGAGATATTTACCTTTGGCCATAGCGGAGGGGGTGCACAGTCCGCAATAATCGCTTCCAGCGGAGACAGCGAACTGTATAATCCTTACCTTGAATCAATCGGAGCGGCAATGGCGGATAAAGACGGAAATACCATATCAAACTCAATTTATGGTGCAATGTGCTGGTGTCCGATAACGAACCTGGATACTGCTGATGAGGGCTATGAATGGTATATGGGACAATATTCAAGATCAAATGATACATGGACATATGAGCTGTCCAATGATTTGGCTGAAAAATATGGGAAATACATCAATAATTTAAGCTTGAAAGACTCATCAGGAAACACTCTGACTTTAGAGGAAAGTGATGACGGAATATATGCATCAGGATCTTATTACGACTACCAGATAAAAATTATCGAAGAGTCACTGAATAATTTCCTGTCCGATACAAGCTTCCCATACACTCCACAGGGAGGTATGGATTCAATGGGAGGCACTCCGGGAGGTGAAATGCCATCAGGAGATATTCCTTCAGGAGATATGGGCATGTCAGAAAGCGATGAAACTTCAGCCAACAGCTCCGAAACCTACCAGACAGCTAAGGATTACATCGATTCACTGAACAGCGATGAAGAATGGATTGAATATGACGAAACAACAAATACAGTTAAAGTCAAAAGCATCGAATCCTTTGTGAAACATTGCAAATCCCCATCAAAAGATGTCGGTGCATTTGATGACCTGAATCGCAGCCAGGCTGAAAATACGGTATTCGGAAACGATGAAAACGATTCCCTTCATTTCGATTCCATAATGGCTGAAGTATTGAATTTGAATAATGAGAAATATTTGGCTCTTGACGGATATGACTCATCCTATGTAGGCGAATATGCAGGCGACATTAAGCTGACAGATGAGTTTAACAATACTGTCGACAAACGGGTGGACATGTACAATCCGATGTATTATCTGTGCGAGTATTATGACGGATATTCCACTTCAACACCTGCAAAACACTGGAGAATCAATTCAGGTATTGAACAGGGAGATACTGCAACAACAGTAGAAACAAATTTAGCTTTGGCTTTGAACCAGAGCGAAAAGGTAGATGATGTTGAACTGAATGTCGTCTGGGCTCAGGGCCATACCCAAGCCGAAAGAACAGGCGATTCAACTTCAAACTTCATAGCATGGATAAGTCAGTGCGTAGGTTAGATTCAATTCTAACCCGCATTCTATTTTTTTCTAAAAGATGCTTGTAATTAAATTGCCGAAAGGAATGCTAATATATTCCTCCAGAAATCCTGCAAAAATCATCACAACAAAAGCCAATATGAAAATGGCCAGTGACTGATAGAGATGCTTCTTGTTTATTTCAAGTGAATTTGTGATTCTTCCGTTTGCCAGGTGCTGGGACGGTGATAACACATCCTTTATTGACCTTACGATAAATGAAAAGAGTATAAAACTTGCAAAATTGTTCAGTACAGTGGATAAATCCTCAAAAAATCCGTGAAGACATGTAAGCTTTATGAACAGAAACGGATCGCCGCATGCAAGTTCGGTTGCCTTTGAAACTATTCCGGACATTCCGATATTGACAAGCATGTCCTCAAATGCGCCATAGCCGAAAAATATCGATTCAATATAATAGATGACGTTCAGCAGACAGTTGTTGATTATGATATCCATCATGTCATCAAAAGAAAAAAAGGTCTCCTGAGCAAGATATGAGTAATCCTGTATGAGCTCATCGGGAGTGTAGAGCACATCGGCTGCAAAGTAGGCTCCAACCCAGCAGAAAACAGCAAAAAGCACTGTGAATATAAAAAGGCCCTTATGGTCTGCAAAGGCACCTTTGACATAACTGAAATATTTATCTGAAAATGACATTATTTATTAGTTTTAAAATTCATAATATAAATAGTATAAATTGAAATGTGATAAATATGGATAAGACTTATATTTTTGGACACAAAAGCCCGGATACAGATACAATTACATCAAGTCTGGTAATGTGTGAACTGGAAAAGAAACTTGGAAATGAAAATGCTGTTGCATGCAGATTAGGCAACATCAACAAGGAAACAGAATTCGTTTTAGATTATTTGGATATTGAAGCTCCTGAATTAATTGAATCACTGGAAGAAGGCAGTGATGTTATTTTAGTAGACCACAACAGCCCATCAGAATCCATCGACAATCTGGAAAACATGAATATCAAAAAGGTAGTTGATCACCACAAACTTGCTTTGGAGACTTCCTACCCACTGTTTTACAGGGCTGAAGCTGTAGGATGCAGCGAAACTATTCTATACAAATTATACAATGAAAATGATGTTGAAATCGAACCTAAAATAGCCCATTTAATGTTATCCGCCATCATTTCAGACACCTTGCTTTTAAAATCCCCTACCACAACCGATGATGATGTAAAAGCTGTAAAAGAGCTTGCCGAAATTGCAGGTGTTGATTATGAGGAATACGGTCTTGAAATGTTAAAGGCAGGAACTGACCTGTCAAGCTTTACTATTGATGAAATCCTTGACCTTGATGCAAAACAGATTGACTTTAAGGATGTCAAATCCATTGTCAATCAGGTAAATACCGCAAGCATTCCTGACGTATTGGAAATGAAAGACGAACTTGAAGCAGGAATTGAAAAAATCATTGAAAAAGAAGAATTGGATCTGTTCATGCTTCTCATTACTGATATCGTAAACAGCAACTCCCAGGTCATTGCTCTTGGAAAAGACGCTGAGCTTGTGGAAAAGGCTTACGGAGTAAAACTTGAAGACAACACCGCACTTTTAGAAGGCGTTGTTTCACGTAAAAAACAGGTCGTTCCTATAATGACCGAAAACGCTTAAAAAAAAGATATAGGTTATTTTAAACCTATACATACTTATTTTTTTGAACCTACATCACATTATCGAAAATCTGCTCATAGTTTCTGTAGAATTCAAGATATTCCAGAAGTTTTGGCGGAGCATTGATGACAGCCATGGCATTTTTCAGTGACAGGTGAACTTCCTTTGCACCGTTTTCCATTGCAAGCTGTATGATATCAGACAAATTGTCAAAAGATTCATCATCGAGTATAACTGTACCGGATCCAATCACTGAATTTTGAATTAGACTTTCATTTGCTAGAATTAACGGTACACCATATTGATGAGTTATTCCATCACCTGTCAAATTATCGATGACTATTTCACAATTATAATCTGAAAGATTGCTTCTGATTTCTGCTTCAATTTCAGGAGGGAAAACCTTGAGCTCATCACTGTTTTTCACAGACATTTTAAATATGTCAGCGCTGCCATCATCGCAATTGCCGATGAATAATACTTCACCGGCATCCAGCTCCATATCATCCAGGCTTTCACCGCTTTTAGTGGTTATATTTAAATCAAATAATGATTTGTCCTTTTTTTCAGCCTTTTTAGCTGTTTTTTCACCGGATGAATTTGGACGAACAACAACCTCACCGCTTTCATCCACATCCACATCAAAGCCAATGTTAGCTTTGTCTATTGACGGATTGCCATTTTCCTTTTGCTTATCTTCACCGGATAATTTCAAAAGCAATCTGATAATTTCATCATTCTGAGCAACAATCTTTTCGTTGAGTTCAATTAGTCTAGCCATATCCTCCTCAATCATACAATCATTCCAAAAAAAATTTATAAATATAATCTATATCATAATATATTACAACAAATTATAAGTTATTTTTCATTTACTGAGCTAAAAAGGTGAAAAAATTCTATCAAAAAAAGTGAAGATTATAACGATTGTTGTCATCCTGGCTATTATCGGCGCATTATTCCTTTATGATTTCAGCGATGATGATGCAAACGTTGAAAGACACTGGCAAAACGATTTGGGTACAGTCGACAAAGTCATTTACGGAAATCCCAACTCAACAACCGAAATCGTTCTCATAGCCGGAATCCATCCAAGAGAACCATTATCCATTGAACCGGAACTTGAAGCAGCAAGGGAATTTGCAAAAACCCACGACGTGAGATTTACAACATATCATGTCAATGTTACAAAAGATTCCACAGTATATCAGGCAAGCCGTGACAATGGAGAAAGCCTTGTTCATGACTATATCGTTCCAGACATCAACAACACTAAAGCAAAAGCTGTGATTATAAGCCATTCCCATATTAAAGGATACGGCGAAGGGTTTTATCTGGCAACACCTGCAATGGATGATGCGTCCGTAAGCATTGCTGAGGAAATTGCAAACACAAGCGATTTTAAGTATTTCCCGACAAACACCTCAAAGCCTTTCCAGGCAACATCCGCAAAACTGGTTTCAAAGCCGATAGCTGATGCGGGATATCCTACATTTGTATATGAAATACCTGAAAACATTACAGAACAAGATTCAACAGACAAAGCCATTGAATTATTTGAATTGATATTCAATATAGTGAAATAAAAAAAGAGAAGACGTTTATTTGCGTCTTCTTAAAATTACTAAATTTAAAAGTACCAATAATATTAAAAATATTGGATTACCAGTTTCTTTTGAAGTGGAAATATCTACAACTTCCTTAGGTGTTTTATCGATAGTTTCATTTTCTATTGTTTTATTTTCGATTGTTTTATTCTCTTTTGGAATAACTTCTACTGTTGAATTTGCAGTTAAATTATCACAGCTGATGACATTTGTAAAGTTACCTGCTCTGGTAGTGTTAAAGACTACATAGAATCTAGAATACTCTCCAGGAGATAGAATTTTATTTAATGTCCAACTTAAACCATTATTTGTCCACCATCCGGTAGAATCAATGTAATGATCATAAATTAAACCTTCAAATAATTCCTCAACAACCGTAATATTATTCAAATCAGTTTTTCCGGTATTGTGTACAACAATCTCAAATGTTATGCTATCACCGAGATTTACTGTTTTATTCATTGTTATCTTTTCAATGGTAAATGAAGGTTTTAAAACTTCAACAGTACAATTAGTAGATTTGTTACCTGATCTAATCATATTTGTAAAGTTTCCTTCCTCATTAGCTTTGAATATAACATAGAATACAACATATTGTCCAGGACGTAAAGTTGCATTTAAATTCCATTTCAAGTTATTGTAAATCCATATTCCGTCATTATCAACATATCTACTATATGTTAAACCATCAAAGGAATATTCTTCAATTTCAATATTATTGATTAGTGTTTGACCGTCATTGTGAACAATAATCTCAAAGATTACTTCTTCACCAACGGTAACTGTTTTGTTAATAGCTACCTTTTCGATTTCATAACTAGGTTTCAATACTTCCACTGTATCATTAGCTGTTTTATTGCCTGAAGCAGCAACATTGATGAAAGTACCTTCAGATATCGTATTGAATACAACATAAAAGCTGCTGTATGCATCTGGGGCTAAAACGCCATTTAACGACCATGTTAGTCCGTCATTAACCCACATGCCAGTATTATCATAATATCTGAGATAATTTAAACCGTCGAATGAAACTTCGTTAACCGTCAAGTCAGTGATATCAATCGGACCGTTATTGTGAACAATAATCTCAAAGGTCACTTCATCTCCAAGCTGAACAGTTCTGTTTAATGTAATTTTTTCAAGATCATGTGAAGGCTTTATGACTTCAACAGTATCATTGGCAGTTTTATTGCCTGAAGTAATTACATTTATGAAAGTTCCATTTGTGGTTGTTTTAAATCTTACAAAAAATCCTATATATTCGCCAGGCGTTAAAGCCCTGTTTAAATGCCAGGTCAAATTATCATAAGTCCATATATCCAAGTAATCGACATATGAAAGATAATCCAAACCTTCAAAGTAGGATTCTGTAATTTCAAGATCATCAATTGCCACCTGTCCGTTATTGTGAACTTCAATTTCGAAAACAACTTCATCTCCAACGCGAACGCTTTGGTTTAATGCTATCTTTTCAATTTCATAACTTGGTTTTAATACCTCAACGGTATCATTGGCTGTTTTATTGCCGCTTGAAATAGTATTAATGAATGTTCCATTAGTAGTTGTATTGAATATAACATAAAATCCTGCATATTCACCAGGATATAATGGGGAATTCATTGTCCAGCTAAGGTTATTGTTTTTAGTGAATAATCCAGAATAATCCTCGAAGTGGTCATAAATCAGACCCTCAAATGAATCTTCATTGATTGTTATGCCGTTTAACGTTACAGTACCATTATTATGAACAATAAT
>NZ_JAFSNZ010000067.1 GCF_017447225.1 Methanobrevibacter sp. | reverse complement strand
TATAGTTCTCGACATTGAAAATTTATAGTAATTGTGTTTATTTTCATTGATTTTTTTAATTTTTCTCAAGGCACTCCAATTCAAATTTAAACGATAATAATTTTTTTATTTTAATTTTAACAATTAAAATCAGGGATAAACTTAATTAACCAGTTTGTATAAAAACTTTCATTGTCTACAATCCTGTAAAATTCTTCTGTAAATAATTGTTTCATTTGTTCTAAATTATCAAGATAGAAATGACTCATATATTTCTTTATTGATTTCCAAACTTGTTCTATAGGATTTAATTGTGGAGAATTAGTGGGTAACAATACAATTTTTATATTTAAAATGATACATGCTTCTTTAACTAATGTTGCTCTATGAACTGTATAATTGTCTGCTATTAGAACTATTCGTTTTTCATTTTCCAATATTTCTCGTAATTTTGATTTTTTTAAGTTTTCAATAATTAAATTCTTTTGAATTTCTTCAATATTCTCAGATTTATTAGGATTAATAGAATCAACCTTATTTTTAATCTTTGACAATAAACTCTTTTTAGAACATGTAGTATTTTCTATTAAATTTATAATTTCATTTTCAACATCAATTTCTTCAAATAACTCATATAATTCTTCAAATATTCTTTTTTCATCCAAATCATCATCTAAAAGAACATTTATAAGCATTTCATTAATATCTCTATCATTACAATTAGCAATTCGTAATTGAATTAAAGCTTTTATAAATTCAAAGGTTCTTGTATTTGGCTGACATAAAATTAAAGAATTGCCATTTACCATTTGAAATCCATTTCCATTAATTTTAAGTCGTTCAATATTCTCTTTTTTAATATTGTCATCATCTTTGTCGTAATATTGGCGATTATTATTGTTTCTGTTTTGTATTCCAGATTGATCAATAAAACCTACAATATCTTTTTCTAAAGAGACTTCCGCTTCTTCGATGTTTTTTTTAATTGTTCATCTGCATCTTCTGGTGATTTAGCAGGTATAACATATGGTTTTGCATAACCAAAGTTTAATTTATCCATTATTCGACTAATCTGTCTTTCAGAATAAGTAACACCAAATTTGTCTTGAATTAATTTTTTAATTTGACGGTTTCCAGTTAATTTTCTTTTTTTTATTAATTTTTTTAGTTCTTTGAGTTCGTTTTCTGTTAATTTTGATTTTCCAGTTGATCCTGGTTTTCTTTTCAATCCTTCGAAGCCTGATTCGTTCCAAGCATTAACCCAATTGTATCCTGTTTGTGCAGTTTTACCTCGTTTTTCAATAGCATAATTAACGTTTTCACCAGCATAAACATCTTCAATGAAAGTTAATTTCTCAAAATAAGCCCATTCACTTTTTATTTTTGCTTTTTCACTCCTAATTTTACTAAGAGGAATGTCTTTATTGATTAAAATATTTCGTCCCATACTATTATATTATACACAAATACTATAAATATTTAATGTCTAGAACTATAATTCGTCCATAACCATTAAAAACTGTAATAATATTGAAAACAATGGTTTTTATGATAATAATTATGCATCAAATGGTGGGGTATTTTACGCTAAAGGTGATGTTAACGTATTAAATTCAACTTTTGGTGCAAATTATGCCCAATATGCTGGTGGTGCAATATACAGTGAAGGAAACGTTAATTTTTATAATTCCAGTGTTAATGGGTCTGCTGCTACTAATGAAAATGGTGATGGCGGATTCATTTATGCAAAAGGTAATGTGAATGTTGAAAATTCAACAATTTCCGATGTATATATGAAAGTTGATGACCAAAATGGAGACTATAGTGGTGCAGTTTATGCTGAAGGTGACATGACAATTAGAAATGCGACATTTGACCATATAAATAAAGCTCAACATAGTTATGGTGGAGCTATACGCGTTTTAGGTAATGTTGAAATATATAATTCTAATTTCACCAATAATCAGGCTGAACTTTATGCTGCAGGTTATGTTAATGGAACTTTAGATATTTATGACTGTATTTTCACTAATAATTCAGATGGAGCTATTTTCTCTGAAGGTAATGCTGTTGTAAATAACACTATGTTTATTAATAACACTATTAGTGGTTCTACAATCTATGGAATAGGTATAGGTTCTAATGGAACTTTGAATTTGACAAATTCATATGTATATGGTTCTAATGCAATAGGTGCTACTTATAGAGGTTCTGTATTTTCAAAAGATAATTTATATGTTGAAAACTGTACTTTCGATGAAATTCACTCTGAGGCAGGTAGTGCTACAGGTATGATAATTTCCACTAAATCAAATGCTACAATCATTAACACTGAATTTTTGGATTTCTCATATCATGGTTCTACCATTTATGGAGGATCTGTATATGCTGGTGTTAATGCATATGTTGAGAATTGTACTTTTAGGAATGCTACTCTTATTGACCAGGATGGACAAACTCACGGTTTATGTATCTATGCTGAAGAAAATATCTCCTTGTGTAATTCAACTTTAAAGGATATTGATTCTTCCAATGGTCAAAATGGTGCTGTTAAAGGTGGTAATTATGTGTATGTATTCAATTCAACATTCACAAATATTACCGGTGCACGTTCATCTGGTGGAGCAATTTACGCAAACGTTGCAAATGTAACTAATTCCTCATTTTATCATATAATCTGTTCAGATAATGCGGACAAAGGTGGAGCTATTTATGCCAATGATACTTATGCATATTACAACAATTTCACTGATTGTCATGCCGGAACAGGTGGTGCAATATATTCACTAAATTACACAACAGCTATTGAAAATATATTCATTAATAATTCAAACCAGTATTCTGGTGGAGCAATTTATACCAAAAATGGATTTATTCAATATAATGTAATTTTAGAGAATATGGGTAACACATGGGATCTTCCTGCTGATATTGCTATTACCGATAGTGAAGTAGATTCCCTTGAATATAACTGGTGGGGAGAAAACGATCCGTTTGGAACTACAGATAAACAGAAAAGAGTTCAAATTAATGTTCAGTCAGGACAATCCGGTACCTATTTCTTGCCGGATACCTGGGTGATAATGCATTTCTTTGTAACTGATGAGACCCAACCAATCATTGGTGAAGGTGTCAATTTAACAACAACCTTAAAAGATTATTATAATCGCACTACTGACAGCGAATCTGAGTTAGGCCATAATATTGCTAAAAGGACCGTGATTTATAAAGTCAATAATAAAACTGCTGATGAAAACGTTGGTCATTTTAGTCACGATACTGCTCCAATAATTAATCAGGATTATGTATTGTACTCAAATAACAATTTCTTAAAACATAATGTTTCATCAACTATTGATTATCAGACATTATACCTGGATGTTGCTCAATGTGAAATCAATGTAACCAAAACGGTGACAAATGCAACACCGAATGTTGGTGATGAAATTGAATATACAATTACTGTTTCAAATATCGATTTAACTGATTACACTGATCCAAATAGAGTAATTCTTCAACATCCTGAAAAAATCAGCATTGAATTATCTGATATCTTAGATAAAAGATTAGGATTCGTGTCTGCTAATGATACCAGTTATAATCCTGAAACTGGTTTATGGTCATTTGATTTGCCATGGAACAAAACAGTCTCCTTAACTATTAAAGTTAAGGTTAGAGGTTACGGCAATATCACAAATTATGCTAACATAACCAAAATCAACGGTACAGAAACTAACTATGGTGCAAATGTAACCATTGAAGTAAATAAAACGGATATTGTTATTCTGGAAGTTAACAAAACTACTAATGAGTCCAGTGTTGTTGTCGGAGATTTGGTTAAATTTACAATCACTGTAAATAACACAGGTACTATCAATGCAACTAATGTCAATATTACTGATGAGCTTAATGAAGCATTTGAATTTGTTTCTGCAACTCATGGAGGTACTAACAGTTCCAATTTAGTTAGCTGGACTATTGACAAGTTGGATGTAGGTCAACCTGTATCCGTTGAAGTCATTGTACGTGTGCTTAAAGCAGGTAATTTCACAAACACAGCATTTGCTAACTCCACTGAAAACAAAACTAAAACCAATGGAACTAGTGATAATGTTACTGTCAGTCCGTTTGTTAATTTGACTGTTAATAAGACTGTTAATGTGACTGTTGATGATGTTGTTCTTGTTGGAGATAAGCTTAAGTATACTATTATTGTGAAAAATAATGGTTTGTCTGTTGCTACTGATGTTAATGTGACTGATGTGGTTGACAGTGCTCTTGTTGAGGTTATTTCTGCTGAATCTAGTTCTGGTTATGGTAGTGTTGTTGCTAATGGTTGGAGGGTTGATTCTCTTGGTGTTGGTGCATCTGAGACTTTCATTTTGGTTGTTAAAGTTGTTGATGCCGGCACTATTGTGAATAATGTTGTTGTTAACAGTACTGAGAATAATACTCCTGTTACTAATAAGTCTATTGATGTGGATGCTGATCCATTTGTTAACTTAACAATTAGCAAATCTGCTAATGTTACTAGTGCTGTTGTTGGTGATTTGATTAAGTATACTATCTCTGTTAAGAATGATGGTTTGTCTGATGCTACTGTTGTTAGTGTTTGGGATGTTTTGCCTGGAACTGTGAGATATGTTTCTGGAGCAGATAATTATGATGCTGTTTCACGTAATGCTTCTTGGACTATTGCTAAGATTGAGGCTGGTAGGTCTGTTGAAGTTGTTCTTGTTGTGAATGTTACTGCTGCTGGTAATTTGTCTAATACTGCGTTTGCGAATAGTAGTGAGAATAAGACTGTTGTTAATAAGACTAGTGATAATGTTACGGTTGTTCCTAATGTGGAATTGGTTATTAGCAAGAAGGCTAATGTTACTAGTGCTGTTGTTGGTGATTTAATCGATTACACTATCTCTGTTAAGAATGATGGTTTGTCTGATGCTACTGTTGTTAGTGTTTGGGATGTTTTGCCTGGAACTGTGAGATATGTTTCTGGAGCAGATAATTATGATGCTGTTTCACGTAATGCTTCTTGGACTATTGCTA
>NZ_JAFSNZ010000066.1 GCF_017447225.1 Methanobrevibacter sp. | reverse complement strand
GCTGAAGGAAACAGAACCCAAAGAAATCTCCTTGGAGGAAAAGGAGTAGGTTTACATGATATGTGTTCAATTGGTGTTCCAGTCCCACCAGGTTTCACTATAACCACCGAAGTTTGCACATATTACTATGAACATGAGAAAACCTATCCAAAAAAACTTGAAGGTGATATTCAAAATGGTATGCATCATATTGAAGGAATTGTTGGAAAAAAATTCGGAGATGAAGCTGATCCATTATTAGTATCCGTAAGATCTGGTGCTAGAGTTTCTATGCCTGGTATGATGGACACTATTCTTAACCTTGGTTTAAACGATAAAACTGTTGTTGGTCTTCATACAAAAACTGGAAATGAAAGATTTGCTTATGATTCATATAGAAGATTTATTCAAATGTTTGGAGATATTGTAATGGGAGTTCCTCATGCTGAATTTGAAAAAGTTTTACAAGGCGTTAAAACTAAAGTCGGTGTTAAACTTGATACTGAATTAAAAACTGAAGATTTAAAAGAAGTTATCACTGGTTATAAAAAATTAATAACTGACAAAAAAGGACATGAATTCCCACAAGATGTTCAAGAACAATTAAAACAAGCTATCCATGCTGTTTTCGGTTCATGGAATAACCCAAGAGCTATTACTTACAGAAATCTTAATGATATTCCACATACATGGGGTACCGCTGTAAATATTGTAGCAATGGTATTCGGTAATATGGGAGATACATCTGCTACTGGTGTCGCATTTACTAGAAACCCAGCAACAGGAGAAAAAGTATTTTTCGGTGAATATTTAGTTAATGCCCAAGGAGAGGACGTAGTAGCTGGTATTAGAACCCCACAACAAATATCTAATGCTGGAAAAGCTGCTCAAGGCTCAAGTTTACCCTCTATGGAAGAATCAATGCCTCAAATGTATAAAGAATTAAATGAAGTTAGAGAAAAATTAGAAAAACATAATAAAGATATGCAAGATATCGAATTTACTATCCAAGAAGGAAAATTATATCTCTTACAATGCAGAAATGGTAAAAGAACTGCAAAAGCAGCAGTCAAAATTGCTGTTGATTTATTCAATGAAGGAATTATTGATAAAGATCAAGCTTTATTATTAGTTGACCCAACTTCTATTAATCAACTTTTACATAGACAAATTGATCCTAAAGCCCCAAAAGAAATTATTGGAAAAGGATTAAATGCTTCCCCAGGTGCTGCATGTGGTACAATTGTTTTTACTGCTGAAGATGCTGAAGTTAAAGCCAAAGATGGTCCAGTTATTTTATTAAGAGAAGAAACTTCTCCTGATGATATTACTGGAATGCATGTTGCAAAAGGAGTAATCACTTGTAGAGGAGGTATGACCAGTCATGCTGCTGTAGTTGCCAGAGGAATGGGAGCCCCTTGCATAACTGGATGTGGTGAAATGGTAATTAATTTCGAGAAAAAAACTGTCTCTTTCCCAAAAAAAGAATTAAAAGAAGGAGATTGGATTTCAATGAGTGGAGATACTGGAGAAGTTTATGATGGTCAAGTTCCAACAATTGAACCACAAATTTCTGGAGATTTCGAAACTATTATGAAATGGGCTGATGAAACTCGTAGAATGCATATTGAAGCAAATGCTGAAACTCCAAAAGATGCCCAACAAGCAAGAGATTTCGGTGCTGAAGGTATTGGTCTTGTAAGAACTGAACATATGTTCTTTGATCCTAAAAGAATTGTTTCTATCAGAAAAATGATTTTAGCAGATACTGATGAAGAAAAAAGAGCTGCTCTTGCAGAATTATTACCATATCAAACTGGCGATTTTGAAGCTTTATTCAAAATTATGGATGGATATCCAGTAACAATAAGATTATTAGATCCTCCACTTCATGAATTTTTACCAAAAACTGACAAAGATATAAAAGAATTAGCTAAAGAAATTAATGTTTCTGAAGAAGCAATTAGAAAAAGAATTGTTATTTTACATGAATTAAATCCTATGTTAGGTAACAGAGGATGCAGATTATGTATTTCAAGACCAGAAATTACTGAAATGCAAGGAAAAGCTATTTTCACTGCTGCAATGAATGTTGCTAAACAAGGAGTTAAAGTATATCCACAAATTATGATTCCTTTAGCTGTTTCTAAAAAAGAAATTCAAATCTTAAAAGATATATTAGATAAAGAAAAAGCTGCATTAGAAAAAGAACACAATGTACAAATTCCTTATGTCTTTGGTACTATGATTGAATTACCAAGAGCCTGCCTTAAAGCTGATGAATTAGCCTCTTTAGCTCATTTCTTCTCTTTTGGTACTAATGATTTAACTCAAACTACTTTAGGTATTTCAAGAGATGACTTCTCTTTCAGAGATTGTTATAAAGATAATGGTATTTTTGATTCTGATCCATTTGCTGTTTTAGATGAAGAAGGTGTAGGAGAATTAGTTAAAATGGCTGTCACTCGTGGTAAAAAAGTTCAAAAAGAATTAAGAACTGGTATTTGCGGAGAACATGGAGGTGATCCAAAATCTATTAGATTTGCCGATGCTATTGGTATGGATTATGTTTCTTGTTCACCTTTCAGAATTCCTATTGCTAGACTTGCTGCTGCACAAGCTGTAGTTAAAAATAAAAAAAAATAAACTAATTTTCCTCAAATAATCTTTAAATAACTAATACAATTATTGAAGTTAATAATTAATATTTAAAGAAAACCTATCATATTTGG
>NZ_JAFSNZ010000065.1 GCF_017447225.1 Methanobrevibacter sp. | reverse complement strand
TCAGCTTTCCCTTGGGCTTCAGACATAATGCTTGAAACAATTTTATCTGTGCCTGAGCTCATATAAATTGCCTCCTTAACCTAAGATTCCACCGAATACCATGAGTAAAATAGCAATCAAGAAACCGTAAATAGCCTGAGTCTCTGGTAATGCAGAGAAAATAATACCACGTGCGAACATGTCGTTGTCTTCTACGATTGCACCAACGGATGAGGATGCAGCAATACCTTGTCCCATACCGGAACCTAATCCAGCGAAACCAATGGATGCACCTACACCAATAGCTACAATACCGGCTTCAGTACTTAAACCTGAACCTCCACCTAATAATCCGGAGAATACAAGTAATAAGATTGCAATCAAGAAACCGTAAATAGCCTGAGTCTCTGGTAATGCAGAGAAAATAATACCTCTAGCAAACATATCGTTATCTTCTGCAACTGCACCTACAGATCCAGCAGCTGCCATACCTTGCCCTAAACCGGAACCTAATCCAGCAAAACCAATTGCTACTCCAGCACCAATAGCTGCTAAAGCAGTACCTAAAGCAATTTCTACCATATTTAATTCACCTTTAAATAATATTGATTTTTAATTTTTGTTTTAATTTAAATATAAATGAAAAATTTTTAATTTTTTGATTTTGTAAATGTTCTACTTGCTTTAAAAGCTTCAAATTTGTTTTTTCCACCCATGAAGAATTGGGAGAAGAATTCAACATAATTTAAACGTAAAGCGTTAATAAATGCACCCAATACTTGGAAAGCGAAGTTTGCAATATGACCACCAATAAAGATGATTACTGCGAGGACTATTCCAACAAAAGGAATCATACTATCAACCATTTGAGCTAAGATGTTAACTGTCATAGCAATACCACCTGTAGCCAAACATAATGCTAAGAGACGAGCATAAGATAATACATCTCCCATAAATCCGAATATATCCATAACTCCATATGCACCATTAGCATAAACTAACATTCCAATACATGCAAGGATTAAAACGCCACCTAATACCATTCCAATCATTCCGATTGCAGGCATCAAGTAACCAAGTGCTAATAAGATAACACCTGCTTCTAAAACAAACCAACAAAATTGAGATCCGATAGCTTCTTTCATGTTACCGTATCTTAAGTTATCAATGGCACCAATAATAAAACCAATGTTAGTGTAAATGATACCAATAGCAATAGCTATTATTAATATAGTATCTGGGTGTACAAATGCTTCAACAGGAGCGAATACAGTAGGTAAACGGAATCCCATGATTCTTTCCGGGAAATCTCCAATAAAACCATTTGTTATAAGACCTAGGATAACAGCCCACAGACCGGACCAAATCAAAATCCAACCAAATGCATGCATTGATTGTTTGATTTTTCCTAAACCTTTCAATAAGACAACACCTATTAATGATACAATTAAACCATAAACTGCATCAGTTAAACAGAAACCAAAGAAAATTGGGAACATTATTGCAACAAATATAGTTGGATCGATTTCATTGTAACGTACTGGAGAGTACATATCAACAAGGAATTCGAAAGGTTTTGCATACCATCCGTTTTGTTGTAAAATAGGTACATCTTCGTCATCTGTTCCTTCAACTTCAATTAATTCAAAGGCACAGTGACCTTCAGAACTTTTTTCTACTAATTGTTCAACTTTTTCGGTATCTTTTACAGGTACCCAAGCTTCAAGCATGTAAGCGTCTTTAGTTTGAACAAATGCAGAAAGAATCTCATTTTTTTCTTTTTCATTTTCTATTTGCTCTTTGAGTGCTAATATATCATCGTCCCATTGCTCAGCGACAACTCTTAATTCTGATTTAACAGTTGCACGTTCTGATTCAATGGTTTTTAATCTTGCATCAGCATTTGAAATAATCTGTTGAGGAGTTCCTTCAACGTTACCTATTTCAATTTTCTCAAAGTCGAATTTACGAAGTGTTGAATAAACATCATCATTAAATTCTTTTAAAGTCACCACAACGATGTTAACATATTCTTTGTCATCGCTAGGGACTGTATACATATCTAATTCATCAGTCAAGTTACTTAATTTAGTTTTGATTTCTGAAGCAGATTCAACATTAATCCTTCCAACAGTTGTAGAAGTGTATTTAGAATCTTTTAAAAGAGCTAAATCCATGTCAAAATTAGATAAGTGTCTAGCTAAACTTTTATTAGACTTTAATTCACTTGTCTCTGAGTCGAGAGCGGCTAGTTTACCCTCAATAACATGTGTCTTACTCTCTACCTGAGATAAAGTTTCCTCAGCTTTAGCAATGAAAGCTTCAGTATCCAAATCTTCAACATCCTTTTGAACAGGTAAATCTGGACTAACAAAAGACTTAATTAAGTCTTTAATCCCATGGCCTTCTGATAAAGAATTTCCTAAAAGTTCAGATATACCATTGGTTTTCATTAAGAGTGAAGATAATTTACCAGTATATTGAGTAGATTTTGCAGGAGTTACTAATTCCGCTAATTCAGGATCTTGCTGAACACTATCAGAAATATCACTGATTTGCACTAGCCCTTGTTCGTGGAGAGCATCCACTGTAGGAGCTACATACTTATCAAGTGTAACTATTCTAATTTTTCGCATTCTAGCTGTCTTGAACATATAATCTCACACTACAAAATATTTTTGACAATAATTGAAGCAGCTTCGTCTACATTTGCCATAGCCTTGTCTTTTAATGCTTTTACATCATTTTCAGCGCTAGCAGTAATAGATTGAGCTTCTTCTTTAGCTTTATCTTCTGCATCAAAAACAGTATTTTTCGCTTCTTCTTCTGCTGATTGTTTAGCCGCAGAAATAATTTCTTCAGCTTTAACTTTGGATTCGTTGATTAAATCTTTTGATTGTGATTCAGAATCAACGATAAGTTGTTCAGCATCTGATTCAGCTTTTTTAATCATTGTGATTGCATCTAAAATCTCAGCCATAAATCATCACCATGGTATATTAATTTTTATTTAGCTTAATATATATCTTTTACTATAATTTGATGAAAAATAAAACAAATCATGACTTAAAATAAAAAAAAATAACAAAAATATAATATTTTTATAAATAAATATGGTTAAAAAAAGAATTTAAAAAATTAAAGAAAAAAAAGTTTATCTATAAAAGAATTTAAGAATGCCAGAAGGTAATTTCATCAAATAAGCCAAAATGGCTATTACAATAATGATAAGGCCAATTATAAGGAAGCCAAAATTATACGGAACTTCGAGAATCATATACCCTGCAACACCAATTACAATACCTTCAAAGAAAAATACTGCCTTAGTCCATTCGGGCTTATTGGCGATTACAATGTATGCAATACCCAAAAGAACAAGAATAATTGCTGTGGCAAGAGTATCATTAGTTAACTGATCCCCTCGAACAACAGGAAGGATTCCGATAACTATTAACATGACAGCCAATATTATTCCAAGCATTTTAATAGTTTTAATACGAGACATACATCAATATTTAACTTACTTAATATAAATACTATTAATTATGAACAGATGTGTTTGGATAATTCTTAATGAAAATTTTGAAATGATGCTGGATGCCGAAATATTGAATGAGAAAATCGTCGATAAGAAGTTTTCACCTGGAAGCGACATTTGGACCAATGAGCTTCCGGAACTAAGAATCAGAGATGAAAAAGTTCAAAAGGAATATGATGAATTCAGAGGAAATATCTTAACATTTTTCCTCGAACCGCAAGCTGACAAAATATTGATTGATGCAAAAATTGGTGAAGAATCAGAATATCTTGAAAAAATAATTATAAGAAAAATAGAAGAATATGATGTTGAAGAAATAATTGATTAAAACAGTTTATTCGCTTTTTCTAACACTTCATCCATCGTATTGAATTCCAGATTTTCACCATCATCAGATTTCAGTTCAGTTGTTATCAAAACATGTGGTGAAGCCCACAAATAGCTATATGCAAAATATATTATGTTAACAATCAATGCTGGAGAAGTGACGAACAGACCAATGATTAAAAATAAAATATGGACATAATAGTTACCATATCTTTTTTTCTTCATCAGTTTGAAGTGTTCCTCTTCCTGTATCAAATTAAATTTGTTTTGAGACAATTCCTCAGAAATCTTTTCCAATTCTTTAGAATTATCTGCTTTAAGAATAAATAAATCCATATTAATCTATAAATAAACTGCAAATTCATCAATTTCTTTTCTTGGAGTTTCTCTTGGTTCGGCATCACCGTAGCCTAAAGGAGTAAATAATACTGGCTCTTCATTGTCTTTTAATTGTAAAAATTCACGAGCCTTGTCAGGTTTGAATGCTGCAACATAACATGTTCCAAGTCCGACGCTAGTTGCTGCCAAAATAATATGGTCCATAACAATTGTGGCATCAATTTCATAGATATTTTTATTATCCCATTTTCTTACCCAAGCCTCATCAGTTTTTGCAACAACACATAAAAGATAAGGAGCCTGCGTAAACCAACTTGGAGAGTAGATTTCAGACAATGCTTCCTTATTTTTCTTTGTATCAATTACATAAACTTTAAAAGGCTGATAATTAACACCAGTAGGTGCAATAGTGGCTGCTTTTAAAACGTATTCCAGTTTTTCCTTTTCGACTTCCTTGTCCAGATATCCTCTAACACTATACCTTTTATTAATAACCTCATCAAATTCCATTTTATTGACCTCCATACACAATATCGTCCAAATCACAAAACCGCCTGAATTCATCTTCATCCATTTTTTCTTCATGAATATGTGCAATAATTCCCGGAACACGACCTATGATAAAAACACCTAATCCTAAATCCGGAGTGAAACCCAAATCAGATAAAATTGCAGCATTAGCCCCGTCAACATTCAGCTTAATGCCTTTATTTTGATACATCAAATCCTCAATAGCTACGGCCAATTTAATATGTGGGCCTACAAATCCTTCTTTAATTGCCATCTGGATTAATTTTTCCGCTCTTGGATCAGCATCATGATACCTGTGTCCAAATCCAGGAATCTTTTCTTTTTTAGCATAATATTCATTATAAATATCAATAGCCATACTTGCAATCTGCTTATTATCCAAATCAACATCTTCAGTCAGTATTAATGAATTGATTTTAGATTGGTACAAATCCATTGTTTTTTCAATTGCTCCAGCATGTTTATGGCCGAATGAAAGAAGAGCACCGGCTACAGCAGAATTCATTGGTGAACCTGAAGAGGCTATTATCCTAGCCGTTTGGGTGCTTGGTGGGGTAACACCATGGTCACAAAAGGAAACCAGCACATGATTGAACATTTTACTTTCCTTGATTGAAGGCAATCTTCCTTTTAAAAGCAGATAAATCATGTCACCATATCTGATTTTTTCAATCAGATCCTTTTGATTGTAACCTCTTGTAGTTAATTTATTCGGCTCTACCTTAGAAATAGCTGTTTTTAAAGAGTGTTCATTAATATGAAAATTATTTTCTTGCATGTTTAAAAATTTAATTTGATTGTTAATAAATGTTATAGTATCTCCAATGTCAATATTATAATGACAAGGTAGATTTTCTTGGTTCGACAAAACAAGCTGGCCTAACACTGACTATACGAACACCACTGGCTCTCTGGTTTCCTATTTTTATAAAAGAACCTAAAACAGTAGTGTTTCCTCCAAAACCTAAAGGACCAATATTGGTTTCGTTTAATTTTTGAGTCACATATTTCTCTTCTTTGGTTAAATTATCAAGATTACCATAAATCATTGCTTTAAGCATTAATGATGATGCTTCATAATGGGTTCTGCCTATTCCAATAGCCGGAATTGAAGGAGTGCATCCCAATAGCTTAAGGGAATCTTTAAGCCAATCAACAGCTTCATTGATAACAATATCAAAAGAGCGTTTGTGATATACTCGATAAGTCTTTGAGCGTATTTCAGGCCCTCCGCCCTGCAATAAAAAATGAATGTTTAACGTATCGGGATTTTTTGCATCATCAATTAAAAAAGAGGCGGGCTTCATCATCCCAGGATCATCGAAAAGGCCTTGAGACTGTTCAATTCGTTCAATGCCATTACCCTTTACTGCCATGGGCCTTGCGGGGAGCTTGTTTAATCCATGATAAATGCCCTCATTAATTTGAGATATTAAATCAGATGTTATTTCACGGTTCTTTCCCAATTCAATGACAACATGAGGAATTCCCGTGTCATCACATAAAGGAAATTTTGTCTTTTGGGCAACTTTATAGTTTTCCAAAATCTGTTCTAAAGCCCATCGGGCATTATCATTAGTTTCATTTTCAATGGCTAACTGCAATGCGTTTTTCTTGTCATCAGACAAATTGGTGCTTGCCTTAATTATTAAGTCGGACACTTCGCTTACTATATCCATCATAATCACTCAGGTATTGCCAAATCGGAAGATTTTTTAGGTGACATCACTGCTTCGGGCAAGTATTGTTTAATCATCCTTTCAACTAACTTGACCTGCTTTATCCTCAATATTGCTTCTTTTTGAGTGGTATCCCAATTATGGTTAGCCGCAACAGAACCGCCAGTTTTCAGATAAACAGGAGCTGCAACCTGAATGAATTTTGGAACCTCATAATGTCTAATGAATCCGCCGGTTGATTTTGGATTTTCAGTATGAAGATCAATTGGAATGTCAATTGCTGATCTGATGGCTGCAAGCATTGGTATCTGCAAATCACGAACAGGATTGATTGAATCAAGCCCTAAGGATTCCAAAAGTTTTGCAGAAGCAGGATTTCCATGACCCGTATGGGCAGACATTTTAAAATGCAGATTTTCAGGCAATTCCCCAGTTTGCCTCATCTTATTCAATACAAACAATAGTCCTTCATCATATAACAGGATTCCACGAACTCCAAGATTAACGGCACGTTTAACGTCTTCAATTGCATAAACCAGATTATCATATCCTCTTAAACGGTAACCTATTCTGCTTCCTTCATTAGTATGAACCGTGGCTGAAGTATCATAGGTTGCTCTTGGACCAACAGATAAAAAGAGTTCACACCCATAGTCCTTTGCCAAACAAACCATTTGTGTGATTTCATCATCAGTTAAAAGCATTATTCCTTTAGTTTGAGTTACTCTATGAATTACCAGATTCTGATTTTCAGCTTCGTTTAAAAGCCCTTCCATCGTTTTAGGAGACTGGATTCCAGGAACTTCAAATCTGAACTGACCCCCATCATCGAAAGTCTTATTGGAAACATAATTTGAATCAACTTCATCAATGCCAATACTATGTAGAAATTCTTTAGTATTATTCATTTAAAACACCAACAACATCAGTCATTGAGTAATTATCGATTTCATCAATAATGACTAAATTATTAATATTATAATCAGGATTTAAACTCTTGAATTTATCTATCAGTTCACTTAACTCATAAGGATTTTCAAAATCCCCTTTTGGAATGAATGTGATGTTTTGGAATACTCCATTTCTGAATTCCTCATCCAATTTGATAATGACATTTGACGGTCTTTTATTCGGATATAAGTCCTCCAGTTTATCATCCTTAAGAATAATCATCTTGTTTACCAGATTTTTAATGCTGTTAACCTTATCAACTGTAGAATAATTTTCAAATAATCCGTATTCAACCAATTTGTTCAGCATGTCGATGTCAACTTCACCCATCACTAAAGTTATCGCCACAGCATAAGGCAGACTCTGCTTCAATTCTTCAAGATTTTTCGGTTGGAAATTATTGTGGTCTGCTGCAACACCATATGTTTTAACGGCCACGTTTTTAATATGGACATACTCTTCCCCAAGACTTGTTCTTAGCTTCAGTGCAGTGTCTATTGAAGAGTGTAAATGTCTGCAGAATGGATATTTTTTAAAGTAGATGTCTCTGACCCTGACAGTTCCGACATCCTCCAGAATGGACTCGAAAGAGAAATCTTCACTATTGAATTCTTCACTGTCAAACACCATTGTTTTTAAAAATCCTTCAGAGCCTTCAATTATGCTTTCAGCACCAGTAAATCCATTGCGTGCTAAAAAAGCAGATAGCATTCCATTATAATTGGCTTTGCCTACATGAAGAACTTTGCCCATACTGCCACCATGATCGGATTCCAAAAGACCTGCTGCCTGAGTTCCGCACAATCCCAAAGCATTTAGAATTTGATTTTCATCCAGTTTAAGCAATTTTGAAGCTACAGCACCGGAAACAAATGTTCCGATTGTCCCTGTTGTGTGAAAACCGTTGTTTCTATGACGGGGATTAACAAGCTTTCCGAGCAATATGCCGACTTCATAACCTACAATAACCGCTTCAAAAAAATCCCTTCCGCCCAATCCATAGGCTTCTGATATTGCCAGTGCTGTTGGAAAAATTACTGCTCCCAAATGTGCCTGTGCCTGTCTGTGGCCATCATCCAACTCCAAAGTATGAGCTGAAATTCCATTAAGAAAAGCAGCATTCAATACATTTGTTTTAACACCCGGCTTTCCAATAATTGATGCCTCCAAGCTAGAGTCATTATTGACATTGAATATTTCATTAATTGTGTTAAAAGCTATGTTTGGAGAGTTTTCATTAGCTCCCCTATATGTTACGCCTAAAAAATCAAGAAAAGCTGCTTTGATTGTGTTTATAGACTCAACTGTGGCCTGTTCATAACGATAATTTGAAATAAATTTAGAAATATCTTGCAAAAACATAACAATCTCAACATTAATTATGTAAAAATTATAATAAATAGTTATCTTAAAAAAATCAAAAAAGGATTTAAACTGCAGGAACACCTGTTGCAACAAGAACTATGTGTGCTACAATTGCTGCTCCATAATAGGTTGCTGCAATAACTAAAATAGTGATAACAACAGCTCTCCAGCCCAGTGCCTTGAATTCATCCCAACTTTTACCCATACCAATACCAACATAAGCCAGAAATACTGTAACAATGGATAAAAGCTCTACTTGGGAAACATAATGAAGAACAAAATCTGAAGTAGGCATTCCCGGAAATGATATTGCAATACCAATTATACTTATGTAAAGAATTGAGGAAATATTAAATGGAAGTTCCCTTTCCATCCAAACACCTATAAGGGTAATGACAGACAAAATGGCCATACCAACTAAAGAATCAGTCATAGGATGCTTATAACCCAAATAATTACCGATTACTGTTATGATTGAAAATATAATCAGAAGCAAAATCCAATTGAAAATACCATGAACAGAAACATTTTCAGATCCGTCAATCAAATCAGGCATATTATTCATCCTCCATTTTCTTTTCTACAATTGATTCTTTTCCGATTTTAGGTTCTAGCCAATAATATAATTTTTCGGTCAATGGCATAGCAATGAATATTACAATATATATTCCTACACAGAATGATAGCAGATTACTGAAACCTGCAAAGGCCTCGATACTGGTTTCCATTCCAGGAAATGCTGCGAGAGTCGGTCCGATAGCAGCTGCATTCATACTGGCACTGCCCACACCGCTTGCCATAGCAAAAGCATAAGGGTGGAGCGGTAAAAATGACAATGAAAGAGTAACAAGGAAACTTATGAAAATAGTTCCTATTACAGTACCTATAATGAATATTGCAAATACTCCTCTGGACTGTGGAGAATTAAAACCGAATTTATCAACAACAACAGCTACATTCGGTTCACGACCGATAGAATTAGTCATACCGATAGCTTCTTCCTTGAATCCTAAAAGCAATGCAATCGGAAGTACTAAAATTGTAGCCAAATGCCCTAATTCCTGCAATATTAATGCCGGACCCATTTCAAAAATCAAGTGGATTGATTGACCGCTGGAAATAGCTAATTTAGCAATTAAAACACCTATGAAAAGCATCATTGCCCCTTCAGCAATTCTGGCCTGTTTTCTTTGAATCCATTTGATAGGTTTGGCCAAATAAAAAACCAGTCCTAAAATAATCGTATAAATCAAAGGCATTATAGTGATGGAAACATCTTTCGTGAGAGGTATATTAATGGTTCCAATTAATTCGGCAATAATAACTAAAATAAGCACAGTAACATGTAATCTATAATCTCTCCAAGGATTCTTTCTTAAAATTCTTTTATCCGTCTTTTCACGATAAATATGCTCAACCTGACCGTCATTATCTCGCCATGGAATAAAAATCCTCTCCCATCAGTATATTATCATGACATAAAATATGCATCAACATAAGTATTTTTCTTAAAACATATTATATAAATTATTAAGTTTTAATTTTTAAAAATTCACAAAAAGTGAATAAAAAATAGTAATAAAATTCTCGAAATGAGAATAAAATTTAAACTGCAGGCACACCAGTCAAGACAAGTATAACATGAGCAACAATGGCAGCACCATAATAAGTTGATGCAATAACCAAAACCGTGATGACAACCGCACGCCAACCTAATGCCTTGAATTCATCCCAGCTTTTACCCATACCAATACCAACATAAGCCAAAAATACTGTAACAATGGATAAAAGCTCAACTTGGGAAACATAATAAAGAACAAAATCTGAAGTAGGCATTCCCGGAAGCGCTATCAATATTCCGATAATACTTATGTAAAGGATAGATGAGATATTGAATGGAAGTTCCCTTTCCATCCATACACCAATAAGAGTTATCAAAGACAGGATACCCATGCCCACCAATGAATCTGCCATAGGGTGTTCATATCCTATATAATTGCCTATAACAGTAATGATTGAAAATATTACCAATAACAATATCCAATTTAGAATACCATGAACAGTAACATTTTCAGATCCGTCAATGAAATCCGCCATATCATTCACCACCCGTTTCCTCTTTAACAATTGCTTCTCTTCCAATTATTGGTTCCAGCCATGCATATAATTTTTCAGTTAAAGGAATGGCTATGAAAATTACAATATATATACCAATAGAGAACGAAAGCAAATTACTGAAACCAGCAAAAGCTTCAATACTGGTTTCCAATGCAGGAAATGCTGCAAGAGTAGGTCCTAAAGAAGCGGCGTTCATACTTGCACTACCTACACCACTTGCCATTGCAAAAGCAAATGGATGGAGAGGAATTAAAGAAACGGAAATTGAAGCTAAAAAACTGATGAATACAGTTCCAATGATAGTTCCGACAATAAATAATGCAAAAATTCCTCTTGATTCTGCTGAGTTAAATCCGTATTTATCAACAATAACAGCGACTTCAGGTTCACGACCTATTGAACTTGTCATACCGATTGATTCCCTTTTAAATCCTAAAAGCAGTGCGACAGGAAGAGCAACAAGAATTGTGGCCAAATGTCCTAATTCCTGTAACAATAATGCGGGACCCATTTCAAAAATCAGATGAATGGAGTGGCCACTGGAAACAGCCAGTTTAGCAATTAATATACCTATAAAAAGCATCATTGCACCTTCAGCAACTCTGGCCTGTTTTCTTTGAATCCATTTGATGGGCTTAGCCAAATAGAATACCAAACCCAAAACCATCGTATAAAGCAATGGCATGATTGAAACTTCAACACCATTGGCAATATAAATCTCCCTTGGACCAATAATCTGCGCAATTATGACTAAAACGAGTACTGTAATATGCAATTTATAATCTTTCCATGGATTTTTCTTTAAAATCCTTTTATCAGTCTTATCCCTATAAACATGCTCAACATTTGATGTCTGCATATCCTTTCCCAAAATAAAGCATCCCCCCGAATGACGCCTGTATGATTAAAACTTAATTTTCATCATATTTAAATTGATATTACTTGAATCTCAAAATTTCACTAAAAGAGAATAAAAATATATGATTTGATGAATTAAAATACCTAAAAAGTGAACAAAAAAATTTTATTAAAAATAGCTAAATTTAAAAAATAAAAATTAAAATAAGTTTATATAAAAATTACATTCTGCAAATCGGTTTTGAAAGATGTCTGCGAGCACTTACAGGAGTTTCATAAAATTGACCTTCATTTAATAAACGTTCAATTTTAAAGTTCACTTTTTGTGAAGAACTTATGCGAGATCCACATCTTTTACATTTGAAACCTTTATTTTTTCCGGCAGAAGTCATGGTTTTTCCACATTCACATACGGGATTTCTATATTCAATATCATTTAGCTTTATGACTTGAAACTTTTCAATATTAAAAGTATTTTGCTCACCTATTCCCCCATAGAGCCTTAAAACATCCCCTTCACGAAAATGAGAAACTGTTTTTCTGAAATCCTTTGTCGGTTCATATGCGCCGCATTCAATTTCGCCGCTTTCATCGAAAACCGTGAAAAACATATGGCCACCATCAATAACATGAGGAGAGTCTTTAACAGTTCCTATGACTTCATAGCATCCGAACTGCTTCATTTCACAAATATTATCTGCTTTTTGAATGTGCATGTCCGTATGCTGGTTAGTTAAAAATATGCAATAATCTTCTATAGGCTCATTGACCTTAACAGTTTCACGAGCAATATCCAATGATTCCACATTGTTTGAGCGGATACCATATAAAACAGGACATGGAGTTTTAGGCTCGATTGCAATGTAGCTTTCTGAATAATCGACATTTTCAAAAGTGTCGGGAAAAGTCTTTTTATCCATTTCTATAACGGAATCATAATCAATCAGGCGTTTGGTACCGTAATTTTCAGGAATTCTGTACGCCAACAGCTCATAGGTAAAATCCTCCAAAGGAAGACTGATTGCTGCAATGGATCCGATGATGCCTCTTCCTTTTTTGAACTTATGAAGCTCACATCCTACGGATTTACCGAATTTTTCAGCCTCATCAATCGTTATAAATTCATAGATTGCCCTGAAGGCATATTCCTTCATTTTTTCGGTGATTTCACCATCATAGAATACTACACCAGGATTTGTATTGTCACAGTCAAACATTGAAAGAGCAGACACTTCATCCAGAATAATCTGTTTGGCCAAATCTGCCTTGTCATCATTGAAAATCTTAAAGGCAACTCCACCATTACCTCGAGTCTTAAAACGAGCAAAAGGATTTAACCTAATCAAACGAGGATAATCCACAAGAGAAATTCCATTTTCCTTAAGTTTACGAATGATATGGCAAGCCAAATAAGTAGTGCACATCCCATCTGGAGAATCAGTATCATCAATTCCAACATATAAATAAGTAATAATAACCACCTTTTACATTAAATTATATTAATATAAAAACAATATATAATTTTTTAACAAAATTAATTAGGTCGCATTTAATATGTTAACTCGAAGCAGAATGTTACAAGAAATAGAAAAATTATTAATTTCAGAAGGTTATAAAACTTCTGACATTTATGATCAAGGTTCTTTTGATATTGTAGCTCGTAAAAACTTATTAATTTTACTTTTAAAAACATTTGTGAATATAGATAGTGTGAATGAAAAGAATGCTCATGAAATGAAACAGTTAGCCAATATATTCTTAGCTTCACCAATAATAATCGGAGCGAAATCCAGAAATGGAATCCTTGAGGAAGGAGTAATCTATGAAAGATACGACATCCCGACCATAGGATTTGAAACATTGAAAAATATGATAATATATAAGGAATATCCTGAAGTACTGGCAGACAGAGGAGGATATTTCGTGAAAATTGATGGTAATGTCATCAAACAGTACAGGGAAGACTATTCGCTTTCACTTAAGGATTTGGCTGATTTGGCACATGTTTCAAGGGCAACAATGTATAAATATGAAAATGAAATTGTAAGGGCGAATGCTGAAACGGCAATGATACTGGAAGAGATACTGAATACGAAAGTAACACTGGACATTGACATATTAAAATACAACCAGGAAGACCAAATCCAATACCATACAACAGGCGAAGGCGCTGAAGACCTTTCAAAACTGGGATACGGCGTTATTTCAACAAACAAGAGCCCGTTTGATGCTGTTGCTAAAGATGACAGCTCCTCATTAATAGCCAATGTTGAAAAGAACAGAAGCCAGAAAACATTGAAAAGAATGGCCGTTCCGCTTAAAGACCTGTCCATGATTACCTCTTCCGAACCGGTTTTCATCATAAATAACGATAAAATCAAGGAATCTCTCGGAAGCATACCTGTTATCAAATCATGGGAACTGAAAGAATTTGAACGCTCACAGGAATTAATCAAGTTAATAAAAGAAAGAAAAGAAAATTAGGAGATAATATGGAAGACTTAAGAATTGACGGTATGAAAGATTATCCAATCAAATGGGTTTGTAACTTTAGAGGGCAAAAAGCAATTGGAATCTGCGGATATTCACAAAAAATTGCAATGTTTGCATCAGATGAAAGAGTATCAAGAATACTGGACGATATAGTCATCGGCACAAGAGAAGACCTTGAAGGCTACGGATGTGAAGAAAAAGACAGATGCTGCAATTTCGATTGCGAATACTGTGAAATAACACCAAGACAATACCTGCAGATTACAGGCAAAAAACCGTCAAATAAAAATATAAAAGAATTGGATGAAGGATTGAAAAGCTTAAATGCAGAATTCGAAATAATGAATATTGTTCCTTTCGAAGAATATGATGTAGTCAAATTCTAAAAACTTTTTAAAACTTCCATATCTTTTTTTATTTCCTCTTCGCTAGCCACACCAAAGGTAATCAAATCGACAAAATCCAGGTTATTCAGAAAAGTAAATGCTTCCTGAGGCATCTGGATGCCCGCACTTAAAATACGGCAGGCTATAATTTTTTTATTCAAATCCAATATTCTGGATCGGAATTCTTCCCTTTGAGCCTTTAAAAATGAAGGAGTGTCCATCATATAGGCAAAGCTATTTAAAGGAATCATGTAAAAGTCAAATAAATCCATATCAATATTATCCTTAAGCAGGTCAGTTGTACGATAAGGAAATGCTGTGACAATGCCTGACAGAGATCCTGAATCATTAATGGAATTTAAAATTTTAGATGTTAAACTCCATTTATACGCATCAGTGATGAACTCATCCACAAGCATCACAGGAGTGTCATATGAGGAAAACAACTCAATATCATCTTCCCAATCCACTTCACAGGCAACTTCATAGTTAGGGTTCAAATAATCAACATCAGATTTACCGACAGTTGCGACAACTTTCATTTTGCAACCGTTTTCACAGGCCAAATCAAATCCTCTAAGGAGATTTTCATCATTAATCAAATTGATTGCTCCCACACCACAGTCATAAGCCTGTAGTATCACATCAGCGATTCTTTCAGGCTGCATGTATAAATCTTCATAGTACAGTCTTGCCCTATGGCCATAATAGGGTTCAGCCATAAACGGACCATATCCAAGAATAGATTCCGGTATGGATTTATCTTTAAAGTTTAAGTTTTTGTCAAAAATAAAATCGCCTTATCTATTCTTTTTCAACCACAACAGCAGTTCCATAAACCAGGATTTCCTGCATCACGTCAGATATTTCATTTGAATCAAAACGGATTGCAACAATACCGTTTGCGCCTAATTCTTTTGCGTGGTCTATTGCTCTGTGCAAAGCTTCATCCCTTGATTCCTCCATCATTTTAACGTATTGGGTGATTTCACCACCGAAAATGGATTTGATACCGGCACCGATTTGACCTCCGGCACCTCTGCTTCTAACAGTCAGACCATATATAAAACCTTTTGTTTCAACAATCTTAAATCCAGGAATATCATTGGCAGTTGAAATTGCAAATTCATTTACAGATACCATAATTTACACCTTTTTATATTATATAATTATACTTTTAAATAGAAGTAAATATATATAGTTAACTAATATTAATGATAATATTTTAAAAAATTATATGGTGAAATAATGAAAGTACTCGTTGCAGATGCAATAAATGAGAAAGGAATAGAAAATTTAAAGGAAGTAGCTGAAGTCGTAGTTGACACAAGCATCACTCCTGAAGAATTAGTAAAAACCATTGGCGAATACAATGGTATAATCGTAAGAAGCAGAACAAAAGTTACAAAAGAAGTAATTGATAACGCTGACAATTTACAAATAATTGCAAGAGCAGGTGTTGGAGTAGACAACATCGATTTGGATGCTGCTACCGAAAAAGGTATAATGGTAGTAAATTCACCAGAATCAACCTCAATTACCGTAGCAGAACATACTATGGGATTATTACTTTCCATGGCACGTAAATTAAGTATTGCAGATAAATCTGTAAAAGAAGGCAAATGGGAAAAGAAAAAATTCATGGGAGTTGAACTCAGAAACAAAACTCTCGGTGTAATCGGTATGGGAAGAATCGGTTCACAAGTTGTCAACAGATGTAAAGCATTTGAAATGGATGCTGTTGCATACGATCCATACTTACCTGAAGAAGTAGCTAATCAAATGGGCGTAGAGTTAACCGATTTAGAAACAGTTCTTAAAAAAGCTGATTTCATTACAATTCACGTACCGTTAACTCCTGAAACCAAACATTTAATTTCATATGATGAATTTGAAATAATGAAAGATGGAGCATTCATCACAAACTGTGCTCGTGGTGGAATCATTGATGAAGAAGCATTATATGATGCCTTGAAAAACGAAAAAATCGGTGGAGCAGCTTTAGATGTATATGAAGAAGAACCACCTGCTGAAGATTCAAAATTATTCGAACTTGACAATATCGTATTGACCCCACATATTGCAGCATCAACTAAAGAAGCACAAAGAGATGCGGCAATCATTGTAGCTGACGAAATTATCGAATTAGCTAAAGGCGGAACACCAAACAATGTTTTAAACATGCCAAGAATCGATAACAGAACTTATCAGGAATTAGCTCCATACTTTGAAATTGCTGAAAAATTAGGTAGTTTCATATCTCAAGCTGTAAACGGTAAAATCAGAGACCTGGAAATTGTTTACAGTGGAGAGCTTGCAAAAATCGATAACCTTGAAATTTTAACAAGAACTGTTATCCAAGGTGTAGTTAATCCATTCTTAAGCTCACCAGTTAATGCTGTAAATGCAGCACTTGTAGCTAAAGACCGTGGAATTAACATAACTGAAGGCAGAAAAACCAATGCTAAAGGTTACGATTCATTAATAAGAGTTAAAGCAAAAACCGATAAAGACGAATTCTCCGCAGAAGGAACAACCCTACACGAAGCAAGAATCTTAAAAGTAAATGATTACTGGGTGGATGTTATTCCTGAAGGACACATGTTCATTGCAAAATATGAAGATGTTCCTGGAAGTATCGGTGCAATCGGCACTAAACTCGGAGAATATGGTGTTAACATCGGAATCATGCAAGTTGGAAGAGACGAAAAAGGCGGAAGAGCAATTATGGTCTTGACCTTAGATAAAGAAATTCCAACTGATGTAATCAAAGAAATCCAAGAGCTAAACAATGTTTATGAAGCAATTGGATTAGAATTATAAAAAACAATTTCACCATATTGTTTTTTATTTTTTTATTTTTATTAACCGAACACTAAAAACTATTTTTTATGAAACTTTTTGATATTGCCGTTCTCATCAAATTCTATTTTTATAGAATCCCCTTTGGAGATGATTATTGGTTCAATGGAATTATTTGAAATGATTTTAATGTTATTTGGCCTTAAACTTTTTTCATATTCCTCATAAGCAGTGTTCGGCTCATCATCAAAATTAGCATCCTCATCAAAAAAGCCCGGCTTGATAACTTCACCTTCTTTTAAAACATCACTTTCATCAAAGAAATCACTGATGTCTTCATCAAACATGTCGCTGTAATCACCTACAGTGTATTTGCAAGGATTGCCATACTTATCATATGCTTTGAATGTTTCATAGCTATATGGCAGACACACAATCATGTGAAAAATACCATGTTTTGAAAAAGTCTTTAAGTCAGCCCCTGAAGGCTGGGCACTTGGACCAGGATGTGAGTGAACTGAACCCCAATACTTTAAAGTCGGAGGCAGCAGTTCCGTATGAACAACAGCACCCGAAGATCCTGTTTCGCCAGGAATAAAAATTAAGGCAAGCAAATAAAGCTTTTTATCAACTATTTCACCATCGAAAAATGCCAAAAATTCATTAGGATAAGATTGTTTAGAATAATATATTACAGCATCAAGAACTTCCCTGTCAATGCAGATTTCATCAAATTCCACATCATCATTATTGCTGAATATCTTCGATAAAAAACTCATATAATAACCTCAAAACAGTTCATTGAAAAATTCCTGCGAAAAAATTGGAAGCTTACAGTCAACATGGATAAAACTGCGATAGGAAATCTGTTCTTTGCCATCTTTTTTATTTAATCCTTTTATTTCCTTATTTTTTCTATAAACGCCAATTCCTCTTTTTTTCCATGTATCAACATCATTCAAATTAATTCCGTTTTCAAATAATAATTCATGAATATCCGATAAATTCAATCCGTTAATTTTTTCGTTTGCCTCTTTGGAAGAGTATTTGGATTTCAAGAAATGAATTCCATATCCATTAACGCAGTTTCTCCAAGCCTCATCCTGCCTCCATTTGAAATAATTTAAGATATCACCATCATTAACTGGAATGACCCTGGAATCAAATGCAACAGGTTTTGGAAATTCCTTATCATAATTTATGGAAAATGAAGAAGCAGTGAAACTGGCCATGATTGAATTTATCTTTTCAACACGTCCGTTGAAAGGAACATTATCCAAAAGAATACTGATTTCATCTGAAAAAGTGTAAACAAATAATGGTGAAAACTCTTCAAACAAGTCTTTGGAAACTTTCACCATCACTTTATAAAAATCATCATCATATGGCTTTACAAGTTCCATTTTTCGGGCAAATGAGTGGAAACTTCTACCATCCAACCTTACAATGATTTTAGAATTAACTGGAACTCTCAAATCAGAGTAAATCTCATATTCTTTCATTATAATCCTACTGATATTGTTTCATCAAAACTTTTAAGCAATTTAATTGCAGAAATTGCAGCAAGCATACTTGTTTTAGGATTAGCTGCACACGGATGGTTCATTGTTATTGTTTTGAACTCACCGAAATCACCTTTTGCCGTAATTTCATGAACATTACGGTCAACTTTTGGATCGACAATGATTTTTACATCAATGTCACGATTGCAGGCCAAACTGATTGTTGCTGCAACATTAATATTTAATGGAAATTCTTTAACTGCATCAGAAGCTTTTCCTTCAAACAAAACTTCTTCAGTGTCTATATCCTTACCTAATGACTTTGGAGACTTGCGGGTGACTAATGTAATTTCTTTTAATCCGAAATCGGCAACTGCCTTGATACCGTCCAAACCGACAACAGCACCTGAAGGCAAATGGATATGTGCATCATTTTCACGGGCAATGATTAAGGCTTTGGTAAAGAAATCCTTATCCATAAAAGCACCTATACTCATGATAATCATATCAATTCCTTTTTCTAAAATTTTTGGAGCCAATAATTTAACTGAATCCGGTGAAGCACACTCCAAAATCAAATCAACATCATTTAACATGTCATCAAAATCAAGAACGGCTACTCCGCCGGCAAAACTGGCTAAATTTTCTGCCCTTTCAATATCCTTGTCAAAGAAATATTTAATTTCAATATTGTTATCTTCAGGAACTATTCTGCTTGCAATAATGTTAGCGATAGCTCCACAGCCTATAATTCCTACATTCATTAAAATCACTTAAAAAAAATTAATAAATAAAAAAAGTAGAAAGATTGAAATTATAATCTTTCAGATTCAAAATTAGGTTTATTTTCAAATTGTGGTTGAGTTTCAGGTTTTGGAGCTTGTTGTGGAGCAACAGTTTCAGGAACTGGTGGTTCCGGGTTGACTTTTTTGATATCCCTTGGGTTAATTAACATAATGTCCCCAATAGCCTGTACTTTATCAAAATCAACAGTCAATAAATCATGTTGGAAAGATCTAACACCAATATTTTCTTCAGGAACTCCTTGAAATGCACCTCTAATATTTTCAATGATTCCAACTTGTTTTCTTTCTGGCTCAACAGCCCTTACTTGTAATTTTGAAATGGTTCCTAATCTTATGTTTAAAACAACATCTTCTACTTGGCCCACATAATGACCAGTGTTTGTATATATACTTAAATTACGTAAATTTGAAACTTCTACCATTTTAACACCACAGGTTAACTTATAATAAATCAACTAAATAAATATGTATAACTTTATATTATTGTTTATATAAATAGTTTTTGATATAAAAACTAATTTTAATTAAAAAAATAAGCTGAAATAATAAAAATTAGCCAAAAAATTAAGTTATTAATTGAAATATCCTTTCTGAAATATTTTGGAAAAAATTTATTATTGTATATGTCAAATATTATAATTAACTATATTCAAAGGAGATTAAACATTGTGGGATACTAGTAAAGATTACCGAATTTTAGTAGCGAACAAAGCAAGAGAAAATTATTTGAATCTGATTCCAACAGCATCATTTAGAGGAAACTGGAATAAAAAACTTGCTGTTGAAACAGGAAAACAGATGAACAGCGATTTTCAGTCATTAATATATTCATATCTTGAAGGAGATGACCTTGTTAACTCACCGGATGTTGCAAGCTTAACTGAAAAAGCGGAAAAAATCGTAGAATGTTTAGGTGGAGACGGATGGAATAAAAAGTTTTTAAGCGCTGCTCCAAAGGAAGACCGCGAAAAAACAGCTGAAAACATTGCTAAAGTAAGATTTTTCATCGACACCATGCTTGGCCTTAAAGACCGTCTTGCATTAGGCCCTATAAATGACCCTATCATCGGCATTGATATCAGAGTAGGAGAAGTGATGAGTGTTACAAAACATCCTAAAGCAGATTCATTGATGATATGTAATGTTAACTTAGGAAAACGTGCGATTACTGTTGTTACAAATGACTTGAACGTAAAAGAAGAAAATCGTGTAGGTGTTTCACTTCTACCTCCACAAAGCTTTATGGAAACAGTTAGTGAAGGAATGTTTCTGGGAATGAACGGAAGTATCCTTAAAGAAGTCGACGGAGAACTTGGCCAAATGCCAAAAGGCATTCCAATGGAATCATTGAACGAAACACGTAACTTAGTAGAAGCTTATCTCGATTAAGTACATATTTAGATAAATATGCTGAATCAAAGTAGAATTATCTTAAATTCAACCCTATCAGTTTAGTTTTAGTCATTTCTTCAACAGCATATTTTATTCCTTCTTTTCCGCAACCGCTGCTTTTAAATCCGCCAAACGGCATATTGTCAGTTCTGAATGTGGACTGTTTATTAATAAATACAGTTCCTGCTTCAATTTCATTTGCACAGCGCATTGCATTTCTGTAATTTTCTGTAAATACTCCTGCCTGAAGACCATATTCGGTAGCATTGGCAAGTTCAATAGCTTCATCAACTGTTTTTACTTTCATTAACGGCGCTACAGGACCAAATGTTTCATTGACAACCAAATCCATTTGCGGTGTTACCTTATCCACAACAGTTGCCTCGTAAAATGCTCCATCACGTTTTCCGCCAACTAATATTTCCGCACCATCTTTTACTGCATTATTAACTGTTTCTTCAACCTGAATTGCTGCTTTTTCACTGATTAATGTTCCAAGCTGCGTTGTCTTATCCATTGGATTTCCCATTTTAATTTTGGATGTTGCATCAACAAGTTTTGCCTTGAATTCTTCATAAATGCCTTTCTGGACGATAATTCTTTTAACGCCCATACAGACCTGACCTGCATTGAGATATGATCCGTTGATAACTCCTTTAACTGCAGCATCGACATCAGCATCATCCAGGACAAGCAACGGATCATTTCCGCCAAGCTCCAATGTTACCCTTTTCATTCCCGCCCTTTGGGAAATTACCAAACCTGTTGGCACGCTTCCGGTAAATGATATCTTATCTATTTCATTAGATGCGACTAAAGCGTCACCGACTTCAGAGCCATATCCTGTGATTGTATTGATTACACCTGCCGGAAACTCTTCATCAACAATTTCTGCAAATTTCATTACTGTTAATGGTGCATCAGTAGGTGGTTTGATGATAACCGTGTTTTTACATGCTATAGCTGGCGCAATTTTGTGAATTGTTAAGTTTAAAGGATAGTTGAATGGAGTGATTGCTGCAACAACACCTAACGGCAGTCTTTGGGTGAATGCAAAAAATCCTTTTCCGTTTAATCCAGCATCCAAAGGAACAGCCTCACCATAGATTCTTTTGGCCTCTTCAGCGGCAAGCTTTAAGGTTTCAATAGACCTGTCAAGTTCAACATATGATTCATTGATTGGTTTTCCCACCTCTTTTGTTAAAAGCTCTGCAAAATCCTCTTTATTGTCTTTCAGTTTTTCACAAACTGCATATAATTTGTTTGATATTTTAAAGGCAGACATCTCCTGAAGAGATGCTTTGGCATTATTGGCCGCTTCTATAGCCTTATCAACATTATTCAAATGGGAAATCGGTACTGTATCTATCACTTCACCATTATAAGGATTTATGACTTCACTTTTATCCATGTCGCTTACATGTTCACCATTGATTAGCATATCCATCTTATCACCTTATTTAATTATTTATAGTTTAAAATAAAAATATTATTTCATGGAGACGACACGATTTGAAACATTTATCGATGCGATTATTGCAATCATAATGACTGTTCTGGTTTTGAAAGTAGCCCAGCCTTCAGAACCAACATTATCTGCAATATGGGAATTGAAGACATTTTATTTGGCATATCTGATAAGTTTTTTAACATTATTCAATATCTGGTACAATAACCACAACCTTTTCAAGAAAGTTGACAATCTTGACAATACCTCAGTGTGGGTTTATGGTGTGATGACCTTTGTAATTTCATTAGTGCCATATTTCACAATATGGGTTGCGCTGCACCCGGAATCCATCCCTAGCGAAACAATGTTCGGTTTGCTGTTTGTTGTAACAAATATCCTTTATATTTTATCTATTAAAGCAATTTATAGGAGCAATCCATACAATAAGGAATTGCAGGAGACCAATTCAAAGGTTTATTATGAGATTTCCCCATTGTTTATAATATTAATCGGATTCATACTGACTTATACGGTTTACAGGCCTGGAATTTATATTTCATGTTTGATTTCAATAATTCTCTGGATATTTATTGGATGGAGGTCTGTAAATGGATAGTGAAAGGTTTGAAGCATTCATTGATGCAATATTGGCAATCGTATTGACAATAATTGTTTTGGAAATACCTATGGCTGCTGACGGAACTTGGGAAGCATTGTTTGAAGTGCATCTTGAATTCATCATTTATGCATTGAGCTTTTTAGTTGTGTTTAATTTCTGGAATTACAACAACAACGTATTCAGCATGGTTAATAAAGTAGACCATAAAGTCATATGGCTAACTGGACTTTCATTATTCATCTTATCATTATTGCCTTATCTGACAATATTTGTTGCTGAAAATTTCGATTCATTCATTGCACATGCTGCATACGGCCTTGATTTTGTGGCAACAGCAATAATTTCCATTTTCATAGCCAATGCACTTAAAAATTCAGATAAGGGAAACATTGCCCTCCAGGTTGAATTTGAAAACAATGATTCACTTTACTGCATGCTGGCTTTAATGGTTGTAGGTTATATCATAGGATATCTTGCCTATCCTCCGGCAATAACATTATGCTGTCTGATATCAATACCAGCATTATGGATTATTAAAAAATATAAAATTAGGTGAAAATTTCCGAAATTTCTTGCAGTTTGCCGTTTAGCTTTGAAACTTCTTCGGATTGAACTTCACTGCCTAAATCACGTACATAATTTCTGTACATGAAAACTGCAAGCAACACCACAACCATAATTCCACCAAATAATAAAATTAATTCAGCTGATGCTTGAGCACTATTATCCATTTTAATCACCATTGATTAATATATAAACTAAAATATATAAGTATTTTGTAATTTAAGATACAATTAAACCTCCTAAGAGCAATATTGCTTTAATAAGGTAAATAATTACATCAACATAGATGTTCCAAAATTAGATACCGAATAAAATATCACAACTGATGCGACAACCAAAGGTATTGAAAATTTGATTCCCTTTTTAACTTCACCATACATGATAATGCTTATAATGAAACCTATTAAAAAAGAATGAATTACAAGATACATCTGACCGGCAATAGGTGCAATGGCAACAATATCAGTAACCTGACCAAAACTTTCCATAAAACCTCCATAGACACTGACCATGCCCAAAGCAAATGGTGTTGCTATAACAGCAGATATTATTAAAAACATCACAGCCATCATGACAGATGACTTTCTCTCACGCTTAATTGCAAGCAAATCCCTAAGATCATTTGAAACATCCATTATCACTCCCGCCATACTTGATCCACTTTTACGTCCATCCAATATTATTCCAAAAATTCTTTCAAGCTCCCGTGACTTCAATCGTCTGCTCATTGCTATCCATGCCTCATCAAAATTACGCCCCATACGTATTTCAATGATTGTGCGCCTCATTTCATCGTAAAGAGGCCCTTTTCCATATTTAGACATGTCTTCCATAGCATTCTCAAAACTCAAGCCCACCTGAAGCATGCTTGATAACTGTCTTAAAAAATCCGGAGCTGATTGCTCGATTTCAGCCACATTTCGTTCATGTTTTACAGAGACATAAGTGTAAATTGCCGGAAAAATTAAAAATGGTATGAATAATATTGATGACGGCAGATTTAAAATGAATGAAATAGTTACTAGAATAATTTCAGTAACTAAGATAAAAATTATTATTCCAGCTAAAAATTCTGATGTCTCGATAAAAATAGACCCACTGAGTAAAAATTCCCTCAAAGATTCCAAATATTTTTCAGGAATTTTATTTTCCAATATTTCTGATATTAAAATAATGCTTTTAAATTTCATGAATTTATTATTGTTTTTATACTATATAAACCCCTAGTTATGAGTTAAATTAAAATTACCAAGTTTTTATAATATTATAATGAAAGTAGAAAAATTCAATGAACAATCAAACAAATGCATCAAAAAATGAACCCAAAAATAAAATATAATTTGAATATTAAATAATTTATAAAATATATTATATTAATTTATAGAAGAATTAAAAAAATTTCATAAACAAAATACATCTAATTCAATAATTTATTATATAATAAATTAAAAATATATAAATTAGACAATTAACGAAAGAGGATTATATGTGGGACATAATTATTAATGTATTAAATCAGATTGACAATTTCATGTACTTTCCAGTATTGATTGTAGTCATGGCTACGGCAGGACTGTACTTTACAATCAGAACAAGAGGAGTTCAGGTAAGATTATTCATTGAATCTATAAGACTTTTATTGGAACCTTCAGGTGATGACAATTCAGTTTCATCCCTGCAGGCAATGCTGGTATCAACCGCATCACGGGTAGGAACCGGAAATATCATCGGAGTATCGACGGCAATATGTCTTGGAGGTCCTGGAGCATGTTTCTGGATGTGGATTATGTGTATTATTGGTGCATCATCTGCATTTGTCGAAAGTACTCTAGCACAGGTTTTCAAGAGAAAAGACCCTGATGGTAACTTCTAGGAGGTCCTGCATATTATATTGAGGAAGGATTACACAAGCATAAATTAGCTATTCTCTTTTGTATATTTCTAATTGCCACATACGCTGTAGGATTTAATCTATTATGCTCATATAACCTGCAATCAACATTCATGGAATACTCATTTTATAATGCATCAACGACACCGATAATTATAGGTGCACTTATAGCTGCTTTAACAGGATATTGTCTTCTCGGAGGAGGCAAAAGAATTGTTAAAGTTACAAGTACAGTTGTTCCACTTATGGGCGTTTCCTATGTTATCATAGCTTTAATAGTTATTTTATTCAATCATTCCAACATACCATCCATGTTTATTCTAATTTTCCAGGATGCTTTTGATTTCAAATCAATAACTGGAGGTATTCTTGGCTCATGTTTGGTTTACGGAATTAAAAGGGGACTATTTTCAAACGAAGCAGGTGTTGGATCTGCACCAAATGCTTCCGCTTCTGCAAGAGTATCACACCCTGCAAAGCAAGGATTGGTTCAGACATTATCCGTCTACATAGACACACTGCTTTTGTGTACAGCTACTGCATTAATGTGCTTATCAGCAGGAGTTGCAAGAGATGCTGCAGTTTCAGGTGCACCATATGTGCAGAATGCAATTTCAACAGTGTTCGGTACAGCAGGACCAATATTTATTACTGTTGCAATGGTTCTTTTTGCATTCACAACACTTCTTGGAAATCTCTATTATGTTGACAATGCATTAACTTTCATGAACAATAAGAAAAAGCCTTCCAAAAAGTTCATGAATATATTCTATATTTTCGCCACATTAATCATTTTTATTGGCGCAATTATTCCAATGGACGCTGCCTGGGCAATGGCAGACATTACAATGGGCGGTATGACCCTGATTAACCTGCCTACATGTATGATTTTAGGTAAAATTGCCCTAGACTGTTTGAAGGATTATGAAAAACAGAAAAAAGAAGGCAAAAACCCTATTTTTAAGGCAAATCTTATTGGACTTAATGAAGAAGAGCTTGATTATTGGAAATGATATACATTTCATATTTTTTATATTTTGTAGATTGAATTTTCAAGAAAATTATAAAATAAAGAAAAAATATGCAGTTACTAGAATATTTCAGTAAATTGATTTGAACTAATTATTTTATCTAAAAAAGCACATATGCTATTAAATCATCCCATAATACTTATGATTAATTATGGTGCTGTCCACTATTCGCCAAAATTTGATAAACCCCGAATTGCACTTGCAAATGTACTTTCAATTCATAAAAGTTTAGGTTAACTTTTTTCAAAGATATTAATTTAATTAAAAATAGACCTCACCAAACAAGACAACAATAAAAGACATACCAATTAAATTTTACTTCTACCATTGAATCCTTTATCTTCTTATTATCCACATGATAGATTATTTAAATATCAAGACTTGTTTGCACAAGTTTATCAAATTTTAACATCATGAAAAGCATTAAATAGGTGATTGGAGAAATATAAATGTGCAAACAAAGAATAAACCCCCAACCACTATTGTTTATATTTGTTGGGGATACAATATAAATTTTATTCTTTCTTTTTGCAAAACTATTAATATGGAGTGTCAAAGTTTATGTTGGCAGTAGAAAGTAAATATTATAGTATCCAAGCACCTTTGATTTATAAAAGTCCTGTTGAAGATTTAGATGATTTTCACATAGTAAAATTGGTTGTGCATTTAGTTAAGTTGTTTGAAAAAGAAAACCCTAGATTATTCGAAGGCAAAACCAAAGGCACACCTGGTCCGAAATTCAAATATAAAACCTCCGAAATGCTGGGATTATATTTTTTTGCTACTTTTAGAGGTCACAGACCTTGCCGTAAGATTGAAGCGTTCCTTGATGACAAAAACAAAGCCTGCATGTACATTACTAATGAGAAATTACCTAGAAAATCAAAAATAAACCAATTTAAAAATGATTATGAATATTTAATTAAACATTTCCTAAAATATACTGTCAAATTTGGTTTTAAATTGGGATTAGTTGATTTTAAAATCATTTCTATTGACAGTACTCCAATAGAAGCTCATGTTAATGAATTCAGAAGCTTATCTATAGGTCAAATCATATATTTGGAAGATTTAATATATGATTACTCATTTGATAAATCCAAGCAGACTATTTGGCACAAGATTAAAAGATTCTTTTTTATGGATGAATTGCCGGAAGATATGATTGATTTAATTGATGAAATCCACCATAATCTCAATGAACATGGACGACAACTATTGCAAATAGCATTAACCTCTAAAAAAGCACGTAACAAGATTTTAGACACATTGGAATTATTGAAAGAAAATTATGATGGAAAACATCGTGTTAATCTAACTGATCCTGAAGCACGAAAAATGCACATGAAAGATGACACAATAAAATTTGCATACCTATTGCAAACAGTAGTTGACGTTAAAACTGGATTAATACTCATGCAAAGGATTGTTCAAGATAAAACCGACAGATACCAATTAAAACCAGCAATAGACTACATAATCGAAACATATAATGTGGTACCAGAATACATATTGGCAGATAATGGATATTATGGATTAGATCAAATAGAATACGCCTATTCACAAGGAATAACTCCAATAATCCCAGATAGAAACGATGCAATGAAAACTAATGGAACATACAGCGACAACCCACATGCAAAATGCAACATGCACTTTGATCCAATAAAAATGGAATTCACATGCCCCAATAATCAAAAATTAAAAGTAGATGGAATAATAGAAAAAGATAACGAATTAAAATTAAGATTCAAGACACATGAATGTCCAAATTGCCCATATAAAAAAGAATGTGCAAAAAATAGTAAATACAGAATATTATACGAACCTTTAAATCCATTTTTCATTGAAAGAAAAAGAGCATTTCTTTCACAAAAAGGACAAAAAATCTATAAACTACGAGCCATACACAGCGAAGGAACATTTTCTGAGATAAAAGAAATACATGAATTCAAACAATCCAAAAGAC
>NZ_JAFSNZ010000064.1 GCF_017447225.1 Methanobrevibacter sp. | reverse complement strand
TTCAACATATTATATAATAAATAATTGATGCAGGACTTAGAACATGAAAATTACATGCTTAAATCAATACTGGAGAACTCTCCAAGTTCACAGACATTTCCGTTTGATGAGTATAAAAAGGTTTCACCATCTTATTTCAAAGATTTAAAAGAACAGCTATTAATTAAATATCGGGATAAAAAATTAACTGATATTAAAGGCAGTAATGTTATAGAAACGCCTTATGGTGAGACTTTAAGTATTGTCCAAAAGGAAAAGATAGATTTCAATCTGGCTGAAAATAACTTTAAAAATCAGATGAATCATAATCTGAAGTTGCTTCCAAAAATAGGCATTAAAACAGAAGAAAAATTAAAAAAACAGGGATATGATACAATAGAATCCCTTCTAAACCATGATTCACATAAAGAGAATGCCCGCAAATTTTTGGAAAATATTGACGAAATGCCCTTTTCAAGTATTGTTGATTTGCTGAATGAAAATAAGTATCAAAAGCAATGCAAGGACAACTTAATCAAGTGCGTAAGCATTCCCGATGTCAGCGACTTCAAGTTCATGGATATAGAAACCTTGGGCCTTTCCAATGTCCCGATAATTCTAATCGGCGTTGCTGAAATCAAAGGAAAAAATATCATATCTTCACAGTACTTCCTAAGGGATCTTGATGAGGAATTGGCTGTTTTAAAGGCTTACTTTTCACATTTGGATGAGGATTCAGTTCATGTAACGTTCAACGGAAAGACTTTTGATGTGCCGTTCATAAAAAACAGGCTCAATTACCACAGACTGAATGTTGATTTTGATTTGGCACACCTTGATTTAATGTATTTTGCAAAATATCTCTGGAGAGATGAGCTTCCGGACTGCAAACTGCAGACAATAGAAAAATACAAGTTCGGACTTGAAAGGGTTGACGATGTTCCAGGCCAGTACATTCCAGGTTATTATAATACTTATCTGAGCGAAAACAATATTGGGCCAATGGTTCCGATAATAGAACACAACAGGCAGGATATCGTTTCGCTGGCTGACTTTTTGGCTAAAATGTATGAAGAGGTTAATTACGAATAGGTGCTTAATATGGGGTTATTTGATCGATTTAAAAAAGACAAGAAAGAAAAGAAGGTAAATGAAATTCCAACGGAAATTGAAATTCCAGAAGTTGAACTGCAGCTGAAAGAAATTGCTATGAACAGCAAAAACAGAAATGAGCGGGCAGTTGCAGTAAACAATATCACGAACCAGTATGTGGCTCTTGACCTGGCCAAAAACGTTAAAGACAGGGCAATAAGGCTCATGGCAGCAAACAAACTGGAAGATGAGGATTTATTATGGGATGCAGCTAAAAACTCCAATTTTTATGATGTCAGAAGCTTTGCATATGAAAGATTGGGAGAAAACAACAAATCCATAGCTGAAATGGTAATTAACCAGAAAAAATCCCCTCAAATAACTGAAATTTTCAATAAGATTGAAGATGAAGAAACCCTTAAAGACATTGCAATTGAAGCAAAGGACAAAAAGTACAGAAAAGAAGCACTTGAAAAAATCAGTGATGAGAAAATATTATCTGATCTGGTATTTAAAGCAAAAGATAAATCCATTCGTAAAGCTGCCGTTTTAAAAGACTCATTCACAGATGAGGATACTCTTCAAGAAATTGTCCTGACAGATTCGGACAGCGAAGTCAAGATTGCAGCCATTAACAAGATTTCAGATGAGGAGAAACTTGTGGAGATAGCAAAAGAGGAGGATAACGCTAAAATCAGAAACATCATTTTTGAAAAAATCACAAATCAGGATTTAATAAAAGACATTGTCTTAAACTCCAAAAAATCTGATGTCAGGCTGGATTTGGTTAAAATCATTGATGATGAAAAGCTATTGTCTGAAATTGCTTTGAGTGATGAGGACAGTGTTGTCAGAAGCGAAGCGATCAAAAAGATAAGCGATGAGGACACATTAGTCAAGGTTGCCCGCAGTGATTCAGACAGATTTTCACGCCAGACTGCCGTTAAAAAGATCACTGATGCGGATGTGTTAATTGACATTGCATTAAATGATGAGGATTCATTCGTAAGGACTCATGCTGTGACAAACCCAAATATTACCTCAGAAGAGGATTTCGTCAAAATTGCAGTCAATACTGCTCATGAGGACATCGCCCGTGAAGCGATGAAAAACATCACCTCCGAATCAGCTTACGTTAAGATATTGCATGATTCAAAATTAGCTTCCGTCAGAAAGGATACTTTAGATAATATTGATGAGCTTAAGGTATTGGTTGAAATCATTTTAGCCAACAAGGATGTCGACTTTAGCCTTAAGGCATTGAATAAGATTGATGATGAGGACATTATTGTTAAAATCTATGAGCAGAATATCCATGAGGACATTTCAGTCAGATGCGTTTCCAAAATAAGGAGCCAAAGCACGTTAACTGACATTTTAGAAAAGGATAAATCATGGAGAGTAAGGGAAGCCTGCGTTAAAAAGATTGTAAGTAAGAAAGTTCTCAAAAACGTTTCTGTCAGTGATGAAAACGAGTATGTAAGAAATGTTGCTAAAAACAGGATTCAGACATTAAGCTAAAAAAATAAGTTATTCACCAATAGTTAATTGGTGAATACTAAAGAGGTACATCCTTTTTGGTAAAGTAAATGTAGGATATGGCCAGTCCAATTAGAAATGTTGCCAAAATGATTCCATAGGATAGAGAAGTGCTTGTGGCATACTCAGCTATTTCACCGGATGCAATTAGGTATGGGCATGTCCATGGCACATATGGGGCCCAGCTCTGACCGTATATCATCAGATTCACTAAGGACAAACCGGCACCGCCAACCATTGCAGGAACCATATTCGTAATGAACAGTGAAACAAATACGAATGGGGAGAATGTTAGGAATAATAAAACGTTGGCAAATAGAAGCTCTGCAAAGCTATCCATAAATAGTTTCACAGTAAATCCATCTAAACCTGCAATAAATCCAAATACTGTTGCTGATATGCTTGTCACTACTGTTAATATCATAATCCATACTAAAAACATTATATATTTGCTTACTAGGAATTTTCCTCTTGATATTGGAATTGTCAGCATTGATTTTAAAGTATGTTCATTGTATTCCCTGCCGAAAAGATAGGATATGATTATTGCAAAAAGGAGAATTGCAAACATAGCTGACATATACATATTAACATTTGTAAATAATGCTTCAAAGCTTTGTCCTTCATCAAATGCTGTAACTGCTATAAACATTAATAGGGGAGGTAAAATTGCTCCCACTAAACTTAACAAAAAGATATTTGATCGTTTAAGCTTTATAAATTCCATTTCTATAAAAGTTAACATTTAATCACCTTATGTGTTGGATATCATTCGTGTAAAGAAATCCTCCAGATTTTCTTCACATAAATTTACTTTCTTAACATTGATGCCTGAATTAACGAATAGTCTATTGATTTCATCTCTTGATTCAATATTTGTATATAAATGGATTTTTCCTTCATTTTTAAAAGTAAAATCATAATTCTCATTTAGACCTAATTCTTCGAGAATTTTAATAGCTAATTCTATATCGGACACTTCAAATTCCACAAATTTATCCAGTCTTTCGTATAACTCTTCTTTTGACATTTCTTCAATTAACACTCCATTGTCCATAAATCCGATAACATCAGCAATGTTTTCTATTTCACTTAGAATGTGGCTTGAAATCAGTATGGTTATTCCATATTCGTGGGATAATCTTTTTAGTAGAGTCCTGATTTCCTTGATTCCGAAAGGATCAAGGCCGTTAATTGGTTCGTCTAAAATTAACAGGTCGGGATTGTGCATAATAGCGGCAGCTATTCCCAAACGCTGTTTCATTCCCAATGAGTAATCTTTAAATTTTTTGGATTCGTGTTTTTCTAAATCAACAAGTTCCAGTGCCAATCTTATATAATGGGGATTGTAATTTCCTCTTATTTTTGAAATGATCTTTAGGTTTTCATATGCTGTCAGATTTTCATAAAATCCTGGAGTTTCAATAATTGATCCTATATTTGAATAAATTTCTTTAGAATGTTTTTTGGGATTTTTCCCGAAAAGAAAAATTTCTCCGCTGCTTGGGTATACAAGATTTAGAAGCATGCACATTGTAGTTGTTTTTCCAGCTCCATTCTTTCCAAGAAGTCCGTAGATTTTTCCCTTTTCAACGTGCATGTTGACGGAATTTACAACCATATCCTTTGAATACTTCTTTGATAAATTCACTGTTTCTATTGCATAATCATTCATTTTATCACCATTTAATCATAAGTTATT
>NZ_JAFSNZ010000063.1 GCF_017447225.1 Methanobrevibacter sp. | reverse complement strand
CTGATTCATCATAGTATATTGCACTTCCGTTTCTTGCTACATTATACTCGAAAATATTGTTTTTTACATTGTCTGAACTTCCATTAATATAGATTGCACCACCTAATCCGTCATCATTGACCATTGGATTTGCAATAGCTTCATTTGATGTGAATTTTGACCCCTGAACAGTAGTGGATTCACCATTTACATAAATTGCACCACCATTATGGTAAGCATTATTTTGTGTAAAGTTTGAATCAAAAACATCCAAGGTATGTGTAATAATGTAAAGCGCTCCACCGTCAATGGATGCATTATTGTTATCAAAACTGCAGTCTTCAACTGTCACACTATATCCTGCCAATTTAGCGGCACCACCGTATGGGGCAGTGTTTGAATCGAATTTACAATCAATGATTTTAAGATTCATTGAATTAATTTCCTCAGAGTTTGTAATTGCTCCACCATAATCATTTGCTGAGTTGGAAATGAAAGTACAGTTCTTAATAGTGCCTGAGCAATGGGCAGTTAAAGCTCCCCCAAAATCGGCGGAGTTTCCTTCAAACAGACAATTTTCATAACTGACACCATCCCTAATGCATGATGCACCACCATGAGCCAGTTGTGTGCCTGAAACTGAAATAGCCCTGTTATTTATAAATTTACAATCCTTAATAAGAGTATTTGAAATAAACTCCTGTCTTCCTACCTGTAAAGCACCTCCATAAACGGCGCCACCATTCTTATCATAAACCCTATTCGAATCAAAAGTACAATTAAGAATTCTTACATTAAAACCGTATGCCCCAACAGCCCCTGCGGTAATAGTAGCAAAGTTATTAATGAACTTGGAATTCCTAATCAATAAATTTCGACCCGCATCGGGATTTTGTTCAATTATATAATCCGTATAAATCGCACCACCACCTCTTGACGCATAATTATCCATAAATTCACAATCGTCAAATGTGACGTCCTTTCCATAAACAAGTACCGCACCACCAGACGAATGGTTACCATTTTTAAAAATCAAATTTGAAAACGAAGATCCTGACCCTCCGGTTTGAACAATGAACGCACTGGATATATTCTTTCCATCCAATGTTGCTCCATTCCTAGATACAACCGAGATGTTTTTATATACAAAAATATATGAATCCGGCCCATCAGCTATGAAATTGCCTTCCAAATCCAATGTATCTCCATTTTCTAATGAGTAATGAATTGCATTCTGAATATCTGAAAAGTTTCCATTAGTCAATTGAATTGTTTTTGGTAACGAGAGAATATTTTCCTGAGAATTTCCTAGTTTATCTTCATCAATTGCATTTAAGTTATAATTACCATCTGCTCCAAGCCCTATCTCATCAGGATATGATTCATTCAATTCGATTGCATCAACACTAGTGACTGCAAAAAGAATTAATGAAATAAAGCATATGGCAATTAAAAAATTTTTGCTAATAGCTATCTTATTTTTAAACATATTTTTTGTCTCCTTTGAGGACATTGATAACCACCATTAATTAACAAAAAGCTATTAATAAGCAATTAACCTTTTTATTTATAACTTAAATCTTGAAAAAAATCATCAAAATTTAAAATTTATACTAAACTGATGAATTAAAAGCTGACTATAAAATTTAGCCAGCTTACACCTCATAATTTAGGATAAATATGAGATCATAACTCAACTATTCAGGACAATTTTACCTCTTGACAACAATTTTATCAAAACTTAATAATATTGTACCAAAATAAAAGATAATCTCTATAAATCCTCTAAAATCTAATTAAATTTAGTACTATATAAATTTTTGCTTCAAACACCCTCAAAAATTATTAAATCAAAAAATATTACCTCCCGATTAGAATTTTACTTCATGATATGAAAAATTTAATTAACCGGTAAAAATAAAAGTAAATAGTAACTTATTACAAGGACAGATAATATGAAAAAAGACTTGATGATATTATTTATGATACTCTTATTACTATCCTCATGTGTAGGTCAGGTATCTGCAACAACAACATTATTCTTAACTTCAGATAACATAATCGGAGAAAATGAAGATGTTGACATGTTGAACTCAATAAAGAATTATGTTGAGGAGATGAGTAACGGCAATATCAAGGTAATTGTAGATAGTCAGGCCCCAAGCCCCGGAGAGGGTTCAAGAGCCATAGAAAGTGGTGCAGATGTGAGCGTGAACCTTGCTGCATCCGATGCCGGAAACTTCCTCATACTTGCAAAATATGCCGTCAACTCAGGGAAGAAAATAATCTTTGTAAACACCGGAGACTTTGATTTGGATGAAGCAAATTCCCTTAGAAGAGCATGGGACGATGATTATTCCTCAACAATATTTGCAGGGATAAATTACCCAGGAACTTTTCTTAAAGAAGCCGGAATTGACTATATCCAACCCCTGAAAGTATACCCTGATGCAGGTCCTAAAGGGTACCTGACAGAATATAACGAAGACGTGAATAAATACATTGCCGAGCAAATAGTTGAAAGTGTAGGTAATAACAATTCTAACAGCTACAATAATGATTTGGTCATTACTCACAAACTAGCTCCTAAAGAAATGGCCAAGGCGAGCCAATCTTTACTGGAAAGCGATGATAAGCAAATGACCGGCACATACAACTCATATACTGCCCCACAATTATTATATTTAACAAGTTCCTATCTTAATGGAAACGGCCTTCAAGCCCCATCAGAGTATGGTGCGCCAACAGATCCTGAAGAATATTCCACATTTGCAAAAAACAGCTATTCAATATATGATTATATGAAAATGGGTGGAATAGTAAAAGAGTTTATGGACGAGAACGGAAGAGCACCTAACTTTATTGAATATGACGGTGCAAAAATCGGCTATTACGATTTATTATACAATTTCGCTAAAATAACGCAAAATCATACAGATAATTCAAATATGGATTTCGCAAGAGAATATCATTTTGACAAAGTTAATGAATCAATACTGATTACAGCATTCCCATATGTCCTTGCAATTGTCGTAATAATGTTGGCATGTGTTGGAATCAGGAAAATAAGGCGAAAATAAATATATTATAAAATACAAAAATTACATGTTCATTACTAAATGAAGAAAAAGGTGAATTTATGAAAAGATATATAAGTGAATTAATCGGAACTATGGTTCTAGTATTATTCGGATGCGGAAGTGCAGCTATCGCAGGATTTGTACTCGGCAACTTAGGAATAGCTATGGCATTTGGTTTATCCATTGTAGCAATGGCTTATGTAATCGGAGACATTTCAGGATGCCACATTAACCCTGCAGTTTCAATCGGAATGTGGATTGACGGAAGAATGGAAATTAAAGACTTAATCATGTACATTATTTTCCAATGTATCGGTGCAATTATTGGTATTGCAATCCTTGCAGCATTAATTAATTCAGCCCCAAGCCTTGGAGGATACATGGCAACAGGATTAGGTCAGAACGGATTTGGTGCAGCTTCAAGTGTTGGAATCAACCTTTACGGCGCATTAATAACTGAAATTATTTTAACCTTTGTATTTGTATTTACTGTACTTGGAGTTACCAGAAGTGAAAAAACAAGTGCTGTTGCAGGAATAGTAATCGGTTTAACCCTTGCATTCGTACACATTATGGGAATACCATTGACCGGAACCTCTGTTAACCCTGCACGTAGTTTAGCACCTGCATTATTCATGGGCGGAGTAGCTCTCGAACAGGTATGGGTATTTATTGTAGCACCAATCATCGGTGCAGTACTGGCTGGTTTAGCACACAAAGGTTTATATGACGGGGAATAATTAATTCCTCAATCTTTCTTTTTTTACATACTTTTTTTAAAATTTAAATATAATAGAATTGATATTTAATTATAAGGTGAATATATGAAAATAGTTATTGCGATTGGCGGATCAATTCTATTGAAAGATTATGACAGTACTCGATTCAAACAATACAGTGAAATTCTAAAGGAATTAACTAATGAACATGAATTATTCGTTGTAGTTGGTGGTGGAAAACCTGCTAGAGACTATATTGGTGTTGTTCGTGACTTAAATGCCGGTGAAGCACAATGTGATGATATCGGAATTGAAGTCACAAGAATTAATGCAAAATTATTATTATGTGCACTTGGAGATGCGGCTTATCAAAGAGTACCTCATAACTTCCAGGAAGCATTGGAATTTGCATCAAGCGGAAAAATCATCGTTATGGGTGGAACAGAACCTGCACACAGTACAGACGCAGTATCTGCAATTCTTGCAGAATATGTTCATGCAGACAAACTCATTAACTTAACATCCGTTGATGGAATGTATACAAAAGACCCTAACAAATTTGATGATGCTGAACTTGTAAGCGAAATAACCGCTACAGACCTTCTTGAGTTTTTAAACGGCAAAGACATGAAAGCAGGTACATACGAATTCTTTGATACAACAGCTGTTCAAATGATTAAAAGATCCAATTTGGAAACTGTTATTGCTAACGGTTATGAACCGGAAAATCTCATCAAAGCAATAAACGGAGAAAAAATTGGAACAAGAGTTATTAACGAATAATCAGGTGATTATGGTGGATAATCTTATTGATATCGGATTAAACTTAATGCATTCCTCCTTTAAAAAGGACAGGGTTGAAATAATTGAAGAAGCAAAAAAAGCAGGAGTGAATAAATTCATTATCACTGGAACTAATGTTAATTCAAGCCAGCTTGCTCGTGAATATGCTTCCAAATATCCTGATACACTGTTTTCAACATCAGGAGTTCATCCCCACGATGCAAAAACCTGCAACGGACACACTATTTTTGAATTGGAAAAAATAGCTGATCATGACTGCGTTGTAGCTATTGGAGAATGCGGCCTTGACTATAATAGGAATTTTTCACCACAGGATTTGCAGAGAAAATGGTTTGAAGCTCAAGTGGAACTTGCAGAAAGATTGGAAATGCCATTGTTTTTGCATGAGAGAGAAGCACATGAAGATTTATATAAAATACTTGAAAGACATGACAGCATTGTTGAAAAATCCGTTGTTCACTGTTTTACTGGAACAAAACAGGAAGCACAAAATTATGTTGATTTAGGTTGTTATATTGGTGTTACAGGATGGATTTGTGATATGAAAAGAGGAAGAAATCTGCAGGAAGCCGTAAGTGTTATTCCTCCTGAAAAATTAATGATAGAAACTGACGCTCCATTTTTAATACCAAAAAACTTTGATAAGAAACCTAAGAAAAATAGAAATGAACCAAAATATCTGCCCCATATCCTCAATACAATTGCACTTTGCATGGGTATGGATGCAGAAGAGCTTGCATTGCAAGTAACTAAAAATACCGAAGAATTTTTTAAAATATAAAATAGGTGATAGATATGGCAGTAGACCCTCATAAACATTGTCCGATATGTGGAACCCCGATTCCATTAAATGAACTTGTATGCTCCCCAGACTGTCAGAAAGTATGGGATGCTAGATTACATCAAGCAAGAAGAAGCAGAATCATATTGTATGTGGTAATAGCAATATTTTTAATAATATGGGCTATAATGACATTCATGAAATAATTGTGATATAATGATTTTAACATCAGCAAATACACTGGAAAATAAAGAAATTATAGAATATAAAGGTCTTGTTACTGGAGAAGCATTAATAGGAGCCAATATTTATAAAGACTTATTTTCTGGTGTCCGTGATGTTGTAGGTGGTAGAACATCAACATATGAAGAGGAAATCAAAAAAGCCCGTGACATAGCACTTGAAAGTATGGAAGAAAAGGCAGAGCAGTTAGGTGCCAATGCAATTATAGGGCTTAAGATAGCATATGATAACCTGGGCGGTACAATGGGAAACACAATTCTGATTACAACCTATGGTACTGCAATAAAATACGAATAAAATGAATATTGATAAGCAAAGAATGGCAAACCTGCAAAAAGCATTCAACAGCATAGTAATAGGAACCGTTGCCGGTCTTGCAACTTACGCTTTCTTTTTATACTTCAATATAGCTATTTTTGGATGGAACTTAGGCCTTTTGTTTGCACCATTAGTTGCAGGTTATGCTGAAACTTTTGTAGCAAATAAACTCATTGGAGAAAATATCGGTGCAATAAGTGCATTTATCCTGTTTATAGTGACCGTTGTTTATGGATTTATCATAGCAAACCCGACACTCGGATATAACATCATAACAATAGGTTCCATTGCAATCATTATCCAGGCGGCTATTCCAACATTCATCAATTATTTTATAATAGTAGTAATATTTGGAACATTATCCTATCTTACAGGTTTTTTCAAAAAAATCCTGGATAAAATAAAATATACAATATTTCCTGAAAAGAAAAAAGAAGATATCATAGATACAGTGCCTTTATTTAACGAAAGGGAAAGTAATGAACTAATCAATTCACAGGATTTTATCTACATTACAAGTACTGATCCCATAGATTTGGATTATGAAATTATAGGATTTTTTTATACTACATCCATTGCCAGCCGAAATACACGAATCATTAAATTATCTCCGGAAAAAATTGAAAGACAACAGCTGAATGATTTGAAAAAAGGAAAAGATGAATGTTTAATCAGATTAGCTGATAAAATAAAGAGTTCCGGAGGAAATGCTGTAATTGACCTTGATATAGTTTACTTTTTAAACGGACTGGGCGGATCTGATTTTCAAATAATTGCCCGTGGAATGGGTGTTAAAATCAAGGAAGAACACCCAACATCTTAAGAGCGATATACAATACAACAACACCGAATACTTGTTTTAAACGTTTTTCAGGTAACATATGAGCATATTTTGCACCGACTTGTGCTATAGGCACTGAAAAACAGGCAATTAATATGAAATTGACTATGCTCACATAACCTAATGAAAGCGGAAATGTATTTATTCCCCATCCTGAGATAATGTAGGATAAAGTTCCTCCGATTGCAGTTAGGGAAATGAATACTGAAGATGTTCCAATAGCCTGAATCATTGAAAAACCCAAAAGCATTGTTAAAATTACGATTAAAAATATTCCTCCACCGATTCCAAGAAGTCCTGAGAAGAATCCGACAAAAAGTCCTGTTAATGCAATAGTTATTAAATTAAAATCAAATCTGGCAGGATTTTCCTTTTTGTCTCTGGAAAGTATGTTTCTGATAGCAATAAACAATAATAAAAGTCCGAAGATAATTTCCAAAATTCTTGAGGATAAACCTGCAGCCACAAAACCTCCAATAAAACTTCCGATAATCCCGAAGATTCCCAGTTTTATACCTGGCCCAAATATATTGTCCAATTTTTGAGAATGCTTATATGCACCACTGCTTGCAGTCGGAATAATGATAGCGAGACTGGTTCCAAGTGAAATAAGCATTGCAAGGTCAGGTGCAACCCCAACATACTTTAAAAGGAAATATTGGAAAGGCACGATTAGAAATCCGCCACCAACACCTAAAAGACCTGAAGCAAAACCTGCAACAATCCCTATTAATATTAATCCTATATAATACTCGATTCCAAACATGATAACATTCCTTTTAATATGGATTTAATTTTCATAAACTTACGTTCATGTGCTTGCAAACAAAAGCATAATCTTTAGTATTATGATTTAATTAAACTTACTTAAGACTATTAAATGATATTTAATGTTTTATAGAATATAAATCTAGTTATTATGTGATATTTTGTCTTTAATTTTACAGGAAAAACAAAGTAAAAATCAAATGTCAAGTTTTTGTTATTAACACTACTTTAAATTTTCATCCAATAACCGTGGATTTTTAGAATTTTTACTGCTCACTACTTTTCGCCCAGTTCTCTCTTCCAATTCTCTTAAAGCATTACCTGCTATATTTCCACCATCTCTTGCAACTATTTTACTTTCTTCAAACCCTTGCGGATTTTCAGTTTTGCTAATTTCAGTAGTAGCCAATTCACCCAACATGTTAATAACTAATTCCGCATTAGTCATATTATCACGAAGGTTTTCCTTTTTCAATCCTTTAATTCTTTTATGCTCACCAGTTGTTATGCCAAAAGATGCTTGACTAATCTCATTAGTAAGTATTGCATATTCCATACCTCTTTTAACACCAGATCTATCCCATTCAGCAGTTAAATCATTTCTTATTTCTATACTTCTTAATCTTTGAGTAATCCATTCTTCACTATATCCTTTTTCACGGTAAGTAGCAACTGCCCTTTCAATAGCTATTTCAGGGTCTGCAATCTCATCAAGTCTTTCACTACCAACTTGAGCTAACCACTGTTTGAATGGTTCTGCATTTGGAGAGGGTATTGATTGAATGATGCGGAATAATTGTTTTGCTGTAGCAACATCAGTTTTACGCATTTTACCATCAGCAGAAGGCATTTTCAACTGGCTACAAATTGTAGCCACTTCAACACCCTCTTTGTTTAACCTTGTTTTTAACACACTCCAGTACTTACGTGGGTTTTTACTCCCACTAAGAATTCCAACGACATCTATAACTGAAAAATAGTACTCTTCTATTTCTTCATCCCATTTCAACCTTACTTCTTGATTTTGAAATAATTTAATTTTTGTTTCATTATCCATTTTCTTTCTCCTTTTAATTTATTGACCCGTAATTTATGTAACATTAGAATTAATGTGAAAACCTAATCAGTAAGATGGAACCATTATTATTTTAAATTAATCCTTAATGAATAATTTTATTGACAATAATATTTTTAGTGAAAAACATATTTAAATAAAATGAGAGAGCATCTGAACAGTATTTTTATTTGTTGAATCCACTCTCCAAACACCATACTCAATATTTATCAAATATGTAACGATAAAATTTACAATATCATTAGAATTGGTGCTAAAATTAGTAATAACAGAAAGTTGTTCTGTGAAAAAAAGTAAATCATGAAGTTACGTTTAGTAAATAATTTAAATAATTAATTTAAATAATTATTCTTAATGAAGATAAACAAGACTATATTAGTTGGTATCCTATTTATAATAATTGGAGGCATGCTTTTCATAACAAATGTATTAAATCCAGTTATACACCCTATAACACATTTATTTTTAATGGGATCATCCAAAGGTAAGGACATCATATTTTTTGCAATGATGGGCTTTTTTTTAATATTCAGCCAGCTTTTTACAAGATATGAGTTTAATTCCAAAAAATATCTGAAAATATCTATTGTTTTAGGTTCAATCACACTTATTGCAGGAATACTTTTGGAAGTCATATTCAGATACCAGATGGTAATTGGTCTTAATACAATTTTCATGAGCATTGGAAAAAGCATTTCATCCACAAGCATTTTGCATACTCATTTATTAAAGTCCATTTTCGGCGAAGTCATAACTAATATAATGGGACCATTCATTGAAAGTGAAATCAACACAGGCGTTGGCCTATATGCATACATCCCGGAAGTTGCAAAATTAGTGATTATTTTGCTACCGATACTCTTTATAACATTACTGCTATCAGTTAGAAATAAAAGATTCGTACAGACATTCTTATTATCATTTTTTGCATCATGCCTGTTAATTGGTGCTTTGGATGGAGGAATGTTTTCAACCCCTGCAATAACAGGAATTTGTGGAATATTTTTAATATATAGAAATGGAGAATGCATTGAACAGCTTGTTGACCATATTATCTCCGGCAGAAAAATATGTGAAAACTGCAAAATAATGCCCCCATTTAAAAATAAAAAAGATTTAATCATTGTTTTGATAAAAAGATATGCGCCATATATAGCAGCGGCACTTATAATACTTTTGAGATTCTCCATTGCCATAATCGGAGCGAATACCGATTATTATGAAGTTGACGTTGTAAATCCTGTTGAAGATATTGAACTGAATGATTTTCCTATAGAAAACATCACACATGAACAGAATAAAACAGTATACATCATGAATTCAGATTACAATGAAATGGAATTACTGAATGATTTAAAGATACCGCTGAATAATTCATGCGAATATTATACGCTTTCATGGAATATTTTCTCATATTTGGAGCCTAATCATCCGTTAACCAATACATATCAGGAACTTAAAAACTAAATTTTTATAAATATTAAAAATAAAATATAAACTAATATGATTTTAAGCATTGTTATTCCAACATATAATGAAGAAGAATACTTGCCAATACTATTGGACAGTATAAAAAAGCAAAACTTCGACGATTATGAAATCATCATTGCAGATGCAAATTCAACAGACAGAACCCGTGAAATAGCTGAAGAATACGGTTGTGTTATTGTTAACGGTGGAATGCCGGGTGTTGGTAGAAATAACGGTGCTAAAGTTGCAAAAGGAAAATATATTCTATTTTTAGATTCCGATTTGAAGCTTACTGATGATTATTTAAGAAATGTGATTTATGAGTTTCAGATGGAAAGGCTTGGAATAGCAATTACGCAAATGAAGCCTTTATCCAAAAAATCAGAAGACCAGGTGCTTCATACCTTAGCAAACTACTTCATGATCAGTGTTGAAAAAATCAAGCCACATGGTGCAGGATGCTACGGAATAATAGTTAAAAAGGAACTGCATGACAAATGCGGTGGATTTAATGAAGAGTTAACGTTTGGGGAAGATAGCGATTATATCAAACGTTTAGGCAACGTTGAGAAATTTAAGGTTTTAAGAAACGCCAAAATAGGCGTGTCAACAAGAAGACTTGAAGAGGAAGGAATTGAAACTCTAATACGACAATACGGCAAAAGCACATTCAATGATTTCATAGGCAAGACTACAAATGCGGAAGACCTGAATTACGGTTTTGGTCATGGCAAGGAACATTTAAGCAAAGATCAAATGGACAGTTTTGCAAAAGAGTCTGAAAGGATAAGCAAAATGTTTGAAAATTACGACAAATCCGCTGAAAAGATAAACACTGCAAAATCATACTTCAAAAGAACAAAAGCCAGAAAGAACAGACAGAGAAAAAGAGTATTTTATTGTGTTTGCGGAGAAGGAATGGGTCATGCAATAAGATCTGCCGTTATAATTGAGAGAATCAAAGAGAAATATGACGTTTATGTGTTCTCACATGACAGAGCCTATGAATACTTAAATGAAAAATTTGACCACGTTTATAAAATCGGCGGATTCAATACCGTTTACATCAACAATAAGGTCAGCAATACCAAAACATTACTGAGCGCTTTAAAAAGAAATCCGACAAATATCAGAATAGGCTATCAGGAACTATACCAGAAAGCAAGAAAATTATCTCCCGACATTATAGTCACGGATTTTGAGATTTATGCTACAATGGTGTCCAAATTACTCCAAATACCCTTGATAAGCCTGGATAATATCCATATGATTACACAAACATCAATCGATTATCCGAAACATCACCAAACTGAAATGCTTAAGGCAAAAGGTGTGATTAAAGGATATGTTGTAAGACCAAAATTCCACATTTTAACCAGCTTCTTTTTCCCTAAAGTGAGACCGGGCAAAAATGCGGTTATATATCCGCCAGTAATCCGTGAGGAGATATATAAATTAAAACCAACAATTGAAGATCATATTGTCGTTTATCAGACAAGTAAAGAAAGTATCAAACTGGTTGAAAAATTGAAAACACTTAATGAGAATTTTATCGTTTACGGATTCAACAAAGACGAAACGGATGAAAACCTGACTTACAAACTGTTTAATGAAGACGAATTCTATGATGATTTGGCAAGCGCAAAGGCAGTAGTTTGTAATGGTGGATTTACATTCATATCCGAAGCCATAACTCTTAAAAAGCCGATTTACAGCGTTCCTGCAATCGGAAACTTTGAACAGACATTGAACGGATTCTATGTTCAGAAGCTGGGTTATGGAGAATACCATGAAAACATGAGCGCTAAAAAACTCAAACTGTTCCTGAAAAGACTTGACAAGTATCAAAACAAGTTAAATAAAGTGAAACGCTATAACAATGATGGAATTATACGTGAATTGGAATATCGTATCGAAAAATACTCACGTTAAAAAAAATAAGTTTTAGGTGAACTATAAAGTTACACCCATATCTAACTGTTCAGTTAGTTCTTTATATCTATTTCTGATTGTTACTTCAGTAACACCGGCAATATCTGCAACATCCCTTTGGGTTTTTCTCTCACCAAGTAAAACTGAAGCGATGTATAATGCAGCAGCTGCTACACCGGTTGGTCCTCTTCCTGAAGTAAGTCCTTTTTCCATAGCTTTTTCAATGATTTCAATAGCTTTGGATTGAGCTTCACCGGATAAACCCAATTCACTGGCGAATCTAGGAACATAATCCACAGGAGATGTTGGAGGCAATTTAATATTCAATTCTCTTGTAAGGAATCTGTAAGTCCTACCAACCTCTTTTTTGGTTACTCTGGAAACTTCTGCGATTTCATCCAGAGTACGTGGAACATTGCACTGTCTGCAGGCAGCATATAAAGAAGCTGCAACTACACCCTCAATACTTCTTCCACGAATAAGCTTATTGTCTACAGCACTTCTGTAAATAACGGATGCTGCTTCCCTTACACTTCTAGGAAGTCCTAATCTTGAGGAGTCTCTGTCTAACTCAGATAATGCAAATGCCAAATTACGTTCGGTTGCACCGGAAATTCTGATTTTCCTTTGCCATTTTCTTAATCTGTACCATTGAGCACGGTTTCTTGCAGGAATATCACGGCCGTAAATGTCCTTATTCCTCCAATCGATCATGGTACTTAAACCTTTATCGTGAATTGTGTATGTAATAGGAGCTCCGACTCTTGTACGTTTATCTCTTTGTTCATGGTCAAATGCTCTCCATTCAGGACCCATATCTACCAAGTTTTCATCAATAACTAATCCACAACGAGAACAAACAACTTCTGCTCTTTCATAATCACCTATCAATTCTGTAGAACCACATTCCGGACAAACTGCTGTTTTAGTTTCTTCTTCACCTTTTCTTGCTGCCCTGTCTGACCTTTTTCTACGTTTAGGTTGATTTACTTCTTCTGACGTGGTTTCATCCTCCTTTTATTATGTTTTTTAGATTTTGGTTTTGATACAAATAGTTTTTCGCCACAATTTCTCTTTATTCTATCGACATCTGCAGATTTAAACAATCGAATGGAAATGTATGGCTGTTTAGTAGGTCCAAAAACATAGCTGACCTTCCCAATCTTATTTTTATTACTGTCAAATACTATCCCACCGCTGGATGGTGTTTGGGATGACCTAGCTATTAATTTACCGGAGTTTGCTATATGCAAACTATTCCCTAAAAATTTCATAAAATCAAACTAAAAATTAAATCTGTATCGTTTATATATTTAGAATATTTAACTATATAAAGGTATCGATATACTTATATATATAATAATTACCTCTTTAAATAATTTTATACAAGTTACCTTAATCCAACCACTTGAGATAAAGATTTACCTGAGTTGAGCATTTCAGTGATATTTTTCTCTTTTATCTTGATCTCATATGTTTTGAGCATAACATCATTAAAAAACTCCTTAGGAATGATAACGACACCAGTCTCATCACCATATAAAAAGTCTCCAGGAGATATTTTCATTGATTCCAATTCCAAGTCAATGTTAATTTCACCTAATCCTAAAGCCTTGCCAGCATTAGGCCTGAAACCGCATGCAAAAATAGGATAATTCATAGTTAAAAGAGCATCCAAATCACGCACACAGCCATAAACCAATGTTGATTTAACACCATTGTTTTTAGCGCAGGTGGAAGCAAGCTCACCCCATATGGCGGCATCCATGTCACTGACCTCAACAAGCAAAACATCACCATCTTTAGCTTCATCGATTGCTAAGGTAATGGTTCCCCAGTCATCACTATCTGTTCTTGAAGTGGTAATTCTGCCCCATGTTTTTAAGTTATTAATGGATTTCAGATTATAAAGCACACCAGATCTATGGGCGATTTCATTAAACGCATCGGAAATTTGACAAGAGGAAACATTGTCCAAGAATGAATTCAAATTAATGAACTGTTTATAGTTATCTCCGTTGTAGGTCAAATCATCGATTGCAATATCCTCTAAAGAAATCTCATCAAAAGCAATTTTTTTATCCAAATCTTTTTTGTTTTTTAATAAATCTTTCGGCTTTATTGACATTAAATCACCAGCATTTTCTCATATACATTATATGTAAAATACATCTTAAAAAAATTTCTATAAACAATATTTTATATATTAGTTTTACCAAAAATATTAAGTGAAGTATTTGAACAATACTTAATTATTATATGCTTAAGAGTTCATTTATTCATTATTATTATTTATCATAACAATTTGATTAACAAAAAAGGAGAAAATTTAGTTATAAAGAGGATTTGAAGGAAAACTGAAGAAAAGATGTAAGTTAATAGATTATAAAATCATGACACCCCATATAATTAAGTTTTCATCGTACTTTTTGCTCTTTTTAGTGTATAATAGGTTTAAATAATAAAAAAACATGTTTATTAATTTATTGAAAGCCTAAAAATATAATTAATTTTTAGAAAAAAATAAATTAACCCGATTAATAAGCTAGGAGGCTTAAAAATGGGAAAAGGCGAAGAATTAACTACAACAAAATATTTAATCCATGCGCAAATTACTGCGAATGGAATTGTAGAAAAACCTGACGTCGTCGGAGCAGTATTCGGGCAGACAGAAGGTTTATTAAGTAATGATTTAGATTTAAGAGAACTACAAAGAACAGGTAGAATAGGTAGAATTCAAGTTAACATTCATTCTAATAGCGGAAGAGCAAAAGGAGAAATTGTTATTCCATCAAGCTTAGATAGAGTTGAAACCGCTATACTTGCAGCATCTTTAGAAACCATCAATCGTGTAGGACCTTGCGAAGCGGAAATTCAAACTTTAAAAGTTGAAGATGTTCGTGCCGTTAAAAGGGAACAAGTTGTAAACCGTGCAAAAGAAATCTATAAAAACATGGTTGAAAGCGTTGGCCCAGCAAGCATGAAAATGATTGAGGAAGTAAGAGAAGCAATGCGTGTTCATGAAATCTCCGAATATGGTGATGACAGATTACCTGCAGGCCCTAGCATACACACTTCCGATGCAATCATCGTAGTTGAAGGACGCAGCGATGTTTTAAACTTACTCAAATACGGCATTAAAAATACTGTTGCTGTTGAAGGTGTTAGCGTTCCCCAATCAATTGGTGAGCTAAGTAAAAAAAGAACCACAACCGCATTTGTAGATGGTGATCGTGGCGGAGAATTAATCCTAAAAGAACTTTTACAAATCGGTGACGTTGACTACATTACACGTGCTCCACAAGGAAAAGAAGTTGAAGACCTTGAAAAGGACGAAGTCTTAGTCGCACTTAGAGATAAAGTTCCTACAGCTCAGTTTTTAGCAAACCACAATATCCTTTCCGAATCTGATGATAATCACCGTCATCAAAAAAGACGTGACAGGAATCATTCAAAAAAACAGCACAGAAAATTCAATAAAGAACCTGAAGTTGAAATCGAGGATGATGAAATCAGCTTAATGAAGGATATGCTAAAAGAATTTGAAGGTACCGGAAGCGGAGCAATCTTGGATGAAGCATTGAATATGACAAAAGAAGTTTCAATTGAAGATATCTACGAAGAAATCAAAAATATCGAAGAAACTGCAGATACTGTAATATTTGACGGTATCATCAGCCAAAGATTAGTTGATGTGGCTTCCAAAAAAGGAATTAAAAAACTGGTTGCTTTCAAATCAAATATTGTTAAAAAACCACACAATCTAAAAATTATTACAATTGACTAAATTAACCTGAGGATAATCATTATCCTCAATTTTACTATTTTTTTCACAAGAACAATCACTTTAACACCAAATTTACTAAGAAAATATTAAAGTAACTGATTGTTAACTCCATTGAAACCATGAAAATAATTTTGGAGAATGAAAAGTAAAAAAATATTTATTATATAATAAATAAACTTATCAATACAATATTGTGAGATGATGATATGCAAATCTCTAATATCATATTTAAGAATATTAAGAGTTTTAAAGAAGTTAATTTAGATTTAAATGATTTTAATGTAATTATTGGTTCATGTGCTTCAGGCAAATCCAATTTTATAGAAGTGTTTAAATTTTTAAAAGATTTATCTGAAGATTTTGAAAAAGCCATTAATAATTACTCCAGAGTTTATTTAAAAAATATTAATAGTCAAAATGATGAAAATTGCTATCTAAAAATAACATTTACAACAAATAATGCTGAAGATCATCTAATTCCTATTTTTAAAAATAATGAAGAAATATTTCTATATTTTAATCAGCTTGAATATGAACTGTCATTCAATTTTAAATCCAATTTTGAATATGAGATTCTAAAAGAAAATGTTGATTTTTCATATGAATATACATACGATAATGAAATCTATAAAAACAAATTATCCATTAAAAATACTGGTAAAATTAATGTGGAACTTGATAAAACAGATGAATTTATTAAATCTGAAGATTTAATTCCATTATCACTGTTAAATATTGTAAAACACAATTTTCAAAAATCAAAATCATTAATTATTAATTCTTCATTATCTACAATTCCTTTCACTTGGAAAGATTTGTTTAAAAATATTGCATATTATGATTTCAATCCAAAATTTTCCAAATTCGGAAACCATAGAAATGGTGATTCAAATCTATTAGAATATGGTGATAATTTACCAATAATTTTAGAAAAAATATTAGATAATACTGATGATAAAAGACTATTCTTAAATTTAGTTAATCATCTACTACCCTATATTGAAGAAATTAATGTTGATACTCTTATTGACGGAAGAACCATATTTACATTAAATGAAGAATATAATGAGATTAATGTTCCATCCCCACTCATATCTGATGGAACTGTTAATATTATTGCTTTAATTGTTGCATTGTTTTTTGAAAAAGAAACGATTTTATTAATTGAAGAGCCTGAACGAAATATTCATCCTGAATTGCTTGCAAACTTAATACAATTAATGAATGAAATTTCTCGAAAAAAACAGTTAATTATCACAACACATAATCCTGAATTATTAAAACATGTTAAATTAGAAAATATTTATTTCATATCTAGAAATAAATCCGGTTTTTCCAATATCACTAAACCGATTGATAATGAAATTGTAAAACCATTCATTGAAGAATTAGGGATAGATGAAGTATTTATTGATAATTATTTGGGGCTTGGCAATGAATAACTTATTTATATTTGTTGAAGGAATAGATGACAAAAAATTTGTTAATGAAGTTCTAGCCAATTTATTCTACAAAAAATCAATAATTGTTATTCCTATAACATACCAAATTAAAAAGAATAATGATATTAACAAACAAATAATTAGATGCGCTAAATCAAAAGAATGCTCATACGTATTTTTTTCTGATTTAGATTCACATTCTTATCCTTGTATCACATCCAGAAAAAATGCCCGTGTAAATGAATATAATGCATTAAATCAAGATAATATTCTCATTGTTTGTGAAGAAATTGAAAGTTGGTATCTTGCAGGTCTTGATAATCATCTAGATCAATTTAAAGATTTCGACATAGGAGACAATACTGAAGGAATTACAAAAGAAAAACTAAGTGAAATGATTGATAAGAGTTCGTTTGAAAACAAAGTGGACTTTTTTGCCGAAGTATGTAAAACATATAATCTAGAATTAGCCATGAAAAGGAATAAATCATTTAAATACTTCCTTTCAAAATTTAATTTAATTGACTAAATTTTAATCAACCCGAAAGTTTACTCAAAAATAAGCCCCATATAATAAAACAAATATTATTTATATCCTAATTTAATTAAACACAATTTATTCAAGAGATAACTCATAAATTCTCATTTAAATTTTATTCAAAGTTTATTTAAAGTATAATTATAAATATTAATAATGACAAATATTATTAAGGAAATAAAATTAGGAGGAAATTCTAATGAATATAAACATTGAAAATTATTATGTTGCTAGAAAAAACGTTTTTGAAAGATTCCGGGAATCAAGCACACTAACAAAAATTGTATTTTCATTTTTAATGGCCTGTATTACAGGATTAATGGCTCAAATTATCATTCCTCTTCCTTGGACACCGGTTCCAATTACTGGACAGACATTTGCAGTTTTATGTGCTGGATTATTCCTAGGTAAAAGATATGGTTGTTTAAGTCAAATATTCTATGTTATATTTGGAATTGCATTCATTCCATGGTTTGGAGGAATGACTGGCGGATTAGAAATTGTACTTGGATCCACAAGAGGATATTTCGTAGGATTTATTTTAGCATCCTACTTTATAGGATACATTACTGAAAGATATGCGAAAGCACGTAACTTTACACGCATGTTTGCAGTTATTGGCGTAGCTAACTTTGCAATTATCTACATTCCAGGTCTTTTAGGATTAGCTTTATGGTTCTATTTAACTCAAGGAACCGTCTTAGGCATTGTAGATATTTTATTAATGGGTCTTGTTCCATTCATATTCGGAGATCTTGTTAAAATTGCAGGATGTGCAGGACTATCAAAAGTTTTCTTGCCAAAAGAATAAAAGGTTAACATTAACCTTTTTTCACTATTTTTTAAAGATTTTTATGAAAATTAGATTAAGAGGACATCATCTGTTGTGTCTTCAGGGTTTTCAGGGTTATGGATATAGCGAAGATTTTGTTTTGAATATGGTAAGAATCAATGAGATGAGGAAATCAGCCGACTGTACAGTAACATTGACCAATGAACCAGACGACATCTGTTCAGCTTGCCCTAACTTAAAAGACAACTTATGTGAAAACAAAAAACAGAACGAAATAATAGTTGAAATGGATAATGAAGTGTTATCTCATCTGAATATGAATAATGAATATAATTCAATCGATCTGTTCAATGAAGTTGCATCGATATTTAATTCATCGGATAGTGTTGAAAATATCTGTAATGAATGCAAATGGGCTGAAAAATGCTTGTTTTACAAAAAATTAATATAATAACGATACCTTTAAATACTACTTAACATAAATATTAAAATGTTGTTATATTGCAACATAGTCCCGTAGGGTAGTGGTAATCCTTCTAGGCTTTGGACCCGGAGACGGCGGTTCGACTCCGCTCGGGACTATTCAACTAACTTTTTTTATGAGATTTTTTATGGAAAAGCTATTGCTTATTGGAATAAATACAAGAAGTATGCTTAATAGTGCTTTAAAACTAGATTATGAACTTTATTCTACAAGTTATTTCTCAACATCAGACACTCCTCAGATAGAAAACCAGAAAATCATACTTGAAGAGCACAATGATGAAAGCAGCGGCATATTTGAAGATCACTTCAGCAGCTCAAATATCCTGGAGATATCAAGGGACTATATTGATGAGACAGATTATATTATTCCAATATCCGGTATCTCACCAAGCGAATTTTCAAAAAAAGACCAAAAAAAGATTTTGGGAACAAAAGATGTTTCAAAAATAGAGAATAAATTCCAATTTTACAAGGAAATAAAAGATGAATTTAAAACACCTGAAACTTTTTTTATAAATGATGTGGATGAAGCGATTGAAATTAGTAAAAATAATCCCAAAAGCAAATATATTTTAAAACCCCTTAAAGGATCTGGCGGTTATAACATAAAACTTCTAAATAATGAAGCGGAATTTCAATTAAATGATAGTGAAAAATATATCCTCCAGGAATATGTTGATGGTATAAACCTAAGTTCATCAGTACTTGGAAGCAAAGACACTAAAAAGACCATCATGAACTCAAGACTCCTGACGGAAAATGATTTTGAAAAAAACAACAGCTACATTTACATAGGCAATATTCTGCCATTAACCAACGAATCAATATTGACTAAAGTAAAAGATATCGATAAAATAAACAGAGAAATGATTGAAACTTCACAGAATATTGCACATAAATTTGATTTGATTGGTTCTGTCGGAGTAGACTATATCTTAAATGAAAACGGACTATATGTGATTGAAGTTAATCCGAGAATTCAGGGAACATTTGAATGTGTTGAAAAATCACTTCAAATCAATATGCTGGATGCACATATCAAATCATGCTTAAATATTGATATTCCAATACCGAAAGCAAAATATTACAGCTATAAAAAAATCATTTATTCCCCATGCAGAAACAAATATTCAAAAATAGATTTGGACAACATATATGATTTGCCACATATTGGTACAATAACTGAAAAATCAGAGCCTTTACTAACGATAATTGATAAGGATACTGATTTTAAAAAGTTATGTGAAAAAATAGATTACAGTTCTCAGGTTGTATCTGAAAAAACTAGAAGATACCCACGAGAAATGCTATAAAGAACAAAAATCCAACTGTAATTAAAAAAGTAGTAATAACCATACCATAAGTAATCCATCTGAAAGCCTTAGCCTTATTATCCGGATCTTTTAAAAATTGGTCAATAGGATTTCTTCTCATTAATACACCATTTTAAAAATAAATAAAAAAATAAGAAAATGAAACAGAATAAGAAATCTTATTCTGCGGCCTCTTGAGCAGCTCTTTGAGCTTTTTCATTTTTCTCAATAGTAGACCTAATCATTTTCAAACGAACAAAGTTTTCCCTTTCCATTTCTTGGAGTCTCATATCAATATACTTTTCAGTATTTTGGAATCTTGGAATCATAATATGTTCTAAAGCGTTTACTCTACGTTTAGTTGATTCAATTTCCTCAGCTAATAAGAAAATAGTTTTTTCCACTTCACCAAGTTCAATTAAATACTTGAGAGATTCCTCGAATTTTTTAGCAGCTTCGTCTAATTGAATGGTTGTGTCTGCAAAACCGTAACCTCTGTCTACAATGGATCTTTCTTCCATTTTAATGTTGGTTACAGGTACAGATACACCCATTACGCTTCTTGAAGTAATGTCAACATCAATAGATTCTTTAACTGATAAGGATGCTTTTCTTACAGCTAAATCACCCATTGCAATTTGAGCTTCAACTAAAGCTTCATTAGCTTCTTTTAAACTTTTTTCTGCGTTTTCACGAATACCTTTAACACGATCCAAGATATCAAAAAACTCTTTGATTAAAGCATCTCTTTTTTCCTTGAGTAAACCATGTCCTTTTACAGCTAGTTTAGTCCTGTTTTTAAGAGATAACAACTCCATCCTTGTTGGATTAATTCCATCAATAATATCTTGTGCCATTTAATCACCTGTTTTAAACAAATGAGTTTATTCTTTTGGAAGGTATTGTTCGATAAATTCTTCTTTAACCCTTTTGAGTTCTGTTTTAGGCAAGATTTTAAGTAAATCCCAACCGAGATCTAAAGTTTCAAAGATAGTTCTGTCTTCATCTTTACTTTGAGTGATGAATCTATCTTCAAATGCTTGAGCAAATTCTAAGAATTTTTGATCTCTTTCAGTAAGTGCTTCTTCCCCTACAACCGCAACGAGGTCTCTTAATTCACGACCTTCTGCGTATGCAGAATAAAGTTGGTCAGATACACCACTGTGGTCATCACGAGTTTTTTCTCCACCGATACCACCACTCATCAAACGAGAAAGTGAAGGAAGTACGTCTACAGGAGGATAAATACCTTTCCTGGAAATTTCCCTACTTAATACAATTTGTCCTTCGGTAATATAACCGGTTAAGTCAGGAATTGGGTGAGTAATATCATCTTGAGGCATAACTAAGATAGGCATCTGAGTAATAGAACCTTCTTTACCGTCAATACGTCCTGCTCTTTCATAAATACCTGCAAGGTCAGTGTACATGTAACCAGGGTAACCTCTTCTTCCAGGTACTTCTTCTCTTGCTGCAGAAATTTCCCTTAAAGCTTCACAGTAGTTGGTCATATCTGTTAAGATAACCAATACTTGCATACCTAAGGTAAATGCGTAGTATTCAGCAGTAGTTAATGCCATTTTTGGAGTTAAGATTCTTTCAATAGCAGGGTCGTCTGCTAAGTTCATGAATACTGTTAATTTTTCTAAAGCTCCAGTACGTTCAAAGTCTCTCATGAAGAAGTTTGCTTCTTCGTTGGTAATACCCATAGCTGCGAAAATTACCGCAAACTCGTCGTCAGCACCTAATACTTTAGCTTGTCTTGCGATTTGTACAGCTAAATCGTTGTGAGGTAAACCAGATCCTGAGAAAATAGGAAGTTTTTGTCCTCTTACTAATGTGTTCATTCCGTCAATGGTTGAGATACCAGTTTGAATAAATTCTTCAGGGAACTCACGAGAAGCAGGGTTCATTGGAGCACCGTTAATATCTAATTCTTCATCAGGGATGATTTCTGGTCCGCCGTCAATAGGTTTACCGATACCGTTAAAAATACGACCCATCATGTCTCTGGAAACACCGATTTTAGCGGTTTGACCAGTGAATCTGGTTTTAGTATTTTTAGTGTTTAAATCATTAGTTCCTTCGAAAACTTGGATAACAGCAACGTCTTTAGTTACTTCTAGAACTTGTCCACTTCTTTTTTCACCAGTAGGTGTTTCAATATCTACAATTTCATTGTAACCAACGCCTTCTACTCCTTCAACAACCATTAAAGGACCTGAGACTTCAGATACAGTAGTATATTCTCTTGTTTTAATATTTGTATTCATTTTTAAGCCTCACTGCATTGTTTAGTAATTGCTGCTTGAATTTCTTCAATCTTAGCATCAAATTCCTCTTGTGGAACGTATTTCATTTTACCGATTTCTTCTTTCACAGGTAATGCTACAATACTAGCAATTGGAGCACCTCTGTTAACTGCTGCAAGAGAATCATCGTAGAACTGTAAAATGGTTTTTAACATTTTGTATTGTTTATCTGGAGCACAATATGTATCTACATCATCAAATGCGTTTTGTTGCAAGAAGTCTTCTCTTAACATACGGGTAGCTTCTAAAGTAGCTTGGTCAGTTTCTGGTAAAGCATCAGGACCTACTAATTGTACAATTTCTTGAAGTTCTGATTCTTTTTGTAAAAGACTCATAGCTTTGTCACGAGTAGCTCTCCAGTCTGCTGCTACATTTTCAGCCCACCAGCCTTCAATACTGTCCACATATAATGAATAACTTTGTAACCAGTCAATTGAAGGGAAGTGACGTTTATCTGCAAGAGATGCGTCTAAAGCCCAAAATACTTTACAGATACGTAAAGTGTTTTGTGTAACTGGTTCAGATAAGTCCCCACCAGGAGGTGATACTGCACCAACTACGGAAATAGAAGCAACATCTGATTCAGTACCAAGAGTTTCTACTCTTCCAGCTCTTTCGTAGAATTGTGCTAATCTGGATGCTAAGTATGCTGGGTAACCTTCTTCCCCAGGCATTTCTTCTAATCTTCCTGAAATCTCCCTCATAGCTTCAGCCCATCTAGAGG
>NZ_JAFSNZ010000004.1 GCF_017447225.1 Methanobrevibacter sp. | reverse complement strand
TGAATAATACTTAAAAATAAAAATAACCAACACAAGTCACCCAAACATCAAATAAACACATAAATAACTAGAAATTAGTAAAAAACATGAAAAGTATTAAATTAGAGAATTATGGTGAATCCTCTTTAAAAACCTAGTTTATGTAAAATATATGTTAGGGGAAGTATATAAGTTATTAAATTATTTTCGTACAATATACTATTATTATTAAATATAACTCGATAAAATCAATATTATAATGAAAAGGTAAGTTTTAATGGCGATGTAATGTGGAGCATGAAATATTTATAAGATAAATTCATAATATTATTTGAGGTTTTACTTTGTTAAATGTTGATGTATTCTATTTTATAAATGATGGTTTTCAAAATCCGTTGTTCAATATTATAATGCCCTTTATCACTCATCTGGGCGGATTTGAAGCAATGTTTGCAATATGTATTGCAGTAATAATTTTAGCGAGCATATTCAAAAAGAGAAATGTCAGAAATATTGCTGTATTATGTTTATTGTCATTGCTGATTGCCGACGGTATTGCGCTTGTTTTGAAAAATCTCTTTTTGGAGCCGAGGCCCTTTGTAGCCTTAAGTGATGTTCATCTGTTGATTACGGAAAATGATCCCAATTCATTTCCCTCAGGACACACAACATCAACTGTTGCGGTTTTAGGCTTTTTAATTTTCAGATATAAGAATAAATTATTGAGGGCAGTTTTAATGGTGTGCTGTTTTCTGATAGCATTTTCAAGAATATATTGTGGTGTTCACTATCCTTTTGATGTTGTGGTTGGTGCGGTGCTTGGAACACTTTCATCATATTTCGTATATAAATACGGTGATAAAATATTGGTGAGGGTAGGTGTTGAAAAGTAGTTATATGGAAAAATTTAATTTCTTAAGTCACTGATTTTTCCGATGTATTCGAAATCGTCCTTGTTGTCAAGGTATTTGACGCCTATTTCCTTATCTCCCGGATGAATTGTGACAATGGACATTCCGTCATCCACATCTATGGTTATTCTTCTTTTTTTATCTCCCATTTCAGTTTCGATTACTACAATATCTTCATTTTTAATGAGTTTTCCTTCTTCAAAATCGTCGCTGATGTCAGTTGAGTACCAGTGTTGCGGTAATTTTAATCTTAATCCTAAATCGTCAAGTAAATCTTTTAAATGCATAATTACACCTTCGTTAATATTACTTTGGATTTGAGGTTATATAAAGATTTTGTCACTATGTAAGGGGTATTTGGGTGTAACTCTATCGAAAATTGACCAATTAGTATATATATCAATGAATTATATAAATTAAATCATCTATTTATTTAATTTAATTAACTGAAGGTTCGATATTATGGTAAGATTTTCATCATCACTTGAGGATAAACAGCCACAAAAAAGGAATAATCGCATTCCTGAAGAATATGAATTTGACTATTCCAGGTTAACCGAAAGGCAGCCTCAGCAAAGGCCTGTTTATCAGCAGGAACCGCCACGTTATGCCGAAAGACCTCAAATTATCGAAAGACGTGATGAGTATGACACTTTAGTGGCCGATGAAAGACCGCAGGTAAGGCAACCTTTACAGTTCGACCCTAAGGACAATATCCAGTTCGGTGTCGAATACTCTCCAAGCTCAAAACCACCTGTCATCGGAAACAATTATACCATAAGATCAAACTCAATCATCTATAATGATGTCGTTATAGGGGACAATTTCAGAACAGGACACAATGTGGTGATAAGAGAAAACACCAACATCGGGGATGACGTGCTGATTGGAACAAACACCGTAATTGAAGGTGATGTGATTATCGGAAACGATGTGAGCATCCAGTCCAATGTATATATTCCGACAAATTCTGTTATTGAAGATAACGTATTTATCGGTCCTTGTGCCTGTTTTACAAATGACAAATATCCTGTCCGTATAAACTATGAGCTTCAGGGTCCCCGTATAAGAAGGGGAGCTTCAATCGGTGGAAACACTACATTTTTATCAAATGTTGAAATTGGTGAAGGGTCAATTGTGGCTGCGGGAGCTATTGTAATTCACAGTGTGCCTCCATTTTACTTAGCTATTGGTACTCCTGCTAGAATCAAACCGCTTCCGGACCATCTGAAAGTTCCTAATAAATTATAATTCTATTTTCTAATTAACTATTTATACTATCTTATTCTAAAATAAATATATCAAAAACAAAGGTGACTGTTTTTTATGGCTAAATGGAAATGTAAACTTTGTGGATATATTTATGATGAAGATGAAGGTATTCCTGAACGTGGAGTTGAACCGGGAACCCCATTTTCCGAACTTGCTGATGCATTTAAATGCCCAAAATGTGGTGTTTCTAAATCAATGTTCAAAGAAGTAGAATAGTTTATATATTAAAAAACTAAAAATTAATAATGATGAGCCAATTTATTGGTATTAATATAAAGGAGACAATATTATGGCTAAATGGAAATGTAATATGTGCGGATACGTATATGACGATGACGCAGAAGGAACTGCTTTTGAAGACCTCCCAGATGACTACAAATGTCCAATGTGCGGAGCATCAAAAGACATGTTCAGTAAAGTAGAATAAGGAGAGATAATTATGGCATTCGTTTGTAAAGTATGTGGATACGTTCACGAAGCTGATGAATTACCAGATGACTTCACCTGTCCAATGTGCGGTGTAGACGCTAGTAATTTCGAAGAACAATAATTTTTGTTCTTCAACCAAACTTTTTTTTAAAATTAACGGGAGGATTAACCATGGCATGGGTATGTAAAGTCTGTGGCTATGTCTATGAAGGTGATGAGTTACCGGAAGATTACATCTGTCCATTATGTGATGTTGACGCAAGTTATTTTGAAGAGCAGTAGTTTATTTAACTAAAACTTCCTTATTTTTAAAACTGACATTAATCTTACCATTATATTTTTCAAATATTTTTTCTATATCTCTGAAATCCTTAGACACCACATCATAGACGACCTTATCTGAATAATCTTTATTTATTGCTTCCAGATTGTTGTTTCTCACTTCCCCATCCACCAATTTGATATCTCCATATTCAAAGGTTAATGTATAAACGTCATATGATTCCACTTCAAGTATTTCAGCCTCACTGATGGCTTCCATAACTGATTTTGAATAAGCCCTGACAAGTCCTCCGGCTCCAAGCTTAATTCCACCGAAATAACGTGTAACAACAGCAGTCACATTGTGCAGTTCATTTTTTCTCAGCACATTGATCATAGGTTTTCCGGCAGTTCCTCCAGGCTCTCCGTCATCGTCAAATCCTTCCCCGTCAGAGACTATATATGCCGTACAGTTATGGGTGGCATCGCTATACTGCTCGTTTACTTTCAATATTATTTCTTTGCTTTCCTTTTTGTTTTTAGTTGGAAATAAATGGCATATGAACTGTGATTTTTTGACATTTATTTCACTTTGAACTGCTTTTGCTATCGTTTTCATAATATTCCTATAAATTTATATATTTTATCAGACATATTATTGTTATTAATTTTATAGGTGTTAAACATGTCAAGTCGTCCGGCTATTATTTTAGTTGTTTTAGTAGTTGCAATTATTGCATTCTGTTTTGCAGGTGTTTTTGCAGCAATGACTGGTACATATCATTTAAATCTTGATTTGGGAAATAATACAACAGATGATGGTGGATTATTTGGTAATTTAACTGATTTAACTTCTAATGATGATTCAAGTTCTTCTGATGATGGTTATGTGGAGACCTACACTGATGACAGCAGTTCTCAAAGCTCCCAAAGCAGTGTTGAAACGACAGAAGATACATCTTCGTCACAACAATCTGAATCAGGTTCATCATCAGATGGTGGGGGTAGTGTAGAAACCACTACTTATCCTACTGAAGCTTAAAAATCAAGTAATTTTTCAATATCGAAGAGTACTGTATCGATAGCTAGATTGAAAAGTTGTTGACCGTATTCTTCATCAACATACACTCCATTTTCTTCAACGTCCAGTGCCCCTTCTTCAATGTTCGGGTCGTTTTCACGTGCTTTTTTAAATCCGTGCAGGCCAACTTCGACGTATTTGTTCACGTCTGCCTGTTTATCCAGTTCATTTTCATTTATGATGCCCAGTACTTTTGCCATTGACAGTTCACCGCTTCCTGCATGAGGGCCTTCTGAAGATATAATCTTGTTGTTCATTACTACAATCAAATCAGTCTGCTCTTCAATATCCCATATTTCGGCCATTAACGGTAAATTTCCTCCATGTGCATTTACTATAACGACCTTTTCAATATCCAAAAATCTTTTTGCTGAATTCAGTGTTTCTATCACATTTTCTTTTAATACATCCAGTGAAACGTGCACTCCATGATCAATTTCATCCAGTTCGTATGCCGGAAATATAACTCCCAAAAACTTGGCTCCTGATTTGAGTGCTGATTGAAATGCGATGTGAGCACCTATTTTCGCGTCAGTATCTATTGGTAATGCTGGTCCGTGGTTTTCTAGATGTGATCCAAGTGCAATGATGCCTATTTTGTGTACTCCCGGGTCTCTTATGTTTCCTGCTCTGTATCTCAGTTCAGCCATTTTCACTCACCTATATTTCAAAGTTCCAGATTTCGTCTCCGACAAAGTGTTTTGTTTCTATTGCTTTTCCTGAATCATTTTCAACCATTTCTTCACCGGTTATTAGGCTTACTCCAATAGCTAATGGCTTGTGGTGTGTTTCATCGACAATCAACACGATATCTCCAGGTTCAATATTGTCGTCAGCAGCTACGATTCCCGGACTCATTATGTCTGCTCCGTTTGTAACGAAACGTACTGCTCCCATATCTACAGTAACGGTTTTGCCGTCAATTTCATTGGCGAGCGCTGCTTTAAGTGTTGGGAATGCTTTATCATTGATTATTATGATGTATGGTTCGCCGTCCACTAATATAAATGAATTTGGTTCTGCTTCAAGGATTTCCACATTTTTCTTGTTTTCAAGCAGTCCTCCATATTCTCCTAATTCATTTTTTATTTGCTTAATTTTTTTCTTTTTTAAGAAATTTCTTTTTTTAACTTTAATTGCCATGTTTTTTACCTGATTTTTATTATTAATATTTATTATAAATTTATAAATTAATAAATTTTTTTCTGATGGAATATCTTGGATATCTTAAATATACGTTATTGTAGTCAATTGCTTCATTGTAGTCAGCCATTTGAAAGGGAGGGTCTCTGCTGGCATATTTAAGAATGGATGTGGCATTCTTTGTTATCAGCCGTTTAACAGTTGTACTTATCATCTTTTCCTTCTTTTTTGTGAAGTGTATGTCCGGCAGATGTGTCAGATAATACTTGTGCAGCGTGGTGTGATAATATGGCTCCTTTCGAAAATATATTCTTTTTCTTTCTACCAGTTCATCTGTGATTTTATTGAAATGCTTCGGTTGTATTCCCTTTTTGGATTTAACGTATTCTTCATCGGTCAGGGACTCCCCGTATACTTCATAATAGTTGAAATCAATGAAATACATTGTTGTTGAGATTACAGTTTTTCCAACATGGGGCTTGTCATAGCAGTTGGATAGAATATATGTTAATATGTTGATGTATTCGGTTTTGTTGAATGCCATAATATTTTTATCTTTTAATGAGAATAATATATAATAAAAATGCGAGAGAGCATTTGACCAGTATTTTTTTTACTTTTAACACTAACATTTATATATTAGTAAGAGCATATAATTTATTATTAGTTTTAATTAGGTTTTGTCTTATCTAAACTTGATTATATTATTTCTAATACGGGTAATTGTTAAATCAATGATTGCTTTTAAAAACTAATTTAAAAAATACAATTAATGGTAATATAAGGTGATATAATGAGCGGACAAAATGTTCAAAGACCACTTGATGCATTAGGAAAATCTATCGATGCTCCAGTTTTAATCAAACTCAAAGGAGACCGTGAATTCAGAGGTATACTCAAAAGCTTCGACTTACACATGAACTTAGTTCTCAACGATGCTGAAGAGTTACAAGATGGAGAAGTTACTAGAAGATTAGGTGTTGTCCTCATCAGAGGAGACAATATTGTTTATATTTCACCATAAATATTATTCAATGATTGTTTAAGATAACTAAATTTATTTAAAATAATGTAGGAGGTGTATCAATGGCAAAGGGAACTCCATCAATGGGTAAAAAGAATAAAAAGACCCATATCAGATGTAGAAGATGTGGTAAAAACACTTATCACGTACGTAAAAAAGTCTGTGCTTCTTGTGGATTCGGTAGATCCAGCAAATTAAGAAGATACAGCTGGCAAAACAAAAAACCAACTACTAGGCAAAGACTAGTTTAAGTCGGTATAAAATTATTGGAGATTATTAAATTAATCTTCATCCAAACCACTTTTTTTAATTATCATCACAATTTTTAGGCATGGTTAAATTTATATACTTTGAATTTCTAATTTTACTTAAAAATATTTTTAGGTGATATCATGTCTGATTTGAAAGATTTAGCCAAAAATGAAAATGTTAATTTGGATGACTGCATAGTCTTTACCAAAGATGGTGGAGATGCATTAGCGGTCAATATTGCTTATGTCGGAATCAAGCAAAGACAGGACAAGCTGATGAGCGTCAACTTTTCAATGTCCCCACAGAAAGTTAAGCAGTTGGATGAATTTTTCTCTGATGTCAACTCAGGAGCGCTCTTTTATTATGACATTTCACAGACCGGCAGCATTCCTGTTAACTACAGGGGTTTGTCCAATGTAACCAAAAAGGTAAGCAACAATCCTGATGCAATATTTGAAGTGTCTCTTTTAATGCAGACCGCTCAGAATGTGCCTAAGGACAGCTATTTGGATCCTACCTGTGACTGCTGCTCATTCCACTGCATATTATAGGAGAATTATATGTACAGCGACGAAAATTATGTAAAAATTACTAAAATGGATGATGACGATTCTATCGAAATCCATGAAAACTATGTCAGGCTTCGGAAGGCCAAAACAATCTCATGGCTTTAAATATCAAGGCTCCGCTTTTCGAGACTGCCGAGATTCAAAGGTTTTTTGAAGGATCTGATTCCTCTGAAAAGTTAATGGTCAATATTTCAGCCACAGGTGATTTTGGTGTGAAATTTAGAGGTATAATTGACGGCAAGGAAAAGAATTTTTCCCAAAACATGGACCATATCATAATCCTTTTTGAGCAGTACAACTGCTTTGCGACCTATCGGGATGTCAAAAGGGTTTCCAAGTTCATGCCGAGAGGATATTTCAGCTAGATTTCATCCTCCACGGCATCCCAGAAGTCCTGTGCCCAGCTTCTTTGAGCGTCAATGACCAGATCAAGAAGTCTTACCTTACCGTCCCTGAATCTGAATAAACGGTAATCTGTCTGTGGTTTTTTGGTGCTGCCTTCCTTGTTGCAGTCAAGGTATATGCCTTCGCAGTATTCTGCCTCGAAGTCTCCTGCCTTTACGAAATCTCCAACAAGTGAGTATCCGTTTGCAACGCTTTTGTCAAGCTCTTCAACTGTTTTAAGCCATCCGCCCTGTGCCCTGAACTTCATGTCAGGGTCAATTTTTGTTATTTCTTCTTTCCAGTTCAATATCATAGTACCAAATCCTTGATTGAACTTTATTCTTAATGTATATTTAAGCGAAGAGATAGAGCATTTGAACACTATTCTAAATATCACAATTGTTATATATAATGAAGTTTAAATAAATTAAATACCATAATTAATATCATATTTATTAATTGATGGGCTTTAACATGAATTTATTTGAGAAATATGGCATCGAACCGAACAATGAGGACTACTATAAGATGGCCTTCATGCACGGTTCATACGCAACGGTACATGGTATAAAATACGATTATGAACGTTTGGAGTTTCTTGGAGATTCAATCTTAAACATGCTTGTTTCCGAATACCTTTACAAGAAATATCCTAAATATGGTGAAGGTAAACTGACAAAACTTAGGGCCAATTACGTATGCCAGTCAGCTTTAATCTATTATTCACACGAGCTTGGATTAAAGGATTTTTTGAAGGTATCCGTTGATGAAATGAATCTCACAGACAATGAGGTATTGTCAATCACTTCTGATATATTCGAATCATTCCTCGGAGCGCTGTTTCTGGATCAGGGTCTGGCATATACGAAAAGGTTCATTGCAAAGATTATATTCCGCCATATTGATGAGGAAATGGTGTTCTTCCATGACTACAAGTCTGAAATCAAGGAGTATTGTGACGCGCATGAGACTAAAATCCGATACGAACTTCTTGAAGAGCATGGAGTTCCACATGACAAGACGTTTATAATGGCAATATATCTGAATGATGAAGAAATGGGAACCGGAATCGGTAAGAATAAAAAAGAAGCTGAGCAAGAAGCTGCAAAAGAAGCTATGAAAAATTTACATTTAATTAGGTGATTTTAATGGATAAGGATTCTGTTGGTATTGTTGAGACACAATATTTGAATATTGACGAGCCTTTCATACTGGAAAGCGGCAAATCATTAGACAATATCACCATAGCTTATGAGACTTATGGTGAATTGAATAAGGAAAAAAGCAATGCCATTTTGATTTGTCATGCTCTAACCGGTGACGCTCACGCTGCAGGCTGGCACGAAGGAGATAAAAAGCCTGGATGGTGGGAGATAATAATCGGTCCCGGAAAAGTGTTGGACAGTGAAAAATACTTCATAATCTGTTCCAATGTTTTAGGAGGATGCAAAGGAACAACAGGTCCAAAATCAATAAATCCCGAAACCGGATATGAATACGGTGTGGATTTCCCAGTCATTACAATCAAGGACATGGTTGACGTTCAAAAGCTGCTGGTTGATTCATTCGGCATCAATCAGCTGTATGCAGTTATCGGAGGATCCATGGGTGGAATGCAGGTTCTTCAATGGATTGTCAGCTATCCGGACATGATGAAAAAGGCAGTTCCGATAGCCACAACCGCAAGGTCATCCCCTCAGCAGATTGCATTCAATGAGGTTGGCCGCCAGTCAATTGTCTCAGATCCAAACTGGAAGCAGGGAAACTACTATGGAACAGGTCAGATTCCTAAAAACGGACTGTCCATAGCCCGTATGATTGCCCACATAACTTATCTCAGCGACGAGTCAATGTTCATCAAATTCGGACGTGACCTTCAGGACAAGGATGAAATCAGTTATGACCTTTCAATGGATTTCCAGGTCGAAAGTTACCTGCATCATCAGGGGGAATCCTTTGTAAAGCGATTTGATGCCAACAGTTACTTGTTCATTACAAAAGCAGTGGATTTATTTGATTTATCAGTTAATAATTCACTTATTGACGGATTCAAGGACATCAAATGTAAACTTGAAGTCATTTCAGTCGATTCAGACTGGCTCTATCCGACCGAACAGAGTACTGAAATAGTTGCTGCATTAAACGCAAATGATGTTGAAGTGTCATTTTCTGAAATCAAATCCAATTACGGCCATGATGCATTCCTGCTTGAAAAGGGACAGCTAAATTATCTTTTATCAAGATTTTTATCTGACAATATCGTTGCAGATTTGATGACAACCGATGTTCCGACAATCAGGGAAGAGGATAGTGTCAAAAAGGCAGCAAGACTGATGTTTGACAAAAACGTCACTCACTTGCCTGTTGTAACCGATGACAATAAATTAATAGGTATTGTCACCAGCTGGGATTTGTCAAAGTCAATTGCAACCAATTGTGAAAGCCTGACAGACATCATGACAAAAACCGTCAAATTCTGCTATTCATCAGATTCAATAGAGGACATAAGCAGAATGATGAGAAAATTCGACATCTCATGCCTCCCTGTTGTCGATGAGGATTTCGTTGTGGAAGGAATTATTACAACAGACCATATCAATAATATGATGTCATAACTTTAACTTATAAGTAAAACTTTTCTATTTTTTTTGAAAAGTTAAACTTATATGTTTATGGTGTTTGGTTGGTATGAAAATATACAATTATTATGACTACTTTTTATAATTAACTTAAATTGGTGATTTTATTAGTTCTAGAATGGATAAGTTTTTATTTGGGTGCAAAAGTGCTATTCCAATAGCTTTCGGCTATATTCCGATGGGCATAGGCTATGCCGCCCTTGCACTGAAAGCCGGTTTTAATCCGTTCCAGACAGTTTCATTTTCAGTTCTGGTCTATGCTGGTGCCGGCGAGATAATTGCGGCCACAATGCTTGCAAACGGCGCAACTGCCCTGGCTATTATATTAACCAATTTTGTCGTTAATTTAAGGTATATGGTAATGAACACTGCAGTCTACAATAAGATGAGTGAAAATTCACTTCTCACAAACATTCTAACGGCACATCTGGTGACCGATGAGACATTTGCAATATTTTCATTTGAAAACGAATCATCAGTATGGTTTTACACGGGATTGTCTATGACATCATGGCTTTCATGGATTTTAGGAGCAGCAATAGGCGTATTTGTCCTGGACTTTTTGCCTGTGATAGTGACGAACAGTTTCAATATTTCATTATATGCACTTTTCATTGCTATATTGGTTCCAGCCGTTAAAAACAATAAGCGTCTGGGTCTTCTGGTTGTTATAACAGCAATATTAAATGTCATACTTCAGTTTGTTGTTGGAAACTGGTCACTGATAATATCAACGCTTTTAGGCGCTTTGATCGGAATGTACATAGTTGACGATGAGGATATGGTCGAGGGGGTTGAATAATGGTTGACATTAACATTATTATTTTAGGCTGTGCACTGGTGACATTCATTCCCCGTCTGATTCCGGCAATATTTGTCGATAAGCTCAATTTCGGTCCGAAAGTTGAGAAATTCCTGAATCTGATTCCATACACGGCCCTTGCAGCACTGATCTGTCCGGGAGTCCTGACTGTTGACAATCAGCTATGGTATATAGGTCTTGTCGGTGCAATCGTTGCGGCTGGACTGTCCTGGAAAAAGGTTCCTTTGGGAGCTATCGTTATTCTGACAGTAGTGGTATTAGTAACTGTTTATTCAATAGTTCCGATGTTTTAAAAAAAGTATATTATAAAAATACTTGGATAAAAATATAAATTCAAGCCTTTTTTATCCAAGTTAAAAGAAGAATATATAATTGATTATCATATATTGCTTGATTAAATAATTATTTTTCATAATATTTATATTATTCTATTTTCTGTAAATTTTTTTATTTTTATTAATTTTAAATAATATTACTTTTACTTTGATTTTTACTCGATTAAAGCAATATTGCTTTTAAAAATGAGTTATTTTTAAATATCATTGGTATTAAATACATTTTCCACTGGTCATTGAAAAACTTCATTAACAAAGAAGGTTGTTTTGAATTGGTTATCAAAATATTGTTTAACTTCCTTCTGGAGGTAAAAATGGCATTAGTACTGTTAGATGCTATAGTTTTCATAGCTATTAGTTATTTAGCGTACTTTGTATCTCTACTTTAGTTGGAGAGAAGATTGAGTTAGTAGATGATGATTGATAGACAGGTATTGAGTTTTTTAAAAATATGATATTCAAGCCATTATATTTGGAAGTTTGTTTTTCTCGTTGACCATACTGGATTGATTTTGAAATTAACTCATAAGGGGAGCTTTTAGCTCTTCCTGCCTATTTTTACATAATTTTTTTAAAATAATGGTGTGTTGATAAGATTTAAAATATTAAAATCAGATAAAAATAAATTAAAGAGGATTAAACCTCTTAATTAATTGCTTTTTTTAGTGCCTGGTCAATGTCTTCAATCAGGTCCTGAACATCCTCGATACCGACAGACATTCTTATGAAATCAGGTGTGATTCCACTGTCAAGCTGTTCCTTTTCGGTCATATTGGAGTGGGTTGTGCTTGCCGGGTGAATTACAAGGGTCTTTGAATCCGCAATGTTTGCAACATGGCTTAAAAGCTCAACGCTTTCAATAAATTTCTTACCCTCTTCGATTCCGCCTTTAATGCCGAAGCTCACAATACATCCGTAGTTGCCGTTGAGGTATTTTTCAGCCATCTCATGATTTTCATTATCTTCAAGTCCGGGATAGTTGACCCAGGAAACCGCTTCATGGTCTTTTAGGAATCTGGCAATTTCCAGTGCATTGCTGCAGTGCTGATTGACCCTTAAGGACAATGTCATGCAGCTTTGAAGAATCATGAATGCATTTATAGGACTCATAACCGTTCCCAAATCCTTCATCAGATGAACTCTTGCCTTTGTAATGTATGCCTTATTTCCAAAAGCCTTGGAATATATCAGTCCGTGATATGACTCGTCGGGTTCAGTAAACATTGGAAATTTACCGTTTGTCCAGTCGAATTTTCCACCATCAACAATCATACCACCCATGCTTGTACCGTTCCCGGATAAAAATTTGGTTGCTGAGTGAACGACAATATCCGCACCATGATCAAGGGGTTTGACCATAGTAATTGCTGAAGTGTTATCCACAATTAATGGAATGCCGTTTTCATGGGCTATTTCGGCCAATGCCTCAAAATCAGGAATGTCCAGCTGAGGATTACCTATTGATTCACAATAAATTGCTTTTGTATTCTCGTTGATTGCCTCTTTATATGCATCCAAATCATGAGTGTCAACAAAATTGACCTTGATTCCCCAATTGGGCATGGTATTTTTGAATAATGTATATGTTCCGCCATAGAGGTTATTGGATGATACTATTTCATCACCATTTCCCGCAATGTTTAAAATTGATAACAATATTGCGCTCATTCCGGTTGACTGTGCCAGTGCACCAACACCGTTTTCTATTGCAGCCACACGATTTTCCAAAACTTCTGAAGTCGGATTTGATAGTCTTGTGTAAATGTGTCCCTCTTCTTCAAGAGCATACAGTTTTTTAGCTTTATCAGCGCTTTCAAATGCATAGGAGCTTGTATGATATATTGGTGTTGCCCTTGCACCTGTTACCGGATCGGGAAACTCTCCTGCATGAACTTCCAGGGTTCTTTGTCTATAATTGTCTTTCATATTACCACACTTTGTATATTATGATAATAATTTTTTTAAATTATTCCTATTATATTTTTCATATGGTGAGGTGTTTGCTTTTGAAAATGATATATTATTTGAATCGTTTAATAAGATTACGTTGAAATTTTAATAATACGTCTATTCTTTTTATCTCTCCATTTAGTTCAATCATTTTTTTTAAATTTACAATCTGGATAGATTGCAGTATTATTGTAGCAGTTTTTATTGCGATTATCATATTTAATTCTACTTCTAATTTATTTAGTTCTTTATCTTTTTTAGCTAGCATATAATCTCTATTTTCTATTATTTCGTTTTTTCGTGCGATGTCTGCTTTGAATTGTTCTTCTCGTGTTAATTCGCAAAATTGTTTTTGTTTAAATTTTTCTCGTGGCATGGTTAACAACCTTTTATTATTTTTTTTAGTTGTGGGGGGTGATGTTTAATCGTGATGTTTGTAATTTATTAGTTTTGTGGCGTTTTTTTAAAATAAAGAATTAGGATAATTATATGTTATCCTATTTTGAATTTTGTAGTATTATTTGTTGTTGTAATTTTTTTATTTCTTCATCTTTCTCATCTAGCATTTTTTCTTTTTCATATAGCATTTTATCTTTTTTAGCCATCATATAATCTCTATTTTCTATTATTTCGTTTTTTCGTGCGATGTCTGCTTTGAATTGTTCTTCTCGTGTTAATTCGCAAAATTCTTTTTCGGTTAATTTTCTGGTTATCATGGTTAACAACTCCTTGGTTTTTTGTTTATTGCCTTTAAAAATCTCCTTAATCATTATTTTGAGAATATGGTGTATGTCTAATCGGAGGTATGTGTCCATTTTCACTTGTGTGAATATATGGCATAATTCTTCAAGTATCTTTTTGTCTATATTATATTTGACAAATACTGCAATATATGGGAAGTACATTGCTTTTCTTTGTGATATTTCGATAGTATTATCTATGTTTCTCAATATATTTAATTTTTCGTAGATGTCTTTTTCTTTCACTACAATAGGGTATACATTGAATACATTGTTCTGTGAGGTATAGCATTTCATTTCCTGTTCATGTTCTATGGATGTCATGACAAAGGAAATCGATGGCAGATTGTTTTGGTGAATCAAATGTATTTTGTAGTCGTATATCGGGTCTATCTTTCCATATTCTATTGGAGTAGTCTGGTGTTCCACATTGATTGTTGATTTTTGTGTTATGAATCCGTCTTTTCCAACCAATTCAGCTATATCTAACTCTAATTTTGAACCGTCCTCTTTATAGACGGTTCTGTCGAGTGATTTGATGAATTTTCCTGGAAATCCAAATGATTCATGAGCCGCTTTTGGATATCTGCTGACAATGTAGTTGAAACAGTAATCACGGGGATTGTGTGTTGTCTCACGCATCATGGATTCAACCATTTCCTCAATTTCGTCATTTCTATTCATATTTATTTCACCTTAATTTTTATTTAAATAATTTAAACAGTATAATATTGTATTTAATGATATATAAATTCTTTGTTTTCATTCTAAACAATTTTACTTCCTTAAATCAATAAAACAATGAAGGAGTTATATTTTTTGATGAGGTAATATTGTCCCGACTTGTAATTACTGTGGCAATTTTTTTATCATATCACTTTCAATAGTTATTACTATGAGTTCAATAGTTGGTCTTCAGGGAAAGTTCAGTGGAAATGATTTGATTAAAATGTTAAAAGCATCAAAAATGCGCGGGCCTGATTCATCCGGCATATATTTGGATGAAATTGTCCATGGCATCGATTTGGATAGCTTTGACGATGAAAAAGAATATGATATTGCTTTTGGCCATAATCTGCTTTGTGTTTATGACATTCATGACAGAAAATCTTCACCCCAGCCGATATCTAAGGATAATCTTGTTCTGACTTTTGATGGGGCTTTATATAATTTCGGCACTATCAGAAATTTTTTAAATAAGGTTGGCGTTGAAGGTGAAATCACATCAGACGCTGAGGCATTAATTAATCTGATTGACTTTTACAATAATGGTGATCTTCTTAAGGCCGTCCAGTCTGCCGTTCATCTCATTGACGGAGACTATGCATTTTCAGTATGGGACGGTGAGAATTTGGCTATTGCACGTGACCCGTTGGGCGTCAAACCCCTGTTTTATGCTGTTGGCGATGATTTGTGCGCATTTGCATCTTCCCGTGACAGTCTTAATGAGCTTGGCTTTGATGAGATTCAGACATTATTGCCCGAAAATATTCTTTTTAACTGGGATGATGTAGCTCCGACACAATACATTTATGAAAAAATCATGGAAGTCGATGCATCTAAGCTGGACAAGCTATTAAAGTTAAGTGTTTCCAAAAGAGTTGAAGGATTAGACAAGCTCGGTGTAATATTTTCAGGGGGTGTTGACAGTTCGATTTTGGCAATGCTTCTTGAGGAGATATCATGCAACAAAAGGCTTGACATAACATTATATGCAGTGGGCAGTGAAAACTCAAAGGACCTTGAGGCCGCAAGATACGCCGCCGAATACCTTGACCTTCCATTAAAGACACAAATCATAACTCCAGAACTTATAAGAAAACATCTGGGTGAAGTCGTCCATGCGATAGGTGACGATAACCTGATGAAGATTGGTGTCGGCTTAACGGCATACTTCGCATCAAGAATGATTCATGAGGACAAGTTGAACGTGGCAATTTCCGGACAGGGTGCTGATGAGCTTTTCGGCGGATACAACAGATACCTGAAAAGCTATGAAGAAGGTGATCTTGAATTCGAAATCCGCCAGGACATCTCCAACATGTATCATGTAAACCTTGAACGTGACGATGCATGCACAATGCTCAATTCAGTTGAAATAAGGCTACCTTTTCTGGATAAAAGCTTAGTTGAATATGCAATAAATCTTCCCGTCAAAAACAAGATTTCAGGTTCCGGTGATGTTTTAAGAAAAAACATATTAAGAAAATTCGCATTCAATGAGGGGCTGGACAAGGAAATCGCCTACAGGCCTAAAAAGGCAGCCCAGTACGGCACGGGAATCGACAAGATTTTAAGAAAAAAGATTATTCCTGAGATTGATTTGAAGGAATTTTTATAGATTCTGCATAATCCTTGAGGAGGATTAAATAACTACTAAAAAATCAAATAGTAGTTATTTCAAACCACCTATACAAATTGTTTTGATTAAAACTTACTATGAATATAAAAATATAAGAAGATAGAGTAGTAAATAGCTATGTCCGGTAGCTATTTACGAGGCGGCTAATTTTGATAATTGAGCCTGACATATTATGAATTATCATAAATTATGATAATCTATAAAGTACTAAGTAGTAATAACCATATAAATGTTATTAAAGTATTACTCGATGTTTTTGGCTTTATTTATTATATAATTATATTAAAATTCTTATAATAAATAATGAATAATTATAATGTATTAATTTTAGATAATATGTTGTTATAGTCATTTTTTATGGTCTAGTATTAATTAGTCATAATGGATAAAATTGTTAAAATGTAAAAATAAGAAATAATTTCTATTAAAATTTATAAATATGGATGATGGGTAAGTTATTCTTAAAAATATTTGTTTTAATTAATTTTTTGTATATAATCTTTGGAAAAATAAAAAATTATTAGTAATACTTTTTTTAAAAATAATACTATTAAAAGATTACTTTTTTCTAAAAAAATATTACTATAACTAATCTAAACTATTGTCAAAGCATTCGGAACTTTTTTCAGAATGTTTTCTTTTATCGGAATCATGGTTGATGAAGCTATTGAGAAGTCTGCATTATCTGCTGCAGCTTTATCATCTTTTTCAGCGATAATTGTTGAATTCAATACATTTTGCAAATTGTCAACACTGTTTTTCAACACCCATTCATCGACATCTGAAATGATAATCTCGTCAACATATTTGTCCAGTTCATTAGCTATTACCCATGAGATAAATCGTCCCCCATGCAATGATATTGTGCTTCCCTCTGCAAGAGAGACAATTTCATTTAATGTATGTTTCAGTTCAATGTTTTGATACATTCTTGAATGAACAAGGGTTGCCCAGTGTGCATCTCCTATGTGGTAGGCACCGATTTTTCCGGGATAGATGTATTCAGGTCCAGCAATCTTAACTGCTGTTGCTATTGCCAATAAATCGTGTTTTTGCGCTGGAAGTCCACGGTTTGGGAATTCTTCATTTATGATTTGCATAATTCTTGGAAGGCCAAATTTACCTCTTCTTGCGGTTCCAGGCTCATATCCGCACATGTATCCGTGGTGATTTTTCGGAAAACCTGTGATTACCATATTCAGTCCTGACCTTAAACCAGCCCTCACTTCGTGTTCATATGCTCCGTTTGTTGCGACAACTTTTCCTGGTGACAATATTCTTGCGGCAGCTATTGTTTTTGCGAAAGATTCTGTGGTATTTTCACATCTGTTGAATGGACCTCCTTCAACTACAATAACATCAGCTCCAATTTCAATGGATTTTTCAAAACCGGTGATTACTTCATCATATCCGTCACCAACAAACATTATTGATTCCAGACCTCTACCATATTTTTTGGCTAAATTTGCAATATCTTCGGCTTCTCTTAAAGGTGCTGCATGGCCGTCTCCAGTCTGTTCTGATGTGACATTGACTGCAACGGAAGAAGATAACTTGATCCATTCCTCTTTATCGTCCTTTTCTGAAAGCTCCTTATCTATAAGTCTTTCATGAATTCTTCCCCGAGGGCATTCTGTAAATGCAGGACCTTTGTTATAGCATTCTCCACCACATCCGCTGATGTTTTTCGGAAGTCTCATTGCACCGTTTTCACCGAAGTGATCCAAATCTAAAGGCACGTCAACGATTTCATGTACCTTTTTCATTACTTCAACTCCTCTCATTCCAAATTTCTCTGCAATGTCTGAAAAGGCATATGCGCAGATGTGAATCGGAGCTCCTATTGTATCTGCCAGTCTGCAGTTTCCTAAAAGATCCATAAGTTCCAAATCGGAGGCGCATGTTCCTGCAACCACTTCAGTCAAATCACATCCTAAGGGGAATCTTTTAAACTGCATTCCCAATTTCATAGTCTCTTCTAGCGAGAGCTCGGAAATTGCATCAACAACAGATGTCACGTCTTTATCCATTTTTGATATTTCAATTGCAGCATCATCGTCATGAACTGCATCCTTTATTAAATCATACATGAAAAGTTCTCCAAAAATTAATTAACTATATATTTTTCAGTGAAATCTTTAATAAATATCTTTCGTTTTAGGTATACCTAAATTAAATTGTTAGATTGTTTTATTAAAAATAAAAAGTATTACTTTATTGTTCAATAATAAATAAAAAGTAATACTAGTATTACTAAAAAAGGAAATGTAATATTAAAAATAATACTAAATTAAGCATAATGTAAAGGTTTAAATAGTATCACTTTTTAAATTATAAATATTACTACATGGTATGAACTACCATAATTAATTAAAAAGCAATTATAATATTTTTACCATGTAGTAAAACTTTTTTAAATAAATTTATTTAAAAAAAGTTATCCAATTATGGAGACAAAAAGATGGTTCTTTCTAAATTAAAAGAAAGATTTTCAAAAGATGATGGTAAAGGAGACAAAAAAATGAAAGTAGCAATTTTAGGTGCAGGATGTTACAGAACACACGCTGCAAGTGGAATTACCAACTTCTCAAGAGCTGTAGAAGTTGCAGAAGCAACCGGAAAAGAAAACATTTCTATGACTCACTCAACTATTGAAATGGGTGCAGAATTATTAGAATTAGCTGGTGTAGATGAAGTTGTTGTATCTGACCCAGTATTTGACGGAGACTTCACTGTTGTAGATGATTTCGATTATGCAGAAGTAATTGCAGCTCACAAAGCAGGAAATCCTGAAGAAGTAATGCCTGCAATCAGAGAAAAAGTTGCAGAATTAGCTGAAACTGTACCAAAACCAGAAAAAGGTGCAATTCACTTTACTCACCCTGAAGACTTAGGCATGAAATGTATCAACGATGACCGTGAAGCTGTAGCTGACGCTGACTGGGTTATGACCTGGTTACCTGAAGGAGGTATGCAACCTGCTATCATCGAAAAATTCGCTGATGCTATTAAACCTGGTGCAATCGTAACTCACGCATGTACCATTCCTACCACAGGATTAAACAAAATCTTCGAAGACTTAGGAACTGATGTCAATGTAGCTTCCTACCACCCAGGTGCAGTACCTGAAATGAAAGGACAAGTTTACATCGCTGAAGGTTTCGCAGACCAAGCTTCCATCGACACTTTAATGGACTTAGGTCAAAAAGCAAGAGGATCTGCATTCACATTGCCTGCAAACATGGTTGGTCCTGTATGTGACATGTGTTCCGCAGTAACTGCTATTACCTATGCAGGTATTTTAGCTTACAGAGACACTGTTACCCAAATATTAGGTGCACCTGCTGGATTTGCACAAATGATGGCTAACGAAGCTTTAACCCAAGTAACTGCATTAATGCAAAATGAAGGTATCGACAAAATGGACGATGCTTTAAACCCAGCTGCATTATTAGGTACTGCTGATTCCATGAACTTTGGTTCCTTAGCAGAAATTGTACCTACTGTATTAGATTACTTAGGAAAAGATGAATAAACACAATAAGTTATAATTGTTGATTTTTATCAACAATTTTTTAACTTATTTTTTAATTGTTACTCAAAATAACCATTAAAAAATAAGTTAATCATTAATAAATTGGAGTAAGGTGTTAAATTGATTGATAATATTTTAGATAAAGCAAAACAAGGACAAGAATTAAGTGATGATGAATTTTTAGAATTGTTAAACATTGAAAATGATGAAGATTTGGAAAAATTGTTCAAGACAGCTTGTGAGATAAGAGATAATCAATCAAAAGTAATTAAGTTAACTTCAACTGTTCACCTTACAAACAAATGCCAGATTCAACCTAGATGTGAATATTGTGGATTTGCAGAAGAAACTTCAGAAAAAGGATACTATAATGCATTCTACAAATCTGATGAGGAAATATTGGCTGCTGTAAAATCCATCGAGGAAGCCCATATACCACGCGTAAGCTGTTCCGGAGGATATGGATACAAAGGAAAACAGGCAGTAAATGCCTGCAGAATCGTCAAAGGACAATCTGACTTGGAAATCCTTGTGAATGTTGGAGGAGACCTGACAGAAAAGTCAGTTCGTGAATTGGCTGAACTCGGTGCCGATACCATCTGCTGCAATCTGGAGACAATAAAAGAGGAGATATTTTATCAAAGAAAACCCGGTGATTCATTGGATCAAAGAATACTTACATGTAAAAGAGTAAGCGATGCGGGCATTGCACTGTCTTCAGGGTTGCTTTTAGGCCTCGGCGAAAGCAAAGAGGATAGAATAAAACACTTAAGATACTTATCCAATTTCAAGACATTAAATGAAATTCCAATAATGGGTTTTAATCCGTATGAAGGCACACCGATGGAAAATCACCCTCCGTTCCCGCTGAAAGAACAGCTGAAAATTGTTGCCGTTACAAGAATAATGTATCCGGAAATTACAATTACAATGCCAACTCCAACAGTCGGACCGGAAAATGTGGAATTCTCACTTAAGGCAGGTGCAAACAATCTTGCAACAGTAATAGCCGACAATTATCCTCATGAAGTAAAAGGAGTCGGATCTCCGGAATACGGAAACTATAATGAGGTTGTCAATGTCATCGAAAAATTGGATTTGATACCTCAAACTATTTAATCTCTTTTTTTAAGATATGATAATATGGCATTTGAAAAGATGATAAGAAATGCATTTGAGCAATCTGAAAACAACACCAGATTCGGAGACACTCCTGAAGAAATTGCTGAAATTCAGGATTATATAATAAATGCTGAAAAAATATGTATTCCAAATAAGAATGGAATTAAAGTTGAAGTTTTAAACGAAGTCTTAACAGAATACGGATTGCCTGAAGCAAAAATACTTCAGATTAACACCAATACTGCAGATACCAGCAGAATACCTGCTCTTGCAAAAGCTTATATTGCGCTGGACCAAAGTGATGCTGATTTGATAATAGCTAGAGGACGCCTTGGAATTCCGGGTTCCGGATCTTTACTGATTTTCATTGACAATAAGGGAAGGATACTGACTGCGGGAATGTCACCTTCACATCTGATTCATAAAAAGACAATCGAAGAGGCAGTTTATAAAGAGGCATGTGAAGCTCTTGAAAAAATCGGCTTTAAAAAAATAGAAGGTTAAAATTATGAATATTGATACTGGAATAACCTCTGAAGTGTTCACAATAAAATCCGAAATAAAACTAATTGACATTTTCAATGAAATCATTTCTAAAAAATCAGAAGCTGTTTTTAATTATATTGAAAGCCTCAACATTGACGTTAATACCAAAATAGTTGTTATCGGAACTTATTTCACCGGTGTGGGGATTGTCAAAAGATTAAGTGAAAAATATGAAAATATTCTATTAATTGACATTTATCCTCATCTTGAAGAGTTATTGCATACTGATTTGGGAGGGAATCTCAAAAATGAAATTGAATTTTCATCAGACATTGATTTGATATATTCCGGAGAAGTTGTCATTGATACGACAGGCTTTGGAGGAATCTCTGTTGAACAGTCATCAGAAATAAATGTTAAATCATTTATAATAGAAGATCCTGTGGCTGAAGACAATGACAAACTTCTAAAAGATAAAAACAACATTCACGAAAGATTAAATGCTGTTAATTCACAAAATAAAGCTATTTTAAAAACTAAAGGAATCAACACCAAAACATCCGGAACAATGACATTAACGATAGGCATATTAACGAACCTGTTGAATAAATTTCTTGAAAGGGAAGGTGTGCTTTACTGTGCCTGTGAAATGGGATTTTTAGAAGAAGTCATCTTCAAACAGAAAGATATCGAAAAGTTCATTGAACTGACTGATGTAAATGCATTCAAGGTATCAACAATCAGCCCATTTGATTTGGATGAACTGATTAGAGAAGAAATTAACAAAATAACCTCAGAAATGATTTTATGAAACTTAAAAAAATAATTGAATTTATAAATGAAAAAATACCACAATCTTTAGCTTTAAGCTATGATAAAATCGGATTTAAAGGTGAGTATGACTTAAATCAGGATATCAAATCCATTAAAATTTACATGGACTTATTCCCTCAGGACGATGCTGACTGTGATGATACTCTGATAATAACTCATCACTCCCCGTTATTTGTCCCGAAAACACCAACATATGTAATTCATTCAAACTGGGATATCATTGATGGAGGAGCTAATGATGCCCTTGCAGAAACTCTCAATCTTGAAGTTATAAGTTATTTTGATGATTCAACAAAAATAGGACGGGTGTGCAAAGCAGATCAAACATTTGCTGAATTGAAAAAGACAATTCTTGATAAATTCAGCAATGTCCGAATTGTGAATAACTTGAGTGATGATGAGTTCGTAGAAAATATTGGAATAATTTCAGGTTTCGGCCTTAAAAATCCATACTATATTGAATTGGCCAAGGACAAGAATTTAAATATTCTGATTTCCGGTGATTTGACTCAGGAATGCGCAATCCTTGCCAAAAATGTAAATGTGACCTTAATTGATTTGAACCATCATGAAAGCGAAGTTCCCGGCCTCTATGCTCTTGGAGATATACTGGATGAACTTTACATTGACATAGAAGTAATTGATAAAAAACCGATAGAAGAACTGAAGTGATAATATGACGGATGAAATTCAAAAAATGGAAGATATGCAGGTTCCTAAAGGAAGAATTGATTTGGTAGGATGCGGAAGATTAGGTTTAAGAATAGCAATAAACCTGATGCAGGTTCACAGAGGAGGACCTAAAATAATAGGTGCATTTGACGGTCAAAAAATAGATGGTGGCGATGTGATATTCACGCTTCACGGAGCTGAAATAGGCCAATACAAACCTGATTTTATAAAACAGCTATGCACTCACAAAGAAGAATTCAGAAATATCATAAGCTATCCGGAATACATTGATGATGAAAATATCGATTTGATTGAAGGTGACGTGGTGATTATAGTTATTGCCGGAGGAAATACAATACCTGTCGCTTCAAAGATAATAAAACATGCCCATGAAAGAGGAGCAAAAACAATAGGAACTGCAGGAATATTCGGTTTCGGTGATGAGAATATAGAAATCAAGGATATCTCTGAATATGATGATTCAAATCCTGCTGTTGAAGAGTTAAGAAAAGAAGGAATAACTGAAAATCATTTGGTTTTAACAACAAACAAATTAATCAGGGACAATGAACCTGTAACTCCATATACATTAGATGAAGTTGCAAAAATCATCACAATGAATGCTTTAAAATTACTGGTAGATCAAAATGATAAAAATAGCAACCGCTGAATGCTTCACACATGGAAAAATCGGAAGGGAACTTCATGCAATAGCCCAGAATTATGAAGGTAACTTCGGATGTGAATATGTGGAAAACCTTCAGGATTATGGGGATTTTGATTATAATGAACTTAGCGTAACATGCAGTTTATTTATCCCCACAATAGAAGCTGTTGTAAAGATATTGAATGTTGAAAATCCTCCAAAACCGGATAAACTGATTAAAGGAATTAAAGTTTATGATGAAGCCGGAGATAAAAAAGTAAGCAAAATCATGGCACAAGCAGTAAAGAATTTAAGCGATTGTGATATGGCTATCGGAACTACTGCAGGAGTTGGCCGTGGAGCAATATCCGTTATAACAGACAGCTATGAAATTCTTACAGTCACTGATGTTTATGCAGATTTATCTGAAAACAATAGTGAAGCATTATTTAAAAGATCGCAAAATGGAATCACAAAAGCATTAAAGATAATATTGCTGCTTTTAAACAAGAGAATTGATAAAATCAAATCTTTGGAAAATGTTGAAATTATAGAAAAATGAGAATTTTCATGAAAATATATTTAGACTGAATTACCATATATTAACCTATGTACCAGGATATGATAATCATAAGGGGAGCAAGAGTCCATAACCTGAAAAATATTGATGTGGACATTCCTCTTGGAAAAATTGTAGCTATTTCAGGCGTTTCAGGAAGCGGAAAATCATCTTTAGCACTTGGGGTGCTCTATTCTGAAGGCTCACGCAGATACCTTGATGCCCTTTCAACATATACCCGACGTAGGATTTCACAGACCCGAAAGGCAAGTGTCGACCTGATACAGTATGTTCCGGCGGCCCTGGCTCTTCACCAAAGGCCTAACATCCCAAATATCCAATCAACATTCGGAACATCCACGGAACTTCTAAATTCATTAAGATTATTGTATTCAAGATGCGGCAGCTATTTCTGTTCCAACGGACACATGCAGGAGCCGACGCTAAACGTTGCCCGTGAAATTCCAATCAGATGCCATGAGTGCGGTGAGGAATTCTACGGATTAGGCGCCGAGGAATATGCATTCAACTCAGATGGGGCATGCCCTGAATGCGGCGGAACGGGATTTATTCGTGACGTTGATGATACAAAGCTGGTTTCGGATGAGACAAAAACTCTTGAAGATGGTGCGGTTGATGCATGGAACCAGTTTGGAATATCCTGGATGTATCGGGTTGCAGGAGAGCTTGGCGTAAGGGTAGATGTTGCCTTCAGGGATTTGACTGATGAGGAAAAGGATATTGTCTACAATGGTCCGGCAGTTAAGAGATATGTGAATATACCGTCAAAAAACGGAAAGCTCTTTGAACTCAATGCAGAATACAGAAACGCCCATAAAGCTATTGAAGAGGCTTTAAAAAAGGCAAAAACAGAAAAAGGCTTAACAAAGATAAACAAGTTTCTCACAACCAAAATCTGCAGCGAATGTGGGGGCACAAGGCTCAACTCAAAGGCTAACCAGACTTTACTGGGTGGAATCAACATATCAAAAGCATGTGAAATGACACTAAAGGAACTTGTATTATGGATTCCTGAAGTTATTTCAGATTTACCTGAAGAATTAAAGGAAATGGCAGAAGTAATATCAGAGGAGTTCATGGACAATGCAAACATACTTCTTGATTTGGGATTAAGCTACATTTCACTTGACAGGCCCTCAAACACCCTATCAACAGGAGAGCTTCAGCGGGTCCAGCTGGCAAAGACATTAAGAAACCATACCACAGGAGTGCTCTATGTTCTCGATGAGCCCTCAATAGGCCTGCATCCCGACAATGTCGAAGGACTGATCAGCGTAATCAGAAGGCTTGTTGATGACGGAAATTCAATCATTCTCGTTGACCATGACACAAAAATACTCAACATTGCAGATTACATGATTGAAATGGGTCCGAAAGCCGGCTTTGACGGAGGAAACATCATAGCCGAAGGCCCTCTTGATGAAATCAAAACGAATGATTCGTCACAGATTGCACCTTTTCTCACCAATTCGGAAAATATCATCATCAGAGATAAGTCAGAAGACATCTTCGAAAACGGTTTTATTGGAATAAAAACAGGAACAATTCACAATGTCAAGCCAATGGATGTAAAGATTCCAAAAGGTAAATTGACCGTTGTAAGCGGAGTCTCCGGAAGCGGAAAGACAACTCTTCTTCTGGAAGCCCTTTATCCTGCAGTCAAATCAGTCATTGACGGTGATGAATTATCTGATGGAGTTTTGGATGTTAACTGTGAAGAGATTAAAAAAATTGAACTTATCGACAGCGTTCCAATCGGAAACAATGTAAGAAGTACTGTAGCAACCTATTCAAAGGTTCTTGATGACCTGAGACGTGAATTTGCCAAATTAAGCGATGAATATAAGATGTCAGACTTCTCATATAATACTGGGTCACTGAGATGTGAAACCTGCAAAGGAACAGGAATTGTTTCAATGGACGTTCAGTTCCTGCCCGATGTCGAAATGACGTGCCCTGACTGTGAAGGCTCCAGATATGGTATAAAAGCTCAGGAAGTGACATACAATGGACTTTCCATTGCAGACATTATGGGCCTGACAGTTGATGAGGCATTGAATGAACTGTTTGAATTTCCAAAGGTTACAAAAAAGCTTCAAAAACTATCCTATTTAGGATTGGGGTATCTTACATTAGGTGAGGCAACTCCAAGTCTCTCCGGTGGGGAAGCCCAAAGATTGAAGCTGGCTTCTGAAATAGGAAAGTCCCAGAAAAATTCAGTGTTCATTTTTGATGAACCCACCATAGGACTTCACCCATTGGATGTAAGGCGGCTTATTAACGTCTTTGGTTATCTTATTGAAAAGGGAGCCACAGTAATTGTAATCGAGCATGACCTGGATTTGATAGCCAATGCGGATTATATAATAGATATCGGAATCGATGATGAGAATAATGGTGGGGAGATTTTGGCCTGCGGTAATCTTAGGGAGATTATTGATTGTGAAAAGAGCTTAACAGGTAAATATCTGGCTGAAAAAGAGTTATTTCTTATATAAATTAATTTAAATTATTTTTTGAATATGGAAAGTTTATATGTTAAAAAATTCAAACAATAATTAAACATCTTATGATGTTAGGTTGCCAATGGTAAACCGTTGGATATTTGTTGAATGAGGATTTGTCAATTTTATCCTTATTCACTTATTGAATTATATTGATAACTTAACCATACTATTAAGAAATAATATTATAATTTACAATTAATCATTGCTTTAAAGGAAATATAAACGAATTTAGTTTTTTAGACTTCAGATATTTCTCTAATTAACTAGGGGTGTGTAAGTATGAATACCATAATAATTGAAGATAAATTAATGGAAAGATTAACCATCAAAAGTAAGTTAAGAAAAATGAGTGTTGATGAATTGGCCAATAAGTATATCGCTGAAGGTTTGGATAATGATTGTATAATTCCCGATAAGGTTATAAATCCAGATGAATTTGTAAAATTGCTGGACCATGATAAGCCGGAAGGCGATGATATCCTTAAAAGGATAACCGGCATCATCGAGACTGATTGTAAAACAAATGCGGTCAAATTAAAAAAGATGTCTCAGTCAAGGTACTATTGATATAATATGGTATTTTTCTATTTTTTAATTTTAAAAACCTTTATATACTTCTTTTCATTTAATTTATCATGTTCTTATTTTATACAAGTTCATTCTTTATAATAATAAGTTGTTTCAGTATTAAATGACTCAAAAAGAATTTTCAACTTTTTAGCAATTTACATACTATTTTTTTAATATTTTGGAGATATTTTAATGAAAGTAGAACAATTAATTACTAATCCTAAAAAGAGTATAATTGGTTTGAGCATACCTATGATTCTTTCACTGTTTCTGACTATGATTAACAACCTGGCGGATGCAATGTGGGTGTCCGGTCTCGGTGCCGATGCTTTGGCGGCCATAGGTATTGTGACTCCGTTATTCATTATCATTATCGGTTTGGGTATTGGACTTTCCGCAGGTGTCAATTCATCTGTTGCACGTTTTATCGGTCGGGGTGATATGAAAAATGCGGGAAACAGTGCGACTCATGGTGTTGTCTTAAGTATTATTGTAAGTATTCTGATTCCGGGCCTTATCCTTCTGTTTTTGGATCCCCTGCTTATAGCTATTGGTGGTGCAAACGTTCTGGGCCTGGCCCGTGATTATGGGCTTTGGATTATAGCTGGTGGATTTACAATCATCATTCAAAACATCTATTGCGGAATTTTTAGATCTGAAAACAAGGGTGTGAAGGCAACATTACCTATTGGTGTTGCGGCAGCATTGAACATCATTCTGGATCCGATATTCATCTATAATCTTGGCATGGGCGTCAGCGGAGCGGCAATTGCAACGGTTCTTGCAAACTTCATCGGACTTTTGATGTATCTTTACTGGTCTTATATCAAAAACGACAATACAATTGACGTCAGGTCATATTCAACGGATATGGCAATTTACAGGGACATAATTTCAGTGGGAGTTCCTGCAAGTATGGAGCAGATTCTGATGTCTCTCTTTTCAATGGTTATCAACATCATTCTGGTTATGGTTGCAACAACGGATTCCGTTGCGGTCTATACTACAGTATGGAGGCTTATAAGTATTGGTGTCATGCTTCCTGTAGGTTTCGGAACAGGTGCAATCAGTGTTTTCGGAGCGCTGTTCGGAGCCAGAAAATCCGATGAAATCATGAATACATTCAACTATATTCACAAAATCGGTTTTATCGGGTGCATTGCAATGGGAGTGATATTGGCAGTATTTTCACCATACCTGGCAATGCTTTTCGGCGGAGCAGGCCTTAACGACGAAATCACCAAAGTTACAATAATATTGTGTCCTTATGTAATATTTGCATGCTGGAGTATAATTTCAGGATGTATCCTTCAGAGTTTCGGAAGAGGGGATCTGAGTTTGGGCTTTACCTTCTTCAAGCAGATTGTTTTGACTTTGATTTTCATCTGGATATTCATTTCCATGGGTGAGATGGGAGTCTATTATGGTATTGTTGCTGCAAACTTCGTTGGAAGCCTGATACAGTTGCTCTTCACAAGAGATTATGTGAAAAAGATTCAGAAATATTTTACATAATTTTTATTTTTTATTATTTTTAAATATTATTCTATTTTTTTTATTTTAAAGTAATTACTTCAGGATATTGATTAATTTAACTTTATTTATTTAATTGATTTAAATTTTAAATAAGTTTTCATTGGATTTAATTTTTTAATTTTTTGATATGACCTTAACATATAATAAACTTTAATAACTTTTAAGGTCATAATACTTTTAGGTGAAGCTGATGGATAAAAATATCACATGCATTAGGTTGAAAAAATTAAGGAAACTGCATAATTTTACACAAAAACAATTAGCAGATTATTTGGAGATTGATCAAAGTAATTTTTCTAAAATAGAAAATGGAAAAAGAACATTGAACTTAACATTGGCAAATAAGATATGTAATCTCTATGCCTGTTCTCATGAATACTTGTTGGGAATAAGTGATGATTATGATGTTGAAAATATAATTGTTGTAGAAAACAATTCTAATATGGATTTAAATGCTATTGCAAAAGTTAATGAAGTGATGATGCATTTAAATCTTTTAAATGAGTTGGACAGTGGTGTTTATGATGGACAGATTGACACAAATTAAAGTTGTTGAATTGAGAAAAAAATGGGGCTTTGACTGTTACACTCCAATAAACTTGCTTCAAACAGCTATTGATAAAATTGATAATTTGACATTGATATGGATGCCTTTAAAGGAAAATTTCGGTGGATGCTGTTATAAAAATGAGAATAACTCTTTAATCTTAATCAATTCTAATAATTCAAAAGGCAGACAGAATTTCACGATAGCTCATGAGATATATCATCTGTTGTATGATGGAAAAAATTTTGGAATGTGTGAGTTTAATAATAAGTCCAGAGATGAAAATCTTGCCAATGAATTTGCTTCAGGACTGCTGATGCCTGAATATGCATTATATGATTTCATGAGCATTAACAATATTGAAAAATGGTCAATTGATGATATCATCCGGTGTGAACAATATTACCAAATAGATCATAATGTATTTCTGGACAGATTAAAATCAGATAATTTGATAACTGATGAAGAATTCCTGGAATTTAAAAAGGATATTGTCAAAAAAGCCACATTGATGGGTTATGATGTGGACTTATATTTGAAATCTGATGAAAAGCATGAATTTTTTTCTTTGGGTAAAATAATTCCTCTGACTGAAAAAATATATTGTGATGAAAAGATATCTAAAGGAAAAAAGCGTGATATCTTATCTTCGGTTTTCCGTCAGGATATTAGTTTTATGAATTAAAATTGGTTAAAAGTCATTTTTTTCATATTTAGGCTTCAAAAACCCTATTTTTTTTCTTTTTTTAAATCAAATCATTATATTTTATATACTTTTTAATTTATAATTAATATATAATAATTGGGGGTGATTTCTTGAAATATGGTAGAATAATTATTTTGCTGGTAGTAGTTCTTTTACTTGTTATTGTTGCTGCTAGTGCACTATCATCTAATCATTCTGTTTCAAAACAAGATTCAACAATAAAGATTTTAAATAGCAATACTGTTTACACAAACGATTCTGTAATAGTCAAGTTAACTGATTTGAACAATACTCCTATAGCTGGGGAGAATGTCGATATAACCATATATGATAAAAACGGCACATTGGTTACCCGCCAAACAGTCAAAACGGGCAGTGACGGTGTGGCTTCACTTAATTTAACCAATGTCTCTGAAGGAGAGTACAAAGTCAACATTACCTTTGAGGGGAATGGAGAGTTTAATGCTTCCAGTCTGTCCCGTAATCTGAATGTCATTGATTTATATGTCGATGAAGCCATTGAGGAGGAAGTGGCATATGATGAGGGCTATGAGGATTATGATTACTATTACTATGATTATTATGGTGGAAGTGCAAGTACCGGAGATGCTCAACAGGGTTCTGATGCCTCAGCTGAAGGGACTGGATGAAATCTTTAACTTTATAAATATCAAATAACAAAAATATAGATATTATTTACAAATGTAGGAGTCATAATTTTATGTCAATTGAAAAAGATGCAGAAAAGATTATAGAAGAATTTTCAAAGACTTTGGAAAATATTCCGGATTCAGAAGAAACCTGGTATATTACTGATAACTTAAACTTAACTCGTGAAGACGTGCCTCATGAGAAAAACCCTGAAAAAATCTTAAGAAATGCACATATTGACAAAGACGGCAATCTTAAGGTTAAAAAGGCTGATTGGATTTAGATATGATTAAAGGTGAGTAATATGAGAATGAATTTGGTTCTTGAACTTTTGGATGTTCCGGGTCAGCTAGTTTCCGTACTGGAACCGATCAGTGGTCTTGGCGCTAATCTGGTTACTGTAATCCATAAAAGAGACGCTAAAAATGAAAACGGTAAAATTCCTGTCCAGCTTACTTTGGAAGGTGAACAAGACAGTCTTAACCGTGTAATTCAAAGATTTGATGATTTGAACATTTCCATCATTGAAAAGGATGGTGTCATCAATAAGGAATTGGTCAGCACTATTTTAATCGGCCATATCGTCGACAGGGATGTAAGAGACACTACCGATAGGATTAACGCATTGGACGGCGTTTATGTGGTCGGATTCGATATCAAGCTTGACGGTGAGAAGAAATCAACCGCACTGATTAACCTTGAAGTGGCTTATGGAAAAAAACAGTATGCATTTGATGAGATTGAAAAAATCTCTGAAGAAAAAGAATTACTTATGATTAATGAGGTTTAGGGATTATTATGAAGGAATGTAGGATTATTATAATGGGATTCGGATCTGTGGGTCAGGGAATTGCCCAATCCATCGCATTAAAGAAAGCTATGATAAAAGACAAATATGGCGTGCAATTGAAAGTTGTAGCCGCCGCTGATTCATCTTCTTCTGCTATCAATCAGGACGGTTTGGATGAAATGTTGCTTATTCACAGTAAAAACAGTGAAGGTAACCTAACCACTTATCCGAACGATGGTACTGACGTATCAGGTCTTGATGTATTGGATGCTGTTGAATATGACCTGTTAATGGAAGCAACTCCTACCAATATTTCAACTGCTGAACCTGCATTGTCATTGACATTAAAAGCATTCGATCAGGGAAAAGATGTTGTAACCTCCAATAAGGGACATTTGGCACTTAAATTCAAGGAAGTAACTGAAACAGCTAAAGACAAAGGTGTTGAATTTAAATATGAGGCAAGTGTCGGCGGAGCAATGCCAATTATCAATTTCACACGTGAAACACTCGCATCCTGCGGAATCAAATCAATTGTCGGAATATTGAACGGTACTACAAATTATATCTTATCAAGAATGACCTCTGAAGGTTCCCCTTATGACATTACATTGAAGGAATCCCAGGAGCTCGGAATCGCCGAAACAGACCCGACCCAGGATGTTGAAGGTATTGATGCTGCATGTAAAACAGTAATTTTGGCAAATTCCCTTTTAGGAATCGATGCAACCTATGATGATGTGATTGTTGAAGGTATTTCCAATATCACTTCAGAAGCAATCGACCTTGCACGCAAAGACGGTTATTTAATTAAATTAATAGCTGAAGTAACTCCTGATACATTAAAGGTATCTCCACGTTTAGTTAAAAAAGGAAGTTCCTATGATGTAAGCGGAACTTTAAACATGGCTACAATCAAGACAGACTTGGCTGGAGACATTACTGTAATGGGACTTGGTGCAGGTTCTCTTGAGACTGCATCTGCGATGTTGACTGACGTAATTAGTATTTTAAAAACCAAATACTAATTTTTTTATTCTTTTTTTGGACTTAGATAATATGAAATATGTAATTTTTATTCCTGATGGTTCTAGCGACCTTCCGATAGATGAATTAGATGGTAAAACTCCACTTCAAGCAGCAAAAACACCAAACATTGATAAATTAGCCAAAAACGGATTTGGCGGATTTACAAACAATGTTCCTGACGGATACACTCCAGGATCTGATGTTGCAAACATGAGCATTTTCGGATACAATCCTGCGGATTTCTATACCGGACGTGGACCTCTTGAAGCCGGAAGTGTTGGAATAGAAACATCACCTACCGATGTGATTTTCAGATGCAACACAATAACTGAAAAAGATGACATGATGCACAACTTCAATGCAGACCACATCACCTCCGAAGAGGCTGCCGTATTGATGGATGCATTAAATGATTATTTTAATGAAAAATATGAAAACTTCAAGGGCAAGTTCTATTCTGGTATAAGCTACAGGCATTTATTCGTATACTCATGTGACAATGATGAGGATGCTGAGCTTCTCGCAAATCTCGACATGGTGCCGCCACATGACATTGCAGGTGAAAACCTAACTGAATACACAACATGGGATGATGAATTGGCTATCAAAATGAGAGACATCATGTATGAAGCTCAAGATGTTCTAAAAGACCATGAAATCAATCAGAAAAGGATTGCTGAAGGAAAATGTCCTGCAAATATGGTATGGCTATGGGGACAGGGTCTGACTCCGGCATTACCTGACTTTAAGGAAACCTACGGACTTACCGGTGCTGTAATCACAGGTGTCGACTTGCTTAAGGGAATAGGAATATTCGCCAATCTCGATGTCATTGAAGTGCCTGGAGCTACAGGATTTTTCGACACAGACTATAAGGCAAAAGGAGAATATGGAATCGAAGCCTTAAAAACCCATGATGTACTATTTATCCATATCGAAGCGCCTGATGAAGCGGGACACGCTCAGTTGATAGACGAAAAGGTAAAGGCAATTGAGAGAATTGACGAGTTTATTGTCGGACCGATTATTGACAGCCTTGAAGGCACTGAATTTAAGGCAGCAATCCTGCCGGACCATCCGACACCAATTTCAATCGGAACACACACACGTGACGACGTGCCTTTAGTGGTCTATTCATCAGATAAAAATGGTGATAACTGCACATCATTCGATGAAGAGGGTGTAAAGACAGGCTCAATCGAAAAACAGGAAGGATATAAATTAATGTCAAGATTAATCAATGAATTTTAGGGAGAGTAATTATATGAAAGTCTTATTGTTAAACGGAAGCCCCCACAAAAACGGATGCACATACACAGCATTATCCGAAGTGGCAAAAATATTGAATGAAAACGATATTGAAACCGAAATATTCTGGATTGGAACAAAACCTCAGATGAGCTGCATTGCATGCTACAAATGCAGGGAAATCGGTGAATGCGCATTTGACAATGACAGAGTAAACGAGTTTGTCAAAAAAGCATATGATGCTGACGGATTCATATTTGGTTCACCAGTCCACTATGCTGCAGCAACCGGAGGAATCACAACATTTCTTGGGAGGGCATTCTACTCAAATTCACAGTCAACTGGTGGTGAAGCGTTCAGATTCAAACCTGCAGCCAGTGTTGTGTCTGCAAGAAGGGGCGGGAACACAGCAACATATGATCAGTTAAACAAGTTCATGGGTATTAGCCAAATGCCTATTATCACTTCATACTACTGGAATATGGTTCACGGAAACACTCCGGAAGAGGTACTTCAGGATGAAGAGGGATTATGTACCATGAGACAGCTTGCAAGAAACATGGCATACTTCCTGAAATGTATCGAAGCGGGTAAGGAAAAAGGTTTGGAACATGAGGTTGAACCGAAAGTAGCTACTAACTTTATAAGATAAGACATGAATCTGTTTAAGACTCCTGAAGGTTATCTGTTTTCAAACAAGGCCTTGTTCTATCTCTTTATTCCATTGCTTATAGAACAGGCTTTGGAATTTTTTGTAGGACTGGCGGACTCCATAATGGTTGCATCACTAGGAGAAGCGGCCATAAGCGGAGTTTCCCTAGTCGATTTTTTAATGCAACTGCTTATTTTTTCATTTTCTGCACTGGCAACTGGGGGTGCAGTAATCGCCGGTCAATATCTGGGTGACAACAAGATTGATGAAGCACGTAACGCTTCCAATCAGTTAATCTGGTTTTCAGCAATCTCATCAACCGTTTTCATGCTGATAGTTCTGTTGGCAAGATCTCTGCTCATTGGAGTGTTATTCGGTCAAATAGAAGCGGACGTATGGTCAAATGCAAATATTTATTTATTAATTGTGGCAGTATCAATCCCTTTCATTGCAATATATAACGCAGGAGCGGCAATATTTAGAACGACAAACAACGCATCACTTCCAATGAAAATAATGCTTGTCTGCGATATCCTGAATGTTTTGGGAAATGCATTCTGTATTTATTATCTGGGATGGGGAGTTGAAGGAGTAGCCATTCCGACTGTTATTTCACGTTTTCTCTCAGCAATAGTGATTTTATACTTTGTCCTGGATGAAAGTTACCTCCTGCACATCAAAAGAACCTTAAAGCATAAATTTGACTGGCTGATACTTAAAAACGTTCTCAATGTTGGAATTCCATACGGAATAGAAAACGGACTTTTCCAGTTGGGCCGTATTCTGGTGTTAAGTCTTGTTTCAACATTCGGGACAATGGCAATAGCTGCAAACTCAGTAGGATATGCAATCGGAATATTTTCAGTGCTGCCGGGTTTTGCAATCAATCTGGGATTTACTGCAGTAATATCAAGATGTGTCGGAGCAAACGACTATGAACAGGTAAGATACTACAACAAGAAGATAATTCTAATTGTATTCCTGTCACATCTGCTGATAAACATTGCAATTTTTGCATTATTGCCGTTAATTCTGGAGATATATCAGCTGTCTCCACAGACTGCCGCAATGACAACAGAAATGGTCATATGGCACGGAATATTCGCAATAATAATCTGGCCGATATCATTCACGCTACCTGCAATGTTTAGGGGAGCGGGAGATTCAAAATCCGTGATGTACATAAGCCTTGCCGTAATGTTTACATGCAGAATAGGATTATCATACATCATAGCAGACTGGATGGGAGTTGGAGTATTTGGAACATGGATAGCAATGTTTATAGACTGGTACGTAAGGGCAGGACTGTACATTTACAGATACTTTTCGGATAAATGGACGCAATATAGGGCAGTCTAGAAAACTGATTTAAATAAAAAATTTGATAATAATTAATAAGTGATTCAAATGGTACTGTTTAGAGGAGACATCAAGTGCAAAAGCCTGCAGAGAAGAACATCAATAAGCGTGATACTTCCTGCAGACAACCTGCATTTTTTAAATGACACAGAAGAAATCGTTGAAAAGCCTTACAGAACATTATATCTGCTCCATGGCCTTTATGGCAGTGATGACATTTTCCTTGCAAACACATCAATCCAGAAATTTGCAGAAGACCATGGAATAGCTATTGTAATACCTTGCGGAGAAAACAGCTTTTATCTGGATGATTATGATTCACACAGGCTTTTTGGGGAGTATATCGGTCAGGAACTCTTGGATATTACAAGAAACATTTTCCCACTATCTGATAAAAGGGAAGACACATTCATTGCAGGATTTTCAATGGGTGGATATGGTGCCATAAGAAACGGATTGAAATATTGTCAAAACTTCTCTAAAATAGGAATGATTTCTGCTGCACTGATAACTGATGACATTGTCAGTTATGGTGATAACTCTAATGTATTGTATTCCAGAAAGTTTTATGAGTCAATTTTCGGTAATCTGGATGAAGTTAAGGGTTCCGATAAGGATCCAAAACACCTGATTGAAAAGTGCGCTGATATTCCTGAAATATATATGGCCTGTGGAATCGATGACTTTCTTTTTGAAAATAATGCTGATTTTTACAGGTTTTTGAATTCTCAGGATGTTGATGCGACTTTTGTTGGCGATGAAGGCGAGCATACGTGGGAATTCTGTGATAAGTATATTAAAGAATTTGTTAAAACTTTGTAAAAATAGTTATCAATGTTTTTTTGTGAAGTTAGACTTCACATTCCAGCAAAAACATTTATTAAATCATCACCAAATGAATTTTTTAATTAAAAATTCAAGGAGGTAATTGCACCTCTATATTTTATTATTATTTTTCAATTATTTAAAAATTTTTATTATAGTATATTACTAAAAGTTTTTACCATTTTTATTTTTTTTCTGTCGAACGAATAGTGTTCAGATGCTCTCTTTGATTTTATTTATATATTTTAT
>NZ_JAFSNZ010000062.1 GCF_017447225.1 Methanobrevibacter sp. | reverse complement strand
GTTTATCCCTGATTTTAATTGTTAAAATTAAAATAAAAAAATTATTATCGTTTAAATTTGAATTGGAGTGCCTTGAGAAAAATTAAAAAAATCAATGAAAATAAACACAATTACTATAAATTTTCAATGTCGAGAACTATAGTATAAACTGCAGAACCTTCTTTTGCAAAGTTATTTGTAATTGTAGTATTTTCTATATACACATCACCATCTGCATAAACAGCACCTTTTGTAAGAATAGAGTAACTATCATCAACACAACCAGTTATTTTTGAATCTATTAATGATACACCACCATGAGTGTATATTGCACCACCTTCACCAGCATTACACGTATCAAATGTTGAATTAATAATAATTAAATCATCACTGCCAGTTATGTAAATAGCACCTTTAGATGTATCAGTATAATATCCACAGTTATCAAAAGTTGAATTATTTATCATATTTACGGACTTAGTATAAAGAACACCACCAATAGGAGCCATGTTATTATTGAATATTGAATCCTTAATACTGTCAATTTTACCTTCAGTATAAATGACACCACCATTTTCTTGAGCAAGATTCTCAGTAAAATTAGAATTATTAATTTTCGTAACAGAATTTTCATTACTTATATAAATAGCACTACCATTTTTTGCCCAATTTAAACTAAATACTGAATCTTCAATCAAATCAATAATTCCATTAGTATAAATAGCAGCACCCCTTTCAGTAAAGCCATAGCTACCTTGCCTATTACTATTAAATGTAGAATTCTTAACAGAGGTTACAGAATTTTCATTAGAAATATAAACAGCACTCCCTTCATTAGATTCAAAAATAGAATTTTCAATTAAAGGAATATTGCCTGCATAAATAGCCCCTGCTTTTGAACTTGCTTTATTTTCTGAAAAATATGAATTATTTAATGTAACAGTACCTGTTGTATAAATAACTCCACAAGTTGCAATAGTATTGTCTATAAATTTAGAATTTTGAATATTAATATCACCAGTTGAATAAATAGAACCGTTTACATTAGGATGAGACCAATCATCAATATTACTATCTTTAAATGTACAATCTACAAAATTTAAAGTACCTTCAGAATAAATTGCATGAAATGCTGTGACAGTTTGAGCATCCCAATCATGATATACCCCACCAGCATTTTGAATTGTCAAGTTTTTCAAAGTAACAGTCACACCTTCAGAAATATTAAATAATGCTGCCGCATTAGAACCATCTATAGTTGCACCATTACCATTGATAATTAAATTTTTCGTTATGTTTATCCCTGTTTGAGGATTTCCCTCATTATACTTATAATTATATTCCAGAGTAATCTCATCACCCGCTGAATCGATTACATCCTTTAAATTAGAAAATGACTGTGTTTCAGTAGGTGCTAATAGAATTCCATTATCATTAGCATCAGCCAAAACATCTATATCAGTATTATCACTAGCAGATACAAATTGCATTGAGAATAACGCGATAATACATAAAATCAAAATAATATATTTCTTATTTTTCAAATTATCACTCCATTAAAATATTTTTAACTTTTTCAATACGTTTTTGTAATTAAGGGACCTTTCATATGACCCCCTTGCTAATAACCCTACTGTATATCAGCCTTGAAATTCCAATTCTTTCAATGATTCTCTCATCGAAATTAGTGAATAAACATTTTTCAACCCATTTACTTTCTAAAAGTCCGACCACCGAAGAAGCCGAACCAGGATTTTGACTTTCAGTTAATACAAAAATTGTAATTAATTTATGCATTACGTCTTTAAGTTTCAATTTAATCCCCGTTTTTGTAATTAATTAAACGAGAGTCAAATCAAATTAAACTTAATAGGGAATCAAAGTAATAATAAGATTAATTTATTACATCTAGAATTAAATCAACAAATTCTTATAAGTAATATAGCCGATTATGATCATGTGTTAAAGACGTATTTTATAACCGATTTTCCTGATTATATGCATCAGTAACCACTAAACCAAATTATACCAATCATAATTTTTTGTTAACGAAAATTAACTCAAAATTTTGATTCGCACTAAATTTAAATAAGATTTGCTCATCCAATGAATATAAATCAATATATTTTTACTTAAATTCTTTTAAAATTGAATTTGAGATAAAGAAAAGCCATCCCAAATTGGATACTTTCCAATATCCATATCAATTTATTATAAAGTGAGTCAATATAACGACGTTTATCTAAAAGAATACTAACAAATTCAATATTTTTTAAACATGTTAAATTCTTTTAAATTCGATGAAAATGACTCAGATTAATTATTTGTCAATGAAAGTATATATAAATATCGTATTTTTTAAAAAAAGCTCAAATAATCAAATAAAGGCTTAAAAATATGTGAAATAGACATTATTTAGATTTAAATTTCCATGTATAAATAAGACTACATATAACCAAAGCATAACACATTTACCAAAAAAATATCTTTAAGATAGTTAAAAGAATAACATAGATATACCATTATTAGTTATTAAAAAATTTAAAAGAGTTATACAAAACAATTGAAAAATAAAACAAATTATAAAAAATGAATGAAAAAGGAATATCATGACAAAATATTTATTTAAAAACACATTAATTGAAGCAATAATTGTAAAAAGAAACAGCCAATTCACATTGGATGTGGACATTGACGGAATTGTTGAAAAGGTTCACTGCCCGACAACGGGAAGAATAGGAGATATTGATTTGAAAAATGTAGCATGTCTCATATCACCAAGCGACAATCCCAATCGAAAAACAAAGTATACCCTTGAAGCGGTTTCTGTAGATAACCTTGATGTTGAAGAAAAATCATGGATCGGAATAAACCAGATAGCTTCCAACAAATATATAGAATTTTTCATCAGTGAAGGCCTCTTTAAAGATGTTGTAGGTGATTTTGAAAGCATTTCCCGTGAAGTGAAACTGGGAAAGTCCAAACTTGATTTGCTGGTGGACAATACATATCTTGAAGTCAAGACTCCCCTTCAGACGCTGCAGGTAGAATACGGAAGCGACATCAAAAGAAAAAAGGTCACTCCTTTTTCATCAACGGACAGATTCGTAAAGCATATGAATGAACTGGCAGGAAGCCTTAAGGACAATGAACGGGCAATTTTATTAAACACATTCCAATATGACAATCCTGGCTTTAAAATTATCAATAAAAGTACCAACTATGAGGAGGTCAGCTCAACCGTTAAAGACTGCGTTGAAAAAGGCGTTGAAATATGGCAGGTTAACATGAAAATAGATGCCGAAGGCGTTGAGCTCATTAAAGTCTGGGATATCAGCGAAATCTTTTTAGACGGCTCTGCATGGGATTAGTTAATCTTCACCGAAACTGATTCCCTTTTCAGCCAAAAAGTCGTTTTGAGCCTGAACCACTTCAGCGCTTGTGTCGGCCTCGGAATAGCTTTCAAGCAAATCATGGTTAAGTTCAAGAAATGTGTGTCCCCATTTGAAGCCGTTCAAAATATCTCGTGCCTCATCCTTAAATCTAGTAATATATAAAGTAGCAGAAATAGCTTCAACTGTTGATAATATGCATGGCTTTCCGTAGTTTACGGGGTTTGTCGCTATTAGAAACGGCAATGATCTGTGGTATTTTGATAGGGAAAAGAATTTTTTAGAACTTGACACTTCGTTCCATGAACAGTCAAGTCCTACAATTCCTCTTCTTTGAACAAATCGGTAGTCTTCATATGATACAGCCTTTTCAGCATACGGGTTCAGTACAATAGCTCCGCTGGGAATCTTATTGATATTATAGACCAACCGGCATTTGCCCAGCTTTTCCATTTTTATGGACGTGCATTTTTTCCTGTCGCATTCGTCTGCGTGAAAAACTGTAATCTTCATGTTTATCCTTGTATTGCAGATAGGTTTCCTGCATTTACCTGATGTATCAGGTCGATTTGTTCTTTGAATTCATCTTCGCTTAATCCGAATTCCTCATTAACGGACGGTACATCATTGCTTTGCTTTAAGGATACTGTTTTAAGCAACGGTTCAATATAATTGGTGTATGCATCACCGAAGGTATTTAAAGTGAAGTTAACCTTATTTAAATCACCGAATATTGCATAAATCACATATCCCTGTGTTTCCTGCTGTGATTCACAGATTATGATACCCATTGACTGATTTGGGTTTACATCTGTAGTGTTGTTGACAACAGGCATCGCTTCGCCAAAGTAAATGTTCCAGTCATTTCCATTGTATGAACGTTGTTCAGGACCGACTACTCCCTGGAACTGATATATTTCCATTAATGCGGAAGAATTGTCTAAAGTTGTTAAGTTATAAGTAATATTATGTTCATTATCAGTGTATGATGCCACAAATGACTCATTGGTATCTGCCTTTACGACATCACCTGAAAATGATCCTGCCATGAAATCTGTTGAAAACTCGGTTGTCGGACCATTGTTGGTAAGTGAGCCGGTTGCAAAGACAGCTGCAAGTATTGCAATTATTACAACGACCGCGCCGATAATTATCATGTTTTTCTTTTCCATTTTAAAACTCCGTTAATTTTTTAACAATTATAATTATAATAAAAGTATTTAATATAACTTTACTTAATAGTATTATATAATAAGTTCATTAGGTGATAGAAAATGGATAATAAAGTTCGAGGTATTTTAATCGGTAGGATGCAGCCTATCCATAATGGTCATATACAGGTTATTAAAAAAGTTTTGGAAGAAGTTGACGAAATCATTATCGGTATTGGAAGCGCCCAGCTAAGCCATGAACTGAAAGATCCTTTTACTGCCGGTGAACGTATTGTTATGGTTACGCAGGCTTTGGCTGAAGAAAACATTGATCCTGGCAGATATTACATCATCCCTATGGAGGACATTAACTTCAACGCCATCTGGACTGCTCACGTAAAGATGATGACCCCTCCGTTTTCCATAGTCTATTCAGGTAATCCATTAGTTAAGCAGCTCTTTGCAGAAGAGGGATATGAGGTCAGAAATCCGCCGTTATACGACAGGCTGCATTTGTCAGGAAGCGAAGTGAGAAGAAGAATGCTTGCCGATGAGAACTGGCAGGAACTTGTGGCAGACTCAACTATTGAAGTCATGGATGAGATTGACGGTGTTTTAAGACTTAAAAATTTATCCGTAAAAGAGATTAGTGATTTATAACAATAGTTATATACCATTATGATTATAATAATAAATGAGGTTATATTATGGTTGTAAAAGTAATTGAAGGAAAAGAAGATAAAGTGACAATGCACGATTTGCTCGATGACTTGAAGAAAAATACAAAAATCGACTACTGCGGCGCAATATTTTCTTTTGAAGGAATAGTTCGTGGAAAAGAAGAAAACATGGATTTGGAAAAACTGATCCTGACAACACCCGACAAAGAAAAGACCAAAGAGGAAATTGAAGCTATTGTAGAAAATGCAAAAATAAAATATAATGTAGCTGAAATATCCGTCGTACACTACCTTGGAGAATTCTACACAGGAGACAGCTTATTTTTAGTGGCAGTTTTAGGCAATCATAGGGGAGAAAGCCTTGACGCACTTAAAGAAGTCATTGAAAAAGTCAAATTTGATGTTGAATTCAAAAAAGAGGAAATCTCCAAACAGGGAACAAAGACCATCCTTGCAGGAGGATAAATGAGCATAATCTTAATTATTAAGTTATTAATACTATTTTTTGCAGTGTATTTCACGATAAAGCATTTAAAATTCATAATAGTATTAATTTTACTTATAATTATTCTGTTTATATTGCCTGGTTTTTTAGGCTACAGTTTGATTTAAAAAAAAGAGTTTAAGAACTGGAATAATCCAGTCTATTTACCAATAATTACTTCAGTTGATTTAATTATTGCAGTTACGTCATCACCATCTTTTAAACCTAATCTTTCAGCAGATTCTTTAGTGATAACAGCAGTGATAGTGTTAGGTTCACTTACTTCGATTTTGATGTTAGCCATTACAGCACCTAAATCGACACTAGCAACTTTACCTTTTAATTGATTTCTTGCACTAAGTTCCATCCAAATCACCTATTTACCTACAATAACTTCTGTTGATTTAATTAAAGCAACAACATCGTCACCTTCAGCTAAACCTAACCTTTCAGCAGACTCTTTAGTAATAACTGCAGTAATAGTATTAGGATCTTCAACCTCAATTTTAATATTAGCCATTACAGCACCTAATTCAACACCAGTTACTTTACCTTTTAATTGATTTCTTGCACTATATTCCATCCAAATCACCTATTTACCAATAATAACTTCAGTAGATTTAATTAAAGCAGATACATCATCACCTTCAGCTAAACCTAACCTTTCAGCAGACTCTTTAGTAATAACAGCAGTAATAACACCAGGTTCACTTACTTCAATTTTAATATTAGCCATTACAGCACCTAATTCAACACCAGTTACTTTACCTTTTAATTGATTTCTTGCACTTAATTCCATTTTAACCTCTCCATAAAACTTATTTATTTACCTACAATAACTTCAGTTGATTTAATTAAAGCAACAACATCATCGCCTTCAGCTAAACCTAATCTTTCAGCGGATTCTTTTGTAATGACCGCAGTAATTACATTTGGTTCTGACACTTCGACCTTAATATTTGCCATTACAGCACCTAATTCAACATTTGTTACTTTTCCTTTTAATTGATTTCTTGCACTAAGTTCCATTTAATACATCTCCTATAAGTTGTATGTTAATATGTTGTATCGAATTGTATATAAATGTTTCGTTTTTTGGCAAATAAAGAATTTTGAAATCGATTACTGAAAATGCTTCACATCGATAGAATCGAAATGAAATAATATATTAAAGAGTAAATTCAAAAATAGGTATATGAAAATAGAACTGGAATCAATAGGAACAATTCATACACAATTTACAGAAATTGAAGGAATGCCAATCCAGCCTACTGGAGCAAAGGGTGTAAAAGGCTGCATTATTATTGAAGACAAATTTGTTGATGGCCTAAAGGATTTGGGGGATTTTTCACACATCAATATTTTATATCTTCTCCATAAGGTCGACGGATATTTTCTCGAAGTAAAGCCCTTTATGGATAACGATACACATGGCGTATTTGCAACAAGATCACCTAAAAGGCCAAACCGCATAGGCTCATCTGTTGTAAAAGTAGAAAAAGTTGAAGGAAATAAAGTATACGTTTCAAATATAGATGTACTCGATGGAACACCACTTTTAGATATCAAACCTTATGTACCTCAATTATATGAAGACACTATTGATGATTTAAAAATAGGCTGGTTTGAAAATAACCACACAAAAGCAAAATCACAAAAATCAGATGACAGATTTAAATAGGAAAGTTATATTATAACTTCCCTTAAAAATTCTTTTTTTATAAGCCGTTAATGGCTGCAACAATCAATTGAATTGTTGATTCCACATCGTCCATACTGCACACGCTTACAGGAGTGTGGATGTATCTTGTAGGGACTGATAAAACACCGGTTGGAATACCTTCACGGGTCAGGTGAATTGCAGTACCGTCAGTTGTTCCGCCGTCACTAACTTCCAATTGATAATCTATGCCGTTTTCATCACCTGCATTAATAAGCAAGTCTTTAACGGACTGTTGGGTTAATATTCCACGTCCGCTTGCATCCGCTAAAATGATAGCCGGACCTTTACCCATAACCACTGGTGCCTCTTCAGGTTTGATTCCCGGATGGTCACCAGATAAAGTTACGTCAAGTGCAATAGCTAAGTCCGGATTTAATTTGAATGATGAAGTTTTTGCTCCTTTAAGACCTACCTCTTCCTGTACGGTTCCGACACCGTAAACGGTAGCTCTGGTTTCAACTCTTTTTAAGACTTCCATCATGACATAACATCCCACACGGTTATCAAGAGCCTTACCCATAATCAGATTGTTAGGATATTCGACAAACAATGCATTGAAGGTCATTTTGTCTCCGATACGGACCATCTTTTCTGCATCTTCCTTGTCTTTTGCACCAATGTCTATAAACATGTCATCCGCTTTGACAACTTTGTTTCTTTCTTCCGCTTTGGTTACGTGAGGTGGTTTTGAACCTATAACACCGACAATGTCATCTCCAACACTGCTGTGGATGGTTACGGTCTGATTCATCAGCATCTGATCGTTGATTCCACCGATATTTGAGAATTTAATAAAACCATTATCATCAATATATCTTACCATTAAACCGATTTCATCCATATGGGAAGCTAACATGACTGTAGGTGCTTTTTTCTCACCTTTTTTGGTAGCAATCAGGTTTCCCATGCTGTCACGTTCAATAGTATCAGCAACATCCTTTAATTCTCTTTCAATAATTTTAGCGATTTCTTCTTCGGAACCGGATACTCCCGGTGCTAAAGAAAGTTCTCTCATTAAATTCATCTTATCACCATTATAGATTCTAAATTTTTTAATATATAAAAATTATTTTAAGAGTAATGAGTTAAAAATATTTTCTTATTATATAAATGTTTCGATTTTAAATTTTTTATTAAAAACTAATTATTCCACCATAATTTAAAATTTAAGGATAATACATAATTTTACCATAATTTATAGAAAAATTAAAAATATTTAAAATAAATAACTTAATTTAAATAGTTTTTAACATAGTTAAATTAATTTAATTAATTAAAATAAAAATAGTTAACTTTATATACTATGTCGTATAACATTAACATAAGTAATTTTATTTTAACAGAATTACTTGAAGTACTTAAATACTTTTTGCAAAAAGAAATTAATTTATGATTATTATGAAAACAATGATCAAATATTTAAGACAGGAGCTCAAAATGAGCCAAAAAGAACTCGGGGATAAAGTTGGCGTTACACGTCAAACCATCAATTCTCTGGAAAATGGTAGATATAACCCATCTTTATTTCTGGCCTATGAAATAACACAAGTTTTCAATAAAATGTTATTCAAAGGTAATCGAGAAAAATACTTCGTTATAGAAGAAATATTTCTCTTTGACGAAGATTACTATTGGGAGTGAAAAAAATGATTTTAGATATATACAAGGATTCACTAGAATATTCAGCTAAAGACTGGAAAACACTTATAATACTGGGAGTAATCTCCATATTCAGCTTTTTATTACTGCCGGCATTTTTGATTACAGGATACAATTACAGGGTCATAAACACTGCAGTTCACGGAATAATCAATGGAAGAGACCCTATGCCTGAATTTGACGGCATAATAGACATGTTCATTGATGGAGTGAAAATTGTAGTTGTTCAAATAGTTTATCTGCTTGTTCCTGTTGTGATATTTCTGATATTTGCACTTGTTGCAAGCCAACTCATCGGTGTGGCATCCACTGCAATAATGCTTATCGGAAGCTTAATTGCTTTTGTTGCCCTTGTGATTTCCTGCCTAATGAGCCAAATGGGAATCTGTCATATGGCATACAATGACGGTGCACTGTCAAAAGCATTCGCAATAAGTGAAATAAAAGAAGTGATTGATGAAATCGGATGGTTTGAATGCATCATAACATATGTGGGATTAATTATTATAACCGTAGTATTGTCACTTGTTGTAACCACAATCATTGGTCTGATCTTTACAGTATTCGGACTTTCAGGATTTGCTTTAGGAGTTGATGCAAGCGGCATATTCGCTTTAGGTGCATTAATCAATATACTAATAACCACATTCATTGTCGGACCATACTTAAGTATCTTCAACTCAAGATCCATAGGATTACTCTACACTACACAAATATAAGGTGAAAAATATGGCAAGCATAACAGACAACATTTCAGAAGGATTGAAATATCCCTTCAATGACCCGAAAAAGCTCGTAACATTCGGAGCATTTTTTGCAGCATTGAATATCATATTCTTTGCAATAACTGAACTGAGCGTTAAGATAGTCAGAGTATTTGCTGTGACACAAGGAAACACACTGGCATTCAAGTTTTCACAAATCCCTCAGGATAATGTATATGCAATTGCCATATTGGCCATAATCAGCTTCATTATCTCATTAATAATTATGGGATATCAGTATAACGTGATGAAATTCTCGATTGATGAAAAAAATGACCTTCCGGGATTCAGCAATATTGTTAATATCCTGATTAATGGAGTGAAATATTTTATCGTGAGCTTAATTTATAACATCATTCCAATAGTCGTGCTTGTATGCGGCGTTGAACTGATGGCTGTTCAGAACGGTGATTATATAGTTTCAATCATATCATTAATCCTCTTCATAATATGCAATTTCCTCCTCATTATGGGACTGGCAAACATGATTGACAGCGATAAATTTACAAAGGCATTCGATTTAAGGGAAATAACAGACAAAATTGCCAATCTCGGATGGGTCAGATATGTTGGAATAATCCTTTTTGCTGTTATAGTCTATGTGATAATCATGATATGCGTCGGCATAATACTAATGATTATATCAACATTCATTGCATTGGCCGTCAATCAGGCGATTATCTTAACAGCCATAATATCAATAATAGAAGGACTGTTCATTTCCCCATACATAAGCATATTCTTCAATAGAGTATACGGATCTATTTACAGAGAGTCAATTCAATAATTGAACTCTTTATTTTTTTAAATTTTAACAAAATCTGCCATCTTTTTAGAAAGAATAATTGATTGTTAATAACTTATTATTAAAAGGTGATAAAATGAGTAATTATGTAATAGAAACTGCAAACTTATCAAAAAAATATTCAAATGATTTGGTTGTGAATTCCATCAAC
>NZ_JAFSNZ010000061.1 GCF_017447225.1 Methanobrevibacter sp. | reverse complement strand
GACTCAGATAAACCCAGAAAAGAATATTCTTGTTTCAACATCTTTAAAATAATATTACATGAATTATTATTAACTTTAACATAGAAAGAATAGCCATTTTGTATTAATAACGTTTTAAAATGTTTGATAAAAGCTAATGTTTCATTCCACACAAAGCGTGCATTACCTAAATTTTGCTCAAATTTACCAATACTAACAATTTTTTCCCCATTATCATTAAAATCAACTTTAGAAGGATAAATACGAATTTTCAAACTCTTATTAACCATATTCATGAAAAAAAATCCCCTTATGATGATAGTTAAAAAAAAATATTATTATAATATTTTAAAAGCGTTTCTTTATACTAAATAATATTATTAAAATTAATATTTAAAATAAGTCCTAGAGAGCATTTGAACAGTATTTCATGCCACTCTCATTTTTTGTGCAATTCATCCCAGACCTTAGAGGTCGAGGTATTGTTGCACATATTAAATAAATAGTTAATTTTGTAATTTTTAAATCATGCTTTAGATATGTGTAAACTGAGTGAGCAGATATCAAATTTCCAATATTTTCAACAAGGAACTTTGTAATTCTATTAAAAAGACCAATATTTCTTATTTCAAAACGTTCAACAATATCATGTAAAATAATTGAAGAATACAAATCATTTAATGAAATTTCTTTATGAATTTTTGAATCTATTGTAACCGGCAGACCACCATAATTAAGATATTCACTGAAATTTCTGTATTCAATTCATTATTTGATACTGGTTCTGAACCCAATTCTTTTTTATAATCAATGAGCTCATTGAAAGAAAAAGGATACATTTCTATTGATATATAACGTCCTGTCAAGAATGTTGCAAGTTCTTTTGACATTAAAAATTACTAAAATAGTTTTCTATAAAAAACTATTTCCCAAAAAACAACAAAAAAGTTTCCTATAAAAAACTATTTCTTTTCATGATCCCATGGATTGTCATCGAACCAAGGTTCAATGCCTGTCTTTTCGAAAAACGCATCATCCCAAGTTGGATCATAGTTTGTCTGTTCTTCATAAGGGTCAAAACTATATGATGAATAGTTTGATCTTCCATAATAATTTGAATTAGATCTGTTTGTTTTTGAAGAAGAATTTTCTGATGATCCAACACCTGAACAGAAAGCACCAACTAGAAGAAAAACTGCAATACCGAATATAAAACCCAACAGGTCAGAAAACCAATTGGAACTGTAATACAATGCACCAGTGATTAAACTAATCATATTTTATTTTGTGTATTAACTGTTATTAAAATATTTCTATTATATTATTTTTAAAGTAATTATATAACTGATTAAAAACTTATATAATAATATTATAAATAAAATTTAGGTGATATGGTGGAAAATTTTAGCGAATGGTTTCATGACATTTTAGAAGAAGCAAATATTACTGATTCAAGATATCCTATTAAAGGAATGGCTGTTTGGATGCCTTACGGATTCAAGATAAGAAAATTCATGCTTAAAAGAATAAAAGAAATGCTTGACAAAGACCATGAAGAAGTATTGTTCCCACTCCTTGTTCCTGAAACAGAACTGGCTAAAGAAGGAGAACATGTAAAAGGATTTGAAAATGAAGTATACTGGGTTACAAAAGGAGGAAGAAACGATTTAAATGAAAAATTAGCCTTAAGACCTACAAGTGAGACTTCAATCTATCCGATGTATTCATTATGGATCAGGTCACATATTGACCTCCCAATCAAATATTATCAGGTAGTCAACACATTCAGATACGAAACAAAACACACCCGTCCGTTAATACGTGTTCGTGAGATTACAACATTCAAAGAGGCACACACAGCCCATGCGACAAAAGAAGAATCAGATGAACAGATTCAGGCATTCATTGAAATTTACAAAAAATTCTTAGATGAATTGGGAATTCCTTATCTGATTTCAAAAAGACCTGTATGGGACACATTCCCTGGTGCAGACTACACAATGGCTTTTGATGCTATAATGCCTGATGGAAAAACCCTGCAAATAGGTACAATTCACAATTTAGGTCAGACCTTTGCAAAGACTTTTGACATTACATTTGAAGATAAGGACGGCGAACACAAATATGTTTACCAGACATGCGCAGGATTATCAGACAGAGTTATCGCTTCAATTATTGGAGTTCATGGAGATGAAAAGGGTTTACGCCTTCCACCGATGGTTTCACCTAACCAAGTCACAATAATTCCAATATTGTTTAAAAAAGGAAAAGAGGAAGTCATGGCAAAATGTCTGGAAATTAAAGAGTCTCTGGAAAACGCAGGTCTACGTGTAAACATCGATGACAGAGATATCAGACCGGGTAAAAAGTTTTATGACTGGGAATTGAAAGGAACTCCATTAAAACTTGAGCTCGGACCAAGGGATTTGGAAAACAATATCACCATAGCTATGAGACGTGATGAAGGAGAAAAAGTCGAACTGGCTTTAGATGACTCTTTAGTCGATAACGTTAAGGATTTACTTGACAAATCTTATGAAAACCTTAAGGATTCAGCATGGAAGTTCCAGGAAGAACATGTCAAATTCACTGAAGACATTAATGAAATTGCTGATTTGATTGAAGCAGGAAATGTTGTTGCCGTTAACTGGTGCGGTGATGAGGAGTGCGGTAAACAGATTGAAGAAAAAACCGGATATGACGTCTTAGGAATCCATGACGATGCAGAAGCCGGAGCCAAATGCATTGTTAGCGGTGAAGATGCAAAATATGTTGCATTGATTGCAAAAACCTATTAAGTGATTTGAATGGATGATATTTACGCAATAATACCTGTCAGCAAATTCAAGAATGCCAAAACAAGATTATCTCCTTTTTTATCTGAAGAAGAAAGGGAAAATCTCCTAAAGGCCATGCTTCATGACGTTACAGACACTTTAAAGAAGCATGTTGACAGGATATTCATCATCAGCAGAGATGAGGATGTATTGGACTATGCCAAAAAGCTGAATCTTGATACTATTTTGGAAGATGAAAACTCCAATCTGAACAAGGCTTTAAAGCAGGCAATGAAATACTGCAAGGGAAAAGCAAAAAAAGTCATTATTGTTCCATCAGATGTGCCGTTAATCGGAAAGACCAATGTCCAAATGCTTATTGATGCATCAAAAAGCCTTGATTTTATCATTGTTCCATCAAAAGGCGGTGGCACAAACATGATTATCATGAAACCTATGGCGATACATACCAGATTTGAAGGGTTCAGCTATGAGGAACATCTGCAGGCTGCAGAAAGGAAAAAACTGAATCCTCAAGTGCACGATTCATTTTTTATGGCCCTGGATGTCAATACCGCTCAGGATTTGGGCGAAATCATGATTCACGGCAAAAAGACCCATACAAGAAAATACCTAAAAGAACTGAAAGTCAATGTTGAGCCTTTCCGTGGAAGCGAACGTTTGAAAGTTACCCGAGGCTAGACCATGGTAGTGATGTCAATTGCAGGAGTTGACCCGTCAGCCGGCGCAGGAGTCTTTGCCGATTTGAAAACATTTCAGGCAATAGGCGTTTATGGATGCGGGGTTGTTACTGCGCTAACCGCTCAAAATCCGAACAGAGTCTTTTCAATCAACCCAATTGATGTTAATTACATTGAAGAACAAATTGATGCTGTTTTGGATGCATACGACATTACATACATTAAAACGGGAATGCTCTATTCCCCCGAAATTATCAAACTGATTGGAAATAAGATTACTGAATATAATTTAAAGGCAGTGGTTGATCCCGTTATGGTTGCAACTTCGGGAGGAAATCTGACCAAAAACGATTTGGCCGATGCACTGAATAAATATCTGCTTCCAAAAGCCATACTAACCACACCAAATATATCTGAAGCTGAGAAGTTAACTGATTTTAAAATAAGTTCACAAGAAGACGCCATTAAAGCAAGCGAAAAGTTTCCATGTGACGTACTGATTACCGGAGGACATCTGGACGGCATCAATACAATGAATTTTAACGGAGAAATCATAATTGAAAAGCAGGAACTGCTAAAAAGCGATAATCTTCACGGAACAGGATGCAACCTGTCTTCAGCGATAGCAGCATATCTTGAAAAGGGAAATGATTTAAAGACTTCCTGTTTGAAATCTTTTGATTATGTATATGAATCCATTAAAAATGGAAATTACGGTACATTAATAGCAAAAATTTAAAAAAAAGTAAAGAAAATAGCTTTAAAGCTATTCTTCCATATCTAGTTTATCAACGATTGATTCCTGGAGAGCTAAAAACTCTTGGGATTCTCTTTTTCTTGGTCTTTCCAAATTCACGTCAATGATTTCATGGATTTTACCTGGGTTTTTGTCAAGAAGGACGATTTTATCTGCAAGATATACTGCCTCATCAACATCGTGGGTTACAAAAACAATAGTATTTTCAAACCTTTGCCAAACCCCTATCAGCTGTTCCTGAAGCTTGTGTCTATTTTGCATATCCAATGCAGAAAACGGTTCATCCATGAGCAAGATTGGTGAATGATTAAGCAAAGATCTAATAATTGCGACCCTTTGTTTCATACCACCTGAAAGTTCATGAGGATAGCTATCTTTAAAGTCAAGTAAACCGACACTTTTAAGATATCTTTCTGCTGCCTGAATGTTTTCTTCCTTGGAACCTCCGGAAATTTCAAGACCGAATGTTACATTTTGAAGAACAGTTAACCATGGGAAAAGTGAATACTGCTGAAAGATTACTGCCCTGTCACCGGACGGCTTTTCAACAACTTCCCCGTTGGCTATAACTTCACCGGAAGTAGGATGATCAAGCCCTGCAATCAAACGAAGAAGAGTTGTCTTACCGCAGCCTGACGGTCCAAGCAGACACACCAGTTCACCGTCTTCAATATTTAAATTAATGTTTTCCAAAACAGATAAGTTCTTTCCTCTTCCATCAAAGGATTTGTTAATATTTTTAATTTCAATTGACATTCAAGACACCTACCAGAAAATCCTTTTTTGTGCAAGTCCGAATACATAATCCAGGACCAATCCAATTAATCCAATAACCAACATACCGACTACAGTAGTACCTGTATCAAAGAGGTTTGTAGCTGTTAAAATCATATATCCCAATCCGCTGCTTGAACCAATCATTTCAGCTGAAATTGTACACATCAATGCAATTCCGACACCAACCTTAAGTCCTGAAACGATATATGGAACAGTGGAAGGCAATATTACTCTTCTTAAAACATTCCAGTCATTTGCACCTAAAGTCTGAGCAGATTCAATTAATACTTTATCAGTTCTTTTTACACCATCAATTGTATACACTAAAATCGGGAATACACAACCCATAAATATAATGAATACTGCAGGAACGGTTCCGATACCAAACCATAAAATTGAAAACGGAATCCATGCAACTGGAGGGATAGGCCTTAAAATACTGATAACAAAGGATGCCAAATCTTCTAAAGTCCGATACCATCCAAGGATAATTCCTAAAGGAATAGCAACAACAGATGCTAAAATCAGACCAGAGAAAACTTTGAATAAAGTATCAACAGTATTTTTAAGCAGTTTTCCAGATTCTATAATATTAATCGCTGAGAAAAATACATCAACAGGACTTGGCAATACATATGGCCTTATTAAATGAAGACCTCCTGTTATGATATACCAAAAAATAATGATTGCAATTGGTAAAATAAATGGTAAAATTTTTCTTTTATTCATCTCATCACTTAACTAAAAATTTTATACACAATTAGATTTGAAACTTATTATATTAAAAGTTTAAGAAAAAATAAGAAAAAATGTAGAAAATTAATTCTACATATTTAAGCGGCATCAGCCACTTCTATTGCTTCAACTTGAATTTCATTAGGGTCTCTGTCATCAAGCACGGATTTTGTACTTAAAGCACCGAAAAGCATTGTGGATAAGTTATGCACCATTGAAGATGTTGCTGGAGTGATAACACCTAAAACCCCGAGTACAAGCAAGGTACCGTTTACAGCAACGATTCTGCGGTAGTTTGTATTAATCTTATCAAACATTCCAGTACTTAGTTTTCTCAATGTAATCAAATCATGCAAATCATCTGAAAGAAGTGAAATGTCAGCCACTTCACGAGCGATGTCTGATGAGTTTTTCATGGACACTGATACATCTGCCGCTGCAAGTGCTGGTGAGTCGTTTATTCCGTCACCGACCATGATAACGGTTCTTCCTTCAGCTTTAAGCTCTTCAACGATTCTTGACTTGTCTTCTGGAAGTACCTGTGATCTGTATTCAGTAATTCCTAAAGCTTCAGCACTTGATTTGGCTCCGCTTTCACTGTCTCCAGTAAGCATTATCACATTTTCAATGCCTAAAGATTTGAGCTCTTCAATGACATATTTAGCCTCTTCACGCACAGGATCGTCAATACAGATTAGACCTTCAAGCTTTCCATCGATTGCCATGTAGACTACAGAATGCTCATTTACTTCTTTTTTGATTTTCTTTTCCTGGGTTTTATTTATTTTAATGCCCTCATCATCAAACAGGAAGTGTCTGCTTCCGATTACAACACGTTTGTCATCATAATGGGTTGCAATACCATGAGCTACAATGTATTCAACTTCACTGTGATCCTCTTCATGCTTAATTCCTTCCTCTTCAGCCTGTCTTACAATAGCTGTTGCGATACTGTGTGCAAAGTGCTCTTCGATACAGGCAGCCATTCTCAATATCTCTTCCCGAGTGTACCTTTTGGTCATTGGGAATACGTGAACGACCTTAGGAGAAGCATTGGTTAAAGTTCCAGTCTTGTCAAATACTATGGTATCCGCTGTCGCATATTTCTCAAGGAATTTACCTCCCTTAACCATCATACGATTGTCTGATGCTTCACGCATTGCAGATATGATTGACAATGGAGTTGTAAGCTTGATTGCACATGAGAAATCAACCATCAATACAGACAATGCCTTTGTAGCATTTCTTGTAAAGAGATATGTCAGTGCAGTTGCAAGGAAACTGTAAGGCACTATTGAATCGGCTAACCTTTCAGCTTTGCTTTGTGCATCGGCTTTCAGCTCTTCTGAGTTTTCAATAAGGTCAATAATCTTGTTCAATCTGGTTTCCTTATTGATTGAATGAACCTCAACAATAATGTTACCTTCCTCTATTACTGTTCCGGCATGGACAGTTTTGCCAGGTCTTTTGTGAACAGCCAACGGTTCTCCAGTCATTGAAGCCTCATTAACCATTCCTTCGCCATCAACTACTTTTCCGTCCACAGGAATTACATCACCCATGTGGATCTTGATTTTATCTCCTTTTTTAATATCCAAAGCAGGACATTGCTCTTCTGTACCATCATCATTTACTAACCATACAGTATCAATGTTTAATGCCAAACTGTCCTTGAGAGTACTTTTGGCTTTCTGTACAGTGTAGTCTTCTAATGCATCAGAAATGGACAAGAGGAACATCATGGAACTTGCAGGTGCGAAATCTCTCATGTATAACGCTCCGGCAACCGCCGCTCCATCAAGAAGGGCGACATCAATACGGAAATCAGTAAGGCTATCCAATCCTGCCCAAATATATCTACTAGCACGTAGAATAGTTAAAATATTTTTAAGCCTGATTGGGAAAAATATCCTTCTGAATAACCTGTATCCAATCATTTTTGTTAATTTCAATATAAAGTCATCAGTGATTTCTTTAGAAAGCTGAAGCTGGGTTGCTTCTGCTTCAAACAAATCATCCAATGTGATGGAATCCAAAATCTTGAAAATCTTATTCTTGTTGGAAACATCATCATAATAAATCAGGATACTTCCGTTTCTGTGTGATGTGTAAACCTCATGGATAAAATCATTTTCCAAAAGTAATGAAGCGAGACCATAGCCTTCCTTTTGAGTGAAAGCCCATTGGCCTGAACGAACCCTCAGACGGGTTCCTTTATCATACATTACTTGATATTTCATTTTCTTACCTTAATAAAAAAATCTTATTCTTTGTCTTCTTCAACGTAAATTTCTTTTTTGACTTCAGAGTTTGCGTCAACAACGATGTCTTCTGCGTTTTCTCTCATGTCTTGGTAGCATTCTTCTGCATCTTTTTTAGCAGCTAATACAGCAGCCATACCTTTGGTACATGATTCTTTAACAGCTTCTGATTCTAAGATTTTTTTACCAATAATAGCGGTTGCAATTCCACCAGCAAAAATTAGTGCATGTTTATGTTTCATTATAGTGTCAACATATTCTTTTTTTATCATTATTTCAATCTCCCGTAATTTTTTATCTATTGGAAATCTAAATTCCAATAACGTTATTATTTTTATTGACAATATTATATAAATTTTAGGTATGCCTAAAACAATGGAATTTTTTAATCAAACGTAAAAATTTACTTTTGTATAAAATACTTATTGCCTATTATAATATTAAATAAAAAGTAATATATAAAATATTCGATTTTTAATAAGTTTTAGGTAAAACAAAGAATAATTATTAGGCTAAACTTAATTTAAATTTACGTGCATCAAAATAATTTTTAGTCATCCCAAAATTAATTTCATCAATTCAAACAAAAACTTTATTAACAATTAAGTTAAATATAACTTACACCATATTGGAGATTAAAAAAAATGGACGCACATAAAGAAATATTTTCAAAAATCGGATTTAACTATCTGCTTCTGGCACTGATTCCCATAATATTTCAAATCTTCATAGCAAATATTGTATCCTTAATTGATGCCAGCCTTCTTAATGACATTAACGTTCAGACATTGATAGGATCGCTGACAAGCTATATCATCATATTTCCGATTTTCATCTATCTGATGAGAAAAATCGAATCATCAAACATCAATGAAAACAGGTTAAATGTTATAGGCCTTTTAAAATGCATATGTATAGCAATAACGCTGATGATAGTGGGAAACCTGATTGGAACAGTCATAACCACACTGATTGGAAATACAATGTCAAATGAGGTAATAAACCCCGTAGAACAGCTGATTGAAAATTCAAGCATCTACATTAACCTGCTAATAATATGCATAGTGGCTCCAATTTTTGAAGAAATATTTTTCAGAAAGATTCTAATTGAGAGAACTATAAAATATGGTGCAAAACTGTCCATAATATTGTCCGCATTAATCTTTGCCCTCTTTCACGGAAATCTGAGCCAGTTTTTCTATGCATTTTTCCTTGGAGGATTTCTGGCATATCTCTACATAAACACAGGAAAAATCATATATCCCATAATAATTCATGCCTGCGTGAACTTCTACGGGTCAGTAGTCAGCATATTTTTCAGCTCCGCAGCAGAAAACATTGCTCAAGGAATGATGAATACAGGAGATATGGGGATAATTGCACTTTATTTCACAGTATTATTTATAGCGCTATTTGTTGGACTATATGAAATATTTACAAAATATGACAAAATAGAATTGAATGACTCAAAAAGAGAGATTTATCTTGAAAAACCAGCGAAAACCGTGCTTTTAAATGTAGGAATGATTTTATTAATAATATACTTTATTTTAAAAATATTAACATCACTGAACATAATAATGATTTAAAAAAAATAGTAAAAATAAACTTCAAAAATTAATTTGAAGCTTAATCCATAGTTTCCAATACGCTGTTTAAGATTTGCAGGGATTTTGAAAATGCAGGCATGCCTGAAGTCAATAATACTACTCTTAAAACATCCACAATTTCATCTTTGCTGATGCCTAACACTTCAATAGCACTTTTGATTTGTTTTTTGGTTGCTCTTGGATCAGCACGAGATGCTGTAATTCCAATAGCTATTAATTTTTGGGTTTTGTAATCTAGGATTTTCCCATCCCATACTGTTTCATTCAAATCAGAAACAAGTTCATACAATTCAGGATACTGATCTTCCAATTCACGAATACCTTTTCCGTAATACACATCACCTTTCATATAACTCCTCTCCAAATTATAATTAATTAATAATTTCATTTTTAAGTTATATATAAATAGCTATTTTCACCAGCAATGTTTTAATCAATACATGACAACTTTGAAAGCAATCATCCATTAAAAAAATTATTGATTAACATAAATATGTTTATTCATTGATAAAGATTATTGCTTTTTATAATCTCAGAAAGTTTGACATTAGGATTTATATATCTCTCATTAGGATTTGCTTCATCATTTATGCTTAGCGTATGAGTTTTACAATGGTGCACACAGCTTAAGCAAAAATCACAGGCTTCTCCAAAGTGAGGTTTACCATCGATTACTTCAATATTTCCCCTTGGACAGACTTTAGTGCATATCCTGCAACTGCTACAGCCATCATCAGCAATTATATGGTATTTTGAAGTCATTGTGGATTCCAATATCTTCTCAATGAATGGAACATTTGTAAAATGCTTTTTCGAATAGATGAAGTCTTTTTTTGATATAATATCATTTTTAATTATTTCTATTTGCTTTTCTATATCTGAATCGTTTTTGATTTCCATTTCATGAGCCATGTCAAATACCGGTAAGAAATTATCAACCATAAGGACAGAATTGGTGTAGTTTATGTTAATTCCTCTCTTATTAAAAGTTTTTTTCATGATTTTCAATGCATGGTAATCACCATCACTTCCATAGGAACATATGAGGAATATGTAATCTGCATGGATATTGACTTTTTCAACAAATTCCCTTAATGTTTTAGGAGATGTTGCAAAAAACACAGGGAAAACAATCCCTACAGAATCATCCTTAATTTCATATATATTATCTTTCACCAATTGTGGAATGCTTAACAGTTCTCCTCCCAATTGTTTTGCAATGAACAGATTATTTCCAGTTGACGTATAATACAATATTTTCATTTTAATCAAAAAAAGAAATCAAGAAAGCATTTATTTTGGATAAATACTTTCAGGTTGGTTATCTAAATCCATAATATATTTGTTTTCAAGGTTTTCGGGTCCTAATGGAGTATGTGTTGACAGATACACTGTCGGATTGTTTTTGATAAATTCCCGTACATTATCTAATGTTTCCCTTGCTTTTTCGATGTCTTCAAAAACAATGGATAATTTGTTTGCATATAATGCTTCATCAGTATATGTTATATCCCCATGAATCATGTAGAATAAATCATCATCTTCCACAATAACTATACTGTTTCCGGTAGTGTGGCCTATCGCCTGAATAAAATATACTCCATCAACAATTTTTTCAGCTTTCGGGAAATTCTTATAACTGGTTTCATAATTAACTGTTATGATATTGTCCCCATCAAGTTTTAACTCTTCTGCTTCTGTTTTTGACATGTATATTTTAGCATTTGGAAATTTTGACAATTCTCCTGAGTGATCTGGATGCTTGTGTGTTAGAAGAATTTTTGATACATCTTTCACATCATAACCCAAATTTTGCAAAGCTTCCACATAACTGCTTATTAGCTCACCATTATATATTGGAGTTGAATCGTCAGGTTCTGGAATAGCTAACCCATCAGGAATACCCGTATCCACCAGAATTATTTCATCTCCTGTGTCAATTAGGTAATTTTGAATGCTTGCCCGATATTTAATGGATGCATCGAAATTTTCCATTCCCTCTTCACCGCCAAAAGCAAAGGCCTGATTCATGAATCCATTTTTAAATGTTTTAACTGATTTAATTTCCATTCTCCCACCCTAAAAAAAAGTTTATTCAGCAGCAGGTCCATTTATTAACAATTGAGTCAGGTAGTTTTGTTTTCCAATCATTTTGCACAAGTCAAGTTGCTGTTCGCTCCAGTACATGTCTTCCTCTTCATCTTTGAGATATACTTTCATAAGATCATAGGTGGTTGCATCAAAGATTCCGGAATCCATTACTTCATTTAAAAATGCAATTCCTTCAACGGATACATTGTAGTCATATTCTATGAACTCAACAATGTCTGTGTATATAGGTTTTGCTTCTTGTGCTTCCTGTTTGATTTCCCCGCCCAAATCAAGGATTCTGTCCATAAACTGTTCTACAAAATCCATTTCTTCGGTTGCATGTGCAATGTATTTATCTCCAAGGGATGGAAATCCTAATCCTGCAAATATTTTAGCTTGAATTCTGTGTCCGAATGAATTTGCGGATAAACCTGTTACAATAGCTTGCAATACTTCTATAGTCTTTTCCTTATCAGCCATGATTTTCACCTTTTAAGCAATAATCTACTTAAGTATCTTAAGTATAATATTATTTTTTTGGTTCATGAATATTTAACTTTTATCAATATTCAGCTGCACCTTCACAAAAGACATATAACATTTCTTTAAATTTTATTTTGTCTTCATCACAATAATCTTTAAAAATTTCTGTTTCCCCTTCATAAATCATGTTCAACAGTAAATTGAAAATGGATTCACCCTTATCAGTTAAGTTAAGAGATTTTTTTACCATGATCATCTTTTAAAAATTCTCGTTTAACATGACCACTTTTTTCCAATCTTTTAATGATTTGAGCAACATTAGCTTCTGAAACATAAAGCAGATTTGCCAATTCCTTTTGGGAAATGTTTTCGTGATAGAAAATATTGGAGAGATGAGTGAAATCCCTGGGAGTGATATCCTTGAAATTCTCTTTTAAGAAATTGTCGTGAAGAACATTAATGTAGTTAATGAAATAAAAAAAGGGAGTACTTTTCAAACGATTATCATCAAAATTTAAACTGACCATAAAATCACCACAGTAAGTAATATTATGTAGCTAAAAATTTATAAAAATATCTTCAGTTATGTAAACAATAAATGATAGGGCAATTGAAAATATTTAATTATCATAAGTCTTAAAAAAGTAGTGTAGAGAGAAAAGGTATACAACTATCGCATGAGTTTTCATATAATACCTCAATTATGTTAATTAATAATATTTTACTTTTTTAAATTATATATAATTAATAGCTACTTTTTCTTTTCATGAATATTAATTCAAAATATTTGTATAAAGTTGATTGAAAAATATGCATAAGTGGTAGAACTTTTTCGTGAGTTTCAATGAAACAATGTTCTCTAACCTTTTTTACAACATCATTATCTTTAACATCACCAATCAACAAAGGAGAATCAAGATTATGCAACTTTTGGTTCCTTTTGACCATCTTCATGTTGCTGTTGGCATAACACACTTCAAAATATCTACAACTTTTAGTGAAATTTATCCTATCATACAAACAAAATGAATAAAATCAAAATTGAATAATTTCTGCCAACACTCAAACCATTTAAAAAAAAAAGGCAAATGAGAGATTGTCTCTCATTGTTTTTTAATATTTTTATTTTTTATCCGCAGCGTTATAATTAACATAGCTGCTAACACGATGGCTAATCCATACATTACGGTTGCCATTGCATTCTGAATAATTATATCTGCAGTATTCACAACAATACTATCTTGTCCCTCTATAGTGTCTAATTTTTGGAAGTAGTCATAGACCTCCTGATGGAATTGTTCATCTCCTGAATAATCAGGCGCATAGGTATCGACTGCAGTACTAATACCGCCCATAACTCCAAGAATTAGAATTATTCCAATGATTGCTGTACCCAATGAGGAACCTAATGTCTCACCAGTTGTAATAATACCAGATGCATTATTTTGGCCTTCAGCAGGAACATCGAATAATGCAACATCCGCTGCTAAAGCCATCATAAAACCAATACCTGTCCCAAGTAAAAACTGCCCCGGAATTAAATCCAGCATGTTTACATTTAATTTAAATTGATAACTTAAAATCAGACATCCTACAATAGATATTATACATCCTATTGCCATGAGTGTCTTGTGATTCAGTTTTCCTATTAGATTTGGAGCGGTCAATGAAAAAATAAACAAAGCCATAACAAACGGAAGTGAAGCCAAACCAGTATCGAATGGATTTAACTGCAATACACTTTGGAAAAACAGAACCATTACAAAAAATGTTCCAGATATTACAATATTATATAATAACTTAATAGATGTACCTATACGCAAATTTTTGTCTCTAAATAATTCAACATCAAGCAATGGCACCTTGCCTGACCTTTTTCTTTTGAGTTCAAACCATATAAAGATTGCTAAGACTATCAATCCCAAAATTATCTCAATTATGCTGGTAGCAACATCCTTAGTCAGAGTCAAAATACCAAGCACAAGCAAAAGAAGACATATACCGGAAAGTATAGCACCAATAATATCAAGATCGCTTTTAGATTCAGTAGGCTTAAAATCAGGTATTTTATTTTGCATTACTAAAATAAATAAAATGAATATTAATTCAAATGCGAAAGTGTATCTCCAGCTGAAAAAAGTTGTAATAAGCCCACCAATGAGCGGAGCTAAAATATCTGCAAGTCCTGCCATTACCCCAAGAGTTGCCAAAGCAATTGTACGCTTTCTGCCGGAATATATTCCGCTTATTATTGAAACTATGGCAGGCAGCATTAATGCCGCAGCAACACCTTTAATCGCTGCCCATCCGACAAAAAACATTGTAACACTTGAACTTAATACTGCAGCAAATATTCCTATACCAAAAAGTGCCGCGCCAATTACAAACAGTTTCTTTTTACCAACTATGTCCTGAAGTTTGGTACTGAACAGTATCAACGCAGCAGTGATAAGAGTACAAAACGACACAATCATTTGAATAGTACTAACATCAGCATTCAAATCAACAACAATTCGAGAAATGCTAACATTCATGAAGAAAGAGTCCAACACTATAATAAATGAAGCACAAGCCACAACTATTAACGGAAACCAAGAATATTCGTTAGCCTTTTCATTCATACTTATTAATCCTCCAAAAAATTAATTTTAAAAAATATTTTTACATGCTAACTTTTAAACATGAACATGAGTTTATATTTGCTTTCCCAACGATTAAATTTTTGGATTGGATTTTTACATAATACTGCAAGAACACCACAATTCTGTAAGATTGATTTTCAAATGCATTCTATGAACATCAAATATCAAAGGCCTAACTAAAAACTACATCAATCTATTTTGAGCATCAATATAGCTTGGCTCTGAAATTTCCTTTACGGTTTCACCATCTTTAACATCCTCGATTAACAATGGTGAGTCCGGATTATGCAACTTCTGATTCATTTTAACCAACTTCATGTAACTGTTTGCATAACAATAATTGCTTGTCATCAATTGTTTATAAATAATTTCAGCATCTTACCCTCAACTTTTCCAATAATACTCAAGTAGTTACCTTTGCATCATTAGTTGGTTCAGGTTATGTCAGTGATTATAGTAGATGTTCAGGATTTGTATTTCCACCATCCCAGTTTCACCCAGTATAGATGAAAATATTTAATTATCATGATTTCTAAAAAAAGTAGTGTAGAGAGAACATAAGTATGACAACTTTCGCATGCCCTTTCATAAAATTACCTCAATTATGCTAATTAATATTATTTTACTATTTTAAATTATATATAAATAGCTATTTAATTAATTTAAAAAAACGTCAATATTACCATCAATTCTTAAAATTTATATACTTACAAAAAGGAAGTTAGAGAAAAATTGTATATTTACTATTTTATCGGATTTAGGCAATCAAGAATTTCTCTTTTGAAGTAAATATACTTTTAAAATTTTATTTGTAAATGGTAACTAGAGGAATAATTGTATATTTACCAAATACTAATTTTCATATTCTTTTATTCCAGTGAGTTTTTCAATATCTGAATAACTCCAATATTTATTTTCCCAATGATAATACACATCTTTTCTTTTCTTGAATATTCTAAATGGAACATTAGTATTGTCATAGATATGGATAATATCGCAAAGTTCAATTACCTGAGGAAGAAGATTCAATGCTTTAAAGTATCTTGATTTAATTTTATCTTCAGGAACACTATGTCCACCCATAGATTCCCTAATATTTACTCGAGCGATGTTAATCTTATAATCAGAAGTTAAAACATAAATGCATCTTAAGAAATATCCTTTTTCTTTAGCTTTTTGGAGCAATTTGAGATTCCTGTCTGTAGAAAGTACTGTCTCAAATGTGAAATCCTCACTTTTTTCCACCATCAGTTCTCGAAGTTCTTCCGCTTTAACGGCTGCTTCCAAATCACTGCATGAGTTTGATCTTTTAATATCATCAGCATTGATATAAACACCAATGGTTTTTGCCATACGGGTGATGGTGGTTTTACCGCTTCCATTTGGGCCTGCAAAAACAATGACTTCAGGAAGTCTTTTCTTATTCTTTGACATACTCCCTCTTTCCATCAGGATATTCAATGTAAGGACATTCAAGTTCATCATCATAACCAGCAATAGGAAGTCCTTTAATTTTACAAATATCTTGATCTATTTTAATAGATGCTTTAAATCTTTCTGTAAGTTCTTCATCAGAAATTCCACATGTTGAATCTAATTCATTACTTTCTTGCAAATAAAACCCTCCTATTTCTAATTGTATTATAAAATATAAACTTCATTAATAATAAATATTTTTGAAGCGTGACTTTGTGCAAAAAGACAATGAGATTAAAATGAATCTTTTCCTTTGAAAAATTAAAACGTGACCACATAATAGATTGTTGTTTATCTTAAAAAAATAGATTTCAATATTTTAGAATTTAAAGGTTAAAAAAAAGGTTTTGTAGCTATTATCAATGATAAAAACCGTAAAATTGCAAATGAATTTCCATGACAACATTAACAATAGCTTTTAGCTATTCTAAACTGACTTCTGAAACCATTACATATCTGATATTATTAACCATGAAGTCTTTGTGCATTTCTTAATACAGAATCATAGCAAGGTTTATCTTTGTATCCTAATCTTTCAAGTTTTCTTAATGCATCATTCGCATCTCTGAAATCACGAGCATGTTTCCCAATATAGCATGAAGCATATGGATCCTTTAAGTTATCATTAAATAAGCATCCCATTCTAATAAATGAATCATCATTCTCAGCCATTTTACACAATAATGATTCATCAGTTAAATTAGAATTTCCAAGAGCACCTATACAAACCCACTTTGTATATCGTGATGAAAGCGGAGATTCATCGTATGATTTAACAACTTTTATTAGGTAATCTTCATTTCTTATTTTTCTTATAGCATCTCTTTGTTCTTTTTCAGGCGCACGACTTTCAACAATTGATATATAAATTTCATCCATCTTATTTAATGCAGCTTCTTTTACTTCTTCATTATTTTCGTTTCTAACAATTTCTCCCAATAATTTTAAATCATCTAATTTAGTAATTGCTTCTTTTCTTACATCAGGATTACTATGTTTATATTTTGGTTTGAATAAATCTCCAAATCCCATTTTAATCACCTATCAAATTTTTGTAAAAACTTTTATAATCTAACATATTAAAAATGAATATTTTTTAATTTAACCCCATTTCATAACATTAACTTCATTCAATCTGCGATTAGCCCTTTTACGAACTCCTTCCATTGAATTTTTCTTTGCAATTTTAGCCAAATCAGATTTTGATGTGATTTTATCAACTGCATTTTTACGATTACTATCCTCAGGATCTTTTTTAATTATATCCATCAAAACACTTTGATTCTTTAGATTAGGATTATTTATTGCACTGCTACGAATAATGTAATCTTGGTCATTTTTAGCAATATCAATTAAAAAAGATTCATCAGTGATGTTGCCAATAGCATTGTAACGAACCCAGTTATCAGAATCATTTTCAGCAATATCAATTAAGAAAGATTGGTCATTTATTTCTTTAGCAGCATCTTTACGAATATTAGTATCATCTAATTTCCATTTGGCAATCTTAGAAACACTGTCATCACCATTGCCCGCAAGGTTAGTTAAAACTGATTCATCATTAATTTTCCAAACTGCAGCATTACGTACTTCAGAATTTTCATCAGTTTTTGCTATTTTAACCAAAATTTCTGGGTCATCTATTTTTTTTATAGCTTTTTTTCTTACATTTGGATCTTTATGTTCTATTTTTGGTTTAAAAAGATTATCGAATAAGCCCATTAAATCACCTTTCTCAATTTAAATGAAGTTTTATCAAATCATATATATATATCGATTTGATTATTGCATGCGAAAAAAATTTTATAAGTTAATTTAATACATTTCAGCACCTCCCTCTGCTAAAATTCAAATAAAAATCTCTAAAATTTAGGAATAAACTGTAATTTGAAGGAAAATCAAAGATTAACAGAATTAAGATTTAATTACTTTTAGTAATAAAAAAGAAAACTTTATATACTAACAAAAAGGAAGTCAGTGAAAAATCGCATATTTACCATTTTTCTAAATTTAAGCATCAAAAATTTCACTTTCGAGTTTAGTATATTTTTAAAAATTTACTTACAAACAGTTACTGGTCAAATTTTTGAATAGTTACCCGATTCTAAAACAAATAAAAAGAATTCGCAAATAATTATAAAAATTTTTTAGCTTCATTCATGAATTCTTCAGCCTTATTGATACAATCAATGGCAATAGTTTGATCGATATCATCAACAGCATCATAATCAGCGGCTTCTCTTAAAGATTGTGTGCTTGACAAATATTTAGAGATTTTTCTGTCAAAAGAGTCATTAAGAACATACTCCTTACCAAATAATGAAATAACACCCGCATGAGTTTTAGGTTTGAATCCTTTTTTAATCAGTAATGCTTTAGTCGCATTGAACATGCAATAATAACATGCACTAACACTGGTGGAAAATTGATTAACATCATGCAATGCCTTAGCGGAAATCAATTTATCATTTGCTTTATTCATATACTCCTCAATTTCAGACAAGTACCTCTCCCTCCGCTAAAACATTTGATAAAAATGAATAATCCTGTGTGGTATTGAATCTATCTGTAGTCATTATATGAGCAGAAATCAATTCCTGCTTCTCAAGAACAAACTCCCCAATCATATCTGCAATATCTTCCCAGATTTCACTGCGATAATCAGATATAATTAAAATATCTATGTCTGAATCTTCAGTGTCATCACCACGAGCAACGGAACCAAACAAGATAATCTTTACGATTTTATCTGAATTGATTGATTCTGCAAACTCCCGAGCAATCTCTAATCTATTATTCATAAACAAACACCAACGATTATTCTTATAATATCTTATTTCGATTTCATTAATAATAAATATTTTTGAAGTGTTAGTTTGTGAAAAAATACAATAAATTTAGATTAAATGTTGTAGGTAACAGATGAATAAAAAATATCTACAACTTTCATCCAAATAACAATTTCGTTGCCCTTGATTTATACCCTGGAGCTAATTCTTTATTAACAGGGGTTTTCCCATTTGCTATGGATAACGTAGTTGTGAGTTCATTAAATGAAACTTCTCCAGGATAACATATTTTCTCAAATATGATAACCGCATAATATCTATTAGCATCATTTGGATATTCAACCCTCCAGTTCTTTAATATTGAATTTCCATCAATAGCTACACTAAGTCCCCCTTCTTCTATGCATTTTTTAAATTGAGTGGCATAATCCTCTTTTGGCGGTCCAAAAATCTTTTCTAGAAATCCCATTAAAATACCTCCTAATTCATACATTTTAAATTAAGTTAATCCTTTTATTTTATGTACTTTGCTTATCGCAGATTGACGATTAACATGGTCAGAGTCTCTACGATAGATTTCTTCCAATACATCAACATCACTTATTTTTTGTATAGCTTCAAATCGAACAATTGGAGCACTATCATTCCTAGCTATGTCAATTAAAACATTTTGGTCATTAATTTTCTCAACGGCCTTTAAACGAGTTTGTGCATCTTCATCATTTTTAGCCACATCTATTAAAACATTCTGGTCATTAATCTTTTTAACCGCTGCCCCACGGGCATCAGCATTTTCATCATTTTTAGCCATATCAATTAAAATATTCTGGTCAGTAATTTTACTGGCAGCAATTGCACGAATATGCCCAGAAGGTTCATTCTTTACAATTTCAATTAAAATTTCTTGGTCATCCAATTTTTTAACTGCATCTAGCCTAACCAATACATCGCTGTGTTTATATTTTGGTTTAAATAGATTATTCAAAAATCCCATAAAATCACCATCTCATAACATTAACTTCATTCAATCTGCGATTAGCCCTTTTACGAACTCCTTCCATTGAATTTTTCTTAGCTATTTTAGCTAAATCAGATTTGGATGTGATTTTATCAACTGCACTTTTACGATTGCTATCATAAGGGTCTTTTTTAATTATATCCATCAAAACACTTTGATCCTTTAGATTAGGATTACATATTGCACTGTAACGAATACTCTCATCTGGGTCATTTTTAGCAATATCAATTAAAAAAGATTCATCAGTAATGTTGCCAATTGCATTGTAACGAACCCATCTATCAGAATCGTTTTCAGCAATATCAATTAAGAAAGATTGGTCATTTATTTTTTTAGCAGCATCTTGACGAATATCAGCATCATCTAATTTCCATTTAGCAATCTTAGAAACACTATCATCACCATTGCCCGCAAGGTTAGTTAAAACTGATTCATCATTAATTTTCCAAACTGCAGCATTACGCACTTCAGAATTTTCATCAGTTTTGGCTATTTTAACCAAAATTTCTTGGTCATCTATTTTTTTTATAGCTTTTTTTCTTACATTTGGATCGTTATGTTCTATTTTTGGTTTAAAAAGATTATCGAATAACCCCATCAAATCACCTTTATCAGCTTAAATGAAATTTTATCAAAGCATATATATATATGGCGATTTGATTTTTCTGCGAAAAAATTTTTTATATATTGATTTTAAGAAAATAATTACTTTAATTACTGAAATTCATCCAAAACTATCTAAAATTTAAAAAATAAATAATAATTTAATGAAAAATCAAAGATTAAATGAATTAATCTTTAAATTACTTTTAGTTACAAAAATAGAAAACTTTATATACTAACAAAAAGTTACTACATTAACCTCCTATTTCTCAAAATTCCCAATATAACCATCAAACTTTATAGCATCCTCCCATTAAATCAGGTCATTTGTAATTTTATTTATATAAAATAAGTAATGGAATTTATGAGAAAAGAAAAATAATTGACGAATGAAAAATATTTAATTAGTATAAGTTCTAAAAAAAGTAGTGTTGAGAGGTAAGTAGCACAACTATCGCATGAGTTTTCATATAATTACCTCAATTATTTTAATTATAGTTTTTTTGGAAAAGTTTATACCTTATGAAGTTCATATATAATAATTATGAAAGTCGCAAAAATTGAAGAACATTTAACGGATAATGACTTAAATGATCTTATAAAAGAACATAAGGATTCGTACAATATTTATCGG
>NZ_JAFSNZ010000060.1 GCF_017447225.1 Methanobrevibacter sp. | reverse complement strand
GATAAGTATTTAACCAGTTCAAATGCTACTAAATTGACTGTGGGTAAAGTATCTACTGAAATTGAGGTTATTGATCAGGGTAATGGTACTGTGGTTGTCGTTATTCCTGGCAATGCTACAGGTAATGTGACTGTTATTGTTGAAAATCAAACGTTCAACGGAACTGTAATTAACGGTACAGCTATTATTAACTTGACTAACGTTACTCCGGGTGTACACAACATTACTGTGATTTATTCTGGTGATGGTAACCATACTAATATCACTGTCAATGGTACTGTTGTCATTCCTAAATTAATTACTCCTATTAAGGTTAATGTTACTGATATTTATGTTGGTGATGTTGCTAGAGTTAATGTGACTGTCCCGGTTAATGCTACTGGCAAGGTTAGGATTGAGATTAACGGTAAGGAGTACTTTGCTGATATTGATGCAGGTGTTGCAAGGTTTGCGATTGAGAACTTGACTGCTGGTATTAAAACGGCTTATGTATCCTATGTTGGTGATGATAACTATACAGGTAATCATACTTCAGGTAATTTCACAGTATTCAAACATATTCCTGTAGTCACGGTCAATACAACTGATATTGTTGTTGGAGATGTTGTTTTAATTAATGTCACTGCTCCTGTAGATGTTACAAGACCAGTCATAGTTAATGTTAATGGTGTTGATTATGCTGTAAACATTACAAATGGCGTTGGCCAATTAACTGTATCCGGATTAAACAGCGGTTCATACAATGTGACTGTCAAATATCTCGGTGATGAAAAATACTTGACTGGAAATAATAATACCACAGTAAATGTGAATAAAGTTCCTTCCAATGTCACTGTTAGTGCTGATAATATTACTGTTGGTGAAAAGGCGGTTATTGAGATTGCTGTTCCTTATGATGCTACAGGTAATGTGACTGTGACTGTTGATGATAAAGATTATAATGTTACTGTTGTTGGCGGTAAAGGAATTCTTGTTGTTCCTGGTCTTAAAGTTGGAAACTACACTGTTGATGTCAAATATCTTGGTGACAGAAAATATGAATCAAATACTAATGCTACTAAATTCAGTGTAAATAAACTTGAAACTAATGAAATCATTGTCGTTGATCAGGGTAACGGCACTGTTGTTGTGGTCATTGGTGGTAATGCTACTGGTAATGTGACTATTGTTGTTGAAAATCAAACGTTTAATGGTACTGTAATTAATGGCACTGCTATTATTAATTTAACTAATGTAACTCCTGGTGAGCATAATATCACGGTAATTTACTCCGGTGATGGAAACCACACTAATATTACTGTTAATGGAACTGTTGTTATTCCTAAGCTTGTTACTCCGATTAAAGTTAATGTGACTGACATTTATGTTGGTGATGTTGAAAGAATTAATGTGACTGTTCCTGTTAACGCTACTGGAAAAGTTAGAATTGAGATTAACGGTAAGGAGTACTTTGCTGATATTGATGCTGGCGTTGCAAGGTTTGCGATTGAAAACTTGACTGCTGGTGTTAAAACTGTTGCTGTAAGTTATCCTGGTGATGATAATTATGTAGCTAACTTTACTACAGGTAACTTCACAGTATTTGCTAATCCTGTTACTCCAGAGATTATTGTCGTTGATCAGGGTAACGGCACTGTTGTTGTGGTCATTGGTGGTAATGCTACTGGTAATGTGACTATTGAGGTTGAAGGTCAGAATTTCACTGGTCCTGTCATTAATGGTACTGCTATTATTGATTTAACTAACGTTACTCCGGGTGAGCACAATATTACTGTAATCTACTCCGGTGATGGAAACCATACCAATGCTACTGTTAATGGTACTGTTGTTATTCCTAAGTTGGATTGTCCTATTAATGTGACTGTTAGTGAGGTTAAAGAGGGTGATGTTGCTGTTGTCATGGTTACTGTTCCGGTTAATGCTACTGGTAATGTTACTGTGATTGTTGATGGTAGGGAGTATCCTGGTGTTATTGTTAATGGTACTGCGGTTGTTTATGTTGAGAATTTGACTGCGGGTCCTAAGTCTGTGATTGTTGAGTATCCTGGTGATGACAACTTTGTTGCTAATCATACTGTCGGTAATTTCACTGTTGATAAGGTGAAAACTACTCCTGAGTTAACTGTTGTTGATTTGGGCAATGGTACTGTTGTTGTGGTCATTGGTGGTAATGCTACTGGTAATGTGACTATTGAAGTTGAAGGTCATAACTTCACCGGTCCGGTTATTAACGGTACTGCTATCATTGATTTAACTAACGTTACTCCGGGTGAGCACAATATCACGGTTATTTACTCTGGTGATGATATTCACACTAATTCAACAGTAAACGGAACTGTATCCGTTCCTAAGCTTACAGCTCCAATCACTGTGGATGTAGAAGATATTTATGTCGGCGATGTTGCAAGAATCAACGTGACAGTTCCATATGATGCAGAAGGCAAAGTCAGAATTGAAATCAACGGTAAGGAATACTTCGCTGACATTAAAAACGGTGTTGCAAGGTTCGAGGTTGAAAACCTGACTGCTGGTGTTAAAACTGTTGCTGTAAGCTATCCTGGTGATGATAAATATGTCAGAAACTTCACAACTGCAAACTTCACTGTATTCAAGCACAATTCAACTGTAAGCGGTGAAATCGAAAGCATCAATGTCGGTGAAAACGTAATCATTAAAGTTAAAGTCCCAACCGATTCAACCGGTCAGGTATTGGTGGATATCGATGGCGTATCACAATATTATGTCAATGTAACAAACGGCGAAGGATTTGTAAGCGTGCCTTACATCCCAAGCGGAAAATACAATGTGAACCTGACTTATATCGGTGACGATAAATACCTTTCAAGCTCCAATATTACATTATTCGATGTTAATAAGGTCAAACCGTTCGTAATACCTATTGCACATGATATTATCGTTGGAGAACTGGAATACATCAAACTTATTGTCCCTACTGATGCTACAGGAAACGTAACTGTTGTAATCGACGGTGAGGAATATGTATTCAACTTAAATGAAGGTGTATTGAGCGCATCATATAATGAGGGTGAAAAATATATCGTTGCTGTAAGCGGAGGAAACGGCGAGCTGGTAATTTCAGGATTGCCTGTCGGAGAATATGTTGTAAGTGTAAGATATAATGGTGATGACAAATACACTTATGCAGTCAACACAACAGTCTTCAAGGTAACCACTAAAAATGTCGAAATTGAAGTGATAGATCAAGGAAACGGAACTGTTGTTGTTATTGTTCCGGATAACGCTACAGGAAATGTTACAATCACTGTTGAAAATCAGACATTCACTGCACCTGTAATCAACGGCACTGCAATTGTTAATTTGACCAATGTAACTCCTGGCGAACACAATATTACTGTAGTTTACTCCGGTGATGAAACTCATAATCCGTCAACTGCAAATGCAACTGTTGACATTCCTAAACTCTATGCTCCAATAAGTGTAACAGCACATGACATTTATGTCGGAGACACTGAAGTCGTCGTTGTGACTGTTCCGGAAGATGCAACAGGTACAGTTACCATTGAAATCAACGGTAAGGAATACTCAGCTCCTGTAGAAAATGGAAAAGCAGTATTTAATGTTGACGGCCTTGCATTTGGAAACAAGACTGTTGCCGTGAAATACAGCGGTGATGATAAGTACAGAGATAACTACACTACAGGCCAGTTTGAAGTAATCAAACGTCCTACAAACATAACCGCAGAAGCTCAGGACATTTATGTCGGCGCTGATGAGATAATTTCAGCTTATGTCCTTCCTAAAGACACAACAGGAAAAGTGCTTGTCAATATCGGTGATGTGGGATACTATGCAACCATTATAGGCGACGGCATTGCTGGTGTAATCATTCCGGAACTTCCAAGCGGCGAATACACAGCTATCGTAACTTATGAGGGTGATGACAAATACCTGCCAAGCACAACAACCGTTAAATTCACTGTAATCAAAAACAAGGCTCCTATCAATGCTGCAGGAGACAAAATCGAAGAAGGTGAACATGCAACTGTTGTCGTAAAGGTTCCTGAAGATGCAACAGGTACTATAACAATCACTGTAGACGGCAAAAAATACACTGAAGAGGTTGAAAACGGTAGGGCAGTATTTGATGTTCCTGGATTAATTAAAGGAGACTGGGATGTAGATGCATCATATTCCGGAGATAAGAAATACGAGGCAAATGATACAATAACAGATATCCTGGTATATCGCAACGATCCTGTTGATAACCGTACTGATAATCACACTGGTGCTCATCATGCATATGCTTTAAGTGAAGGAATAGATTTATCTGCTTATCCTACAGGAAATCCTATTCTTGTATTGTTATTAATATTAATTACAATTGGCGTATCACGCATGAGAAGATTTGAAAAATAATCCTCGTGTTAGCCTAAAATTTCTTTTTTTTTAATTAAACTTATTTATTAAATAAGCTCATATTATTATATGAGATAAATTATAAGGGTTGTTTTTTAATGAATTATTTAGTTGTTGGTGCAGGAAATGCAAGTAGGCCTGTTGCAAGATTGCTTAATCATTTAGGCCATAATGTCATTGTTACGGATTTAAAAGAAATCACTGATTTTAAAGTCGATGTTCAAAGAATTTTAAGTCAGATGGAAAATGAAGGCATAAAATTGGATATGGGCAATAAAAATCCTAATCTGGATGGAATCGAAGCCGTTTATGCTCCACCGACATTGCCAGATTCAGCGCCAATTGCAAAGCTAATCAAAGAATCAGATGTTTATGTACTGACCAATGAAGAGTTCTCAAAAATCGTAAATGATTTGATTCCTGTCGACATTATTGGTATAACGGGCACTATGGGAAAGACAACCACAACTTTCATTACAACCACTCTTTTCAAGCAGGCAGGATATAAGGTATGGTCATGCTCATCTCTGGTCAACAATCTGGTTTCCGAAGCGATTATTGATGGAATCGTTAAGGGCAAGGCTGATGAATGTGATATTGCAATTTTTGAGCTTCCTCATGGAACAATTGGCCTTTTAAACAGTTTGAATATCAAAATTGGGCTTTTGACCAACATTGCCGAAGACCACCTGTCAGAATTCGGAGGCTCCCTTGAAAAGTACCAGCAAAGGAAACTCATCCTTGAAAAGATGTCCGAAACATTCATCGCAAATCACTCTTGTTTCGACATAATAAATACTCAAAGAAACGATGCATTATATTATGCTTTAGATGAAGATGTTGATTTTAAAGGTACCATTGGTGATGAATCCTTGACTGTCCAATATAATAATGATTCTTTTACTACGCCCTTCTACATGATGAGCTACTTTTTTGAAAATTCCGTTGCAGCAAGTGCAGTGGCACTGACATACGGCGTTAAAAAGGAAGATATCATTGATGCATTAACCGCATTTAAGGGATTGCCGGCTCACATGGAAGACGTTGGTGATTACAACGGAAGAAAAGTAATCTTGGACTCAGCATTTTTATATGATGGAATGAAAATAACCTTAGACTACTTTAAAGATGAAAGCGTAGTTCTTTTCCTTGATCATTTTGATACATTATCCGTTCGGGACAAGGCTGAAGTGGGTCAGCTTGTAAGCAATTATGATATAAAGACAGTTATCGCAAGCGGATTTAATGAAGTAACTCAGGACGTTGAAATGGAAGCCGCCCATGAGCTTCTGGATGCAATAACAAATCCTAAAATCAACAAAGTTGCTGTTGAAAATATAGAGATTGCGGCCGCTGAAACGTTCAAATATTCAAAGCCCGGAGACATCATACTGCATATGGGGCCATTGATAGCTTATGACAGACTCACAACCGTTGAAAAAATCATGAAAGGACTTGATGAAGGAAGTAAAAAATATGACTAAAAAAACATTTGGAATAATCGGAGTCTGTGGCGCTAACGGTAATTTAATCGCAAGAATACTTAATGAAAGAGGATACAATGTGATTGGAACAGACCTGTCTTCTGCCGAAAAATGCAGATTCTCAAAATCCCTTGAAGGCTATGACATAGAGCTGTTTTATGGCGAGACTCCCGATGAATTTTTTGAAAAGGCAGATTATATTGTTCCTCCGGCAAGCCTGTCCAAAAAGTCTGCAATCTTTAAAAAGATTGACAAGGCACTCTTTGAATTGGATGATGTCATCGATAACTTTCACACAGAAAAGCCGGTGTTTGGAATAACCGGAACAAACGGAAAGACAACCACCACAACTCTGCTTAAAAAGATAGCATATGACAATGGAATTGAGCCGACAGAGCACAATCTGGAAAAGATGCAGGGAAATGCGGAGTATATTCCGATTTTACAGTCAAGACTGCATGGTGATGTGGCAATTCTTGAAGTCGGAACATTTGGCGTTCCCGGAACCGTAAAAAGGATTGTGGACTGTGCTGAAATCCAAGCTGGATTGATAACAAACATCACTCCTGATCATCTGGATTGTCTTGGAAGCTTTATGGATTATGCCCATGTAAAAGGGGAGTTCATTGAAGAGTTGAACGGCAAAAAACTGATTGTCAACGGACAGGATCCTACAATAATGGGACTTTTAAGGGAATATGAATTCGAAGGAGACCTTATAACATTCGGTATTGACTGGACTCCGGAAAGCGTAAAACCCAAAGAATGTGTCTGCGGACGCGAAATCAATGTGAAGGAAATAATTTCAGGCTGCGGATACTACTTCTGCCAATGTGGAATCACAACACCGCAGGTTGACTATATCGCAACAAATGTAGATTTAAAAAATCGTAAGTTTGATTTGCACACTCCTGAGGAAAAACTTGAAGTTCAAATGGCAATAGACGGTCTTCACAATGTATATAATGTCACAGGAGTTATTATTGCCGCTCATGAGTTTTTAAAATTGCCTTATGATAAAATATTAGAGTCAATCGCCACATTCACTGGTGTTGAGGGAAGGATGGAAAAGGTAGCCGATATTGGCTCAAAAGAGATTTACGTTGACTATGCACATAACCCTGCAGGTGTTCAGACTGTTTTGAATCAGTTTGAAAAACTATTTGGTGAATTTACCTGTGTCATAACGGTATCGTCCGAATCAGGCCATGACGGGGATTGCGAAATATTCAAAAATGCACTGGAATACTCCAAATATATCGTTCCCGCATCTGCCGCATCACAAAGGATAGCTAATGAAATACTGCAGGAAGACTCATCACTGTCTGAGAGGATACTCTTTGACCATGTCGATGACTTTGTAAAAAAAGGAACTCTCGGCGCAAGCTATGATGAGGTTAGGGATGGTATTGAAAAGGCACTGACAACAGATTGTGATTTAATTGTAGCTATCGGAGAAGCCGCAACTAAATTCAAATCCTGTATCAATGAATTTTTATAATTCAAAAGTTTTTGGTGGTTCGCCTGAAAAGTCAGCAATTGTAGCTTTTCCGGAAACGGTGTAGACTTCAAATACTGGATTTTCACCGGTTTCATATAATGCTTTTACAAGCTCATTGGCATCAATTACTTTTTGTTTTAATTCAATGCTGTCGGTGAATTCAGCCTTACCTGCAATTCTTAACCATGCAAATTCTGGAGTTGCAACAGTTATTTCAAGGTTAGGGTTAGCATCCAGTTCTTTAAACATAGGTTTGTTGTTTGCGGTACAGAAGTATGGTTTTCCGTCTTCTTCAAAGTAGAAGAGAATTGGTCTTACTTTTGCGTTCCCGTCTAATCCGCTGGTTGCTAAATATACTAATGGGTTTTCTTTTAAAAATTCTATAACTTCACTCATTTTATCATTCTCCGTATTTTTGTAGTTAATAGTATATTTTAACTTATATAAAGCGTTTTTGTAACTTACAGGTAATTCGGTAACTTTCTGGTAACTGCTTTTTTTACTGTTCAAATGCTCTCACTAATTTTATAAATAGTAATCAACTAAACTTTTATTATGACTACTTACATCAAACATCCACTGATTAAAAAAGATTCTATTGAGTCAAGGCTCTATCAGCAGGTATTGGCTGGGGATGTTTTGAAAAAAGGAAATACGATGGTTGTTGCACCTACTGCTTTAGGTAAGACTATTGTAGCAATTTTAGTCGCAGCGGACAGATTGCAGAAAGTGAAAAACTCCAAAATTCTAATTTTATCTCCGAGCAAACCTCTGGCTATTCAGCATGAGTCAAGTTTCAAGGAGTTTTTAAATCTGCCATGCGCATCCATAACCGGTTCCGTTAAAACTGATGACCGTGTAAAAAGGTGGGAGGAATCCAGAATCATTTCCGCCACTCCTCAAACTGTTGAATCTGATTTGTTGAATGGAAGGTATGATTTAAGTAGTGTTTCATTGATTGTTTTTGATGAATGTCACCATGGTGTTGGTGCATATTCCTATGTTTATCTGGCTTCAAGATATGTCAAGGAGTCCAATTATAACTTGATTTTAGGATTAACTGCTTCACCGGGTTCTGATAAATCAAAAATTAAGGAAGTCTGTGAGAACCTATACATTCAAAATGTTGTGGTTAAAACAGAAAGCGACAGGGATGTAAAGCCATATTTCAATCCGGTAAAGATTGACTGGGCAAGAATTGACATGAGTCCGGAGCTTGAAAAGATTAATAATGCCCTTGAAAAGGCTTTAAAAATCAGATTAAAAACCTTAAAAAATATGGGAATTTTAAAAACAGTGTCTGTCACTAAGGTGGATATCTTAAAGACCCGAGGTCGCATTCAGGGTGAAATTGCAAGAACCACTAACCCTAAAAAGGAATTGTTTCAGGCCATTTCCATTTTAAGTGCTGTTATCAATATTCAGCATGCTCAGGAGCTAGTTGAAACTCAAGGGGTTCATCCTTTTAACAAGTATATTAAGAGATTGCGCAAAAAAACAACCAAGGCATCAAAATCACTGATGAATGATCCTAATTTTTCACGTGCCGTCAGACTTGCACATGATGCTGAAAAAAATGGTTGGGAGCATCCTAAACTGAGGGCTTTAGCTGAAATACTTAAAAAGGAATTGGGTACCGGTGACGGCCAGACTACTCTCAAGACTGCAAGATATGACAATAAACAGGATGACAAAACATCCAAAGTCATAGTATTTACTCAGTTCCGAGACACTCTTGAAATGATTCATGAGAAACTCGAACGTGAAGGAATCAAGTCTGCGAAATTCTTCGGTCAGGCCACTAAAGATGGTGAAAAGGGTCTTACCCAAAAAGAGCAAAAAGAAATTATCAAAGCTTTCAGAATGGGTGAATACGATGTTTTGATATCCACAAGCGTTGCTGAGGAAGGTATTGATATTCCTGCTGTTGATTTGGTTGTATTATATGAGCCGGTTCCTTCTGAAGTCCGTATGATTCAGCGTCGTGGAAGAACCGGGCGTAAGAGAACTGGAAGAGTAAAGGTTTTAATAACTAACGGAACTCGTGATGAGGGTTATTACTGGTCTTCTGTTAGAAAAGAGGACAACATGAAAAATCAGCTCATCGATCCTAAAGTCTTAAAGGAATTGAACGATTCTGCTGTTGCCAGAATGGACAATGAGAAAAAAGTCAAAGTCATTGAAAAGCCTAAGGAGGAAAAATTGCCTCTGGTCTATGCGGATTCCCGTGAGGGAAACTCAAAAGTTATCAGATATCTGTCACAGATGGAAATGGATGTCAAGGTTCATTCGATGGCTGTTGCAGATTATCAGGTAAGCGATGAAGTGGCTATTGAAAGAAAGACAGCAAAGGATTTTGTAAGTTCCATGATTGACAAACGCTTATTTAAGCAGGCTCGTGAACTGTCTGAAGAGTTCAAAAGGCCTCTGATGATTCTTGAAGGGGATGATTTGTATTCAGGTATGGTCAATCCGAATGCAATCAGAGGAACCATTGCTTCAATAGCGCTTGACTTTGGTATCAGCATTATTCCAACTCGTGATGCTCAGGATACTGCTGCTATGATTAAAAGAATTGCTATAAGAGAGCAAAGCGGTGAAAAGACCAATATTCAGATAAGAACTGATAAAAAACCGGCTAGTTTGTGGGAGCAGCAACTGTTCATTGTTGAGTCTCTGCCGGCAATAGGTCCGGTCAACGCCAAAAATCTGCTGGAGCACTTCGGCTCTGTGGCTAATGTTTTCAATGCTTCCGAAAGTGAGCTTATGGAAGTGGAAGGTATTGGTAAAATTACGGCCCAAAACATAAGAAAAGTCATTGAATCCAAATATTTATATTTCAAAAAGGAAATTAAAGAGAAAAAACTTCTTTAAATAAACTTATTTTTACTTACTTATCAAATATAATTGATTATTTTTCATTTTTCGTAATATTTAATTAATAATAAGTACATAATATTTGTCATATGAAAATTTTATATTAAGTTTTTATATTATTTATATCCAATTAATTTAGGAGAAAATGTATTATGAAATATAGATATTTATCCGTATTTTTATTAATATTGTTACTGTCTCTCGGTGCAGTAAGCGCACAGGATATTACAGCATCTGATGACAGTATCGCTCTCGTACAAGATAACGAGATTTTATCCGCTTCGGAATACATTATTGATGATAGCAACTATGATTCCTATTTCGATAATGAAACCGGAGCAATTCTCGAAAATTCTAACATTTCTGATGGAGATACAATCAAGCTTGGAAATGTTAGTGATAAAGAATTTGTAATCGATAAACTTTTAACAATCACTTCTAACTCATCCAGTGATGTATTAACTAATGTATCATTCTATTTTAATTCAGGAAGTGATAATTCTACAATAAGCAATTTAAATTTTATTTCTTATGACGCTCAAACAAGCACTATTTCAATTGATAATGCTTCTAACATAGCAATATGTGAGAATTTATTTGACATTGAAGGTGCTGAAAATGCAGGTGACATTTTTGCAATTTTCGCAATTTATGCAGATAACTTAAATGTTCAGGCTAACGTTATTTCATACACTGGTAAGACCAATGGTACTGCTTTTAACTTTGCCATTTATGTTTTAGGTTCTGAAGATGTTGAAGTTAAAGAAAATGTTGTTGAAATCGAAATTCCTGCAGGTGATCTTGATTGGGCAACCGGTTTCGGTACTAGTGAAGGTATTGTCTTTGCTGCTTGTGATAACTTAGCATTCACTGACAATAACATTACTTTAATTACCAATGAGTCTGTTGGTTTTTATCCTACTGTTTATGTAGTTCATGCAGCTAATTCCGATAATGTTGCTGTTGAAGGCAATAAAATTGAAGCTTTAAGCGAAATCGACTATCTTTACGGTATTAAAGTCGATGGTGATAATTTCAGTGTATCTGACAATGTAATTAATGTTGGCAGTACTGCGAATTATGCTTGCGGTGTTGAAATCGGTAATCCTTCCTCTGGTGTAGTTGACGGTAACAATATTTCTGTTATTGCTCCTGCTTCAGCTTATGCTGTTTATGCGGCTGATTGGTATGGTGCAGGCTGTTCAGTAAACATTTCCAACAACATAATTGAAGGTCTTGCTAACACTTTCTTCGGTGTTTCATTATTCGGTGTAAATGAAGCTGTAGTTGAAGGAAATAGCATCGAAGCTATCGGTAATTATACTACTGGTGTTGCTTCCAATGCTAAAGTCTTAACAGTCAACGACAATGTATTTACCTTAAACGGTTCCAATGTCGGAACTCCTTTAGGATATGATTCTTTAGGTGTTGACAGTGTTGCAATCAGTGCAATGAACGGTAAAGTAGCTATCGCATACAATGACATAACTTCCACCGGAAAAGGTTTAGTCGTTATAGGATCCAACTTAACTGCTGAAAGAAACACTATAAATGTAAATGACACTGGTTTAGCTGATTCCTATGCAGTTTACCTTGCAAATGATACTGATGTATTATTCATGAATAATGGAATTAATTATGTTGGTATAACCGACGGTACATTCATCAATAATGCAATGTATGCAGAAAACTCTACTATTGATTCAATTTCAGAAAACACCTTTGAAATTGCTATTCCTTCCGTAGATGTTGTATGGAAAGAAATCCCAGCCACATCAGGTAACTGGGTAAGCTTCCCTGCTTCTGAAGGTATCGTATTAAAAGATAACACTGATTTAGTATTCTCTGATAATACTGTCAATCTTAATGCTACTGATGTCATCACAGCTTATGGTTATGATACTATTTATGTTATTGATTCTGATAATGATAATGCGGTTTTAGACAATAATTTTATTTCTGCAATCGGTAAAGATTACATTTATGGTATTATTGTTTCAGGTGAAGACTTTACTATTTCAAATAATGAAATTCAAGTAGAATCTGAGTCATATTATGCTAACGGTATTGATGTTGAAGGTCCTGCTTCTGGTGTTGTTTCAAACAATTCAATTGTTCTTTTATCTCCTACTGCCGCTTATGGTATTTATGCTGCTATGTCCAATGGTAATGTTACTATGGAGTATACTAATAATACTATTTTAGCAGAAGCTTATGCAGTATTTGGTATGGAATTAGGTGGAATTGAAGCTACTGTCGATTATAACACTATCACATTAGAAGGTAATTATACCACAGGTATTGCGGCTAATCTCGATTCATTAACCATTAATGATAATAATATTATAGTTGATGGTTCCAATGTTGGTAATGAATATGTATGGGATGGCTTCGGTGTTGAGACTGTTGCAATCAAAGCAATCAATGGTCAAGTCTTCTTGGCATATAATAATATAACTTCCACTGGAAAAGGTTTATTTGTTACAAAATCCAATTTAACTGCTGGAAGAAACATTATTACTGTAAATGATAATGGTTTAGCTGATTCCTACGGAATTTATCTTTTCAATGATGTTGATGTATTATTCATGAACAACGTAATTTATTTCACAGGTAAAACCAATGGTACAACCATCAATAATGCAATGTATGCAGAAAACTCTACAGTCGATTCCATATCAGAAAACTACTTTGAAATTCATATTCCTTCCGTTGATGTTCCATGGAAAGAAATTCCGGCTACATCCGGTAACTGGGTAAGCTTCCCTGTTTCTGAAGGTATTGTATTAAAAGATAATGCTGATTTAGTATTCTCTGATAATATTGTCAATCTTAATGCTACTGATGTAATCACACTTTATGGTTATGATACTATTTATGTTGTTGATGTGGACAGTGACAATGCAGTAATTGAAAATAATATAATTAGTGCTTTTGGTCAGGACTATATTTACGGTCTTATAATTTCTGGTGAGAATTTCACAGTCAGTGATAATGATTTCGGAATCGATGCTACTTATTATTCTTGTGGTATTGATGTTGAAGGTCCTGCTTCAGGTATTGTTAATGATAATTTCCTGATAATTTATTCACCAACTGTGGCTTATCCTGTTTATGCTGCAATGTCCAATGGTAATGTTAGTGTTGAATATTTAAACAATGCGATTCAGGGTATTGCATATGCTGTTTGGGGTATGGAACTAGGTGGTATTGACGTTGTTGCTGATGGAAATCATATCATGCTTGATGGTAATTATACCACAGGTATTGCTGTCAGGGTAAGTGGTAGTGCTGATATTACAAACAATGAAATAACTTTGGATGCTTCAAACATTGGAAATATGTCTATCTGGGATGGATTTGGAGTAGAAACCGTTGGTATTCATGCATTATTAGGTGATTTATCTGCTAAATATAATGTTATAACAACCACAGGAAATTACACTGTAAACACTGCTGCTGAAGGTGAAGTAACTGATAACTATCTTGTTGCTGCGGAATTGATCGGTGATGAGAGTGTAAATGCAAACAATGCTACTTTGGTTGAAAACAACATCCCTATGGCAAATGCAACAAACTATAACTTAACCAACGACACATTCTTCTTGTTCTTCAATGAAAACGGATTCATAAGGGAAAACATCACTTCAGAATCATTAACATTCATAGGTGATTTCTCAAATCTCCCTCCATGGATAATCATTGACAGGCCTGTTAAGTTATTAAGCGACAATGCAGTTTTAAGCGACATGTCATTCAACATCATGTCCGACAATGTCACTGTTGACGGATTCATGTTTGTAAGCGAAACATTATCTGAAATAATTCATGTTGAAGATGCTGCAAATGTTTCAATCATCAACAACAACATCATTGTTGACGGTGTGGCAGATGACAATAACAAAGTAATCAGCATTATAATGTCCGATGATGTTTTAATTGATAATAACAACATTACATTCGGTGTTGAAACCAATGAAACCTTCCAAAATATAGCTATTCATGCTGCAGGATCTGATAATTTAGTAATTACCAGAAATACTGTGGCTGCATTATTACCTGCCCGTTCCATCGACTGGGGTACAGGAATGGTTTACTCTCAGGGTGTTTTCTTGGACGGCTGTGACAATGCGGTATTATACGAAAACATTATCGGTGTCAAATCCAATGACCAAATCAGTACTTATGACACTATCTATGCAGTTAACATCAAAGGGGACAATGCAACCCTCGTTGAAAATCAAATAGGTGTTATTGAAGCTCCTTATGGATATGCTCTCGTTTTATCCGGTGAAAACTTTGATATTTCCAATAACATGATTGTTGCTGTTCAAAACGGTACTTATGCATGTGCTGTTGAAATTGACGGTGCTTCCGATGGTCTTATTGAAGGTAATTTAATTTACGCAGTCGCTGATGTGTCTGCTTATGGTATTTACACTGCTAACTGGGCTGGTGATGTAAAAGCAAACATTACTGATAACATGATTTTAGTTAATTCCAACTCAGCATTTGCAATGTCCTTATCAGGCAGTGAAATCTCTGCTGAAAATAATGCTATCATTGTTCAAGGTAACTATACTACAGGTATTGTTACTGCTGCTAATGACACTGTAATTAACAACAATACAATCATTGCTAACGGTTCCAATGTAGGTACTCCTTTAGGTTACGACATGATGGGTGTTCAGACTATTGGTGTTAAAGTTATAGGCATAGATGCAACTGTAACAAACAACAACATCACTTCAAACTCCAAATATGCTGTTGAAGTCCAAAAGGACGGTACTGTAACTGACAATGAACTTTATGCTGAAGTATTGACTGGTGATTTTGCAGTTGATTATGCTCAAGACGGTGGTGTTTTAGTTGCTAACAACACTCCTGAAATGGAATTGGATTATAAATTAACAAATGACACATTCTACATTTACTTTGATGATGACGGTGTTTTAAGAGAACAAATCACTGGAGACAATTTAACATTCATCGGCGAATTCTCCAATTTGGTACCAACTATTACTATTAATAAGCCAATTACCTTATTAAGTGATAATGCTACCTTAGACAGTATTGCTATGAGTATTGTAGCTGATAATGTCACTGTTGACGGATTTAACTTCATCGGAAAATCCAAGTTAGGTGTTTATGAATTTGATAACATTCAGATTATTAACAACAACTTCGATATTGAAGGTGCAAATGACACTGATAATTTCGCTGTTGAAATTGTTCTTTCAGATAATACTGTAATTGACAACAATACAATTGTTTACAGTGTTGAAACCGACGGAACATTTATTAATTATGTTATTTATGCTGAAGGCTGTGATAATTTAACTATTTCAAATAATGATATTGCAGCTGATCTTCCTGCACGTTCCATTAACTGGACTACAAACACTGTTTATTCAGAAGGTGTTTCATTATTTGATTGTGACAATGCTGTTTTAGAAAATAATACTATTGATGTAAACGCTAACGACCAAATGAGTACTTATGACACTGTTTATGCAGTAAACATCAGAGGAAACAATGCACTTGTCACTGACAACCTTATTGCTATGGAAGGTGCTCCATATGGCTATGGACTTGTTATCACGGGTGAATATTTCGAAATTGATGACAATATAATTGCTGCTGAAAATGATGCTTACTCATGCGGTATCGATGTTGAAAGTAACTCAAACGGTATCATTGCTGGAAACATAATTGCTGTTAACGGCACTTCCGCTTACGGTATTTACACCGCTAATTGGGCTGGTGATGTCAAAGCAGAAATTGTCGACAATGCTATTGCCGCTGAAGGTAATACTGTATTTGGAATGTCCTTATCAGGAAGTGAAGCTATAGTTGGAAACAACTTAATTGTATTGAACGGTAACTACACAACAGGTATCGCATCTGCAATTGCTAATATTACAATTGAAGAAAATACAATCAATGCTACCGGATCCAATGAAGGTACTCCTGCAGGTTATGACTCAATGGGTATTGAAACAACCGGTGTTCACATTGTAAGTGGTAATGCTACTGTAACCAACAACAATATTACCACCACTGGTGAATTTGCTGTTGATGCAAAAGGAACAGGCTCCGTAACAGATAACTATCTTGTTGCTGCCGCTTATACCGGTGACGCTGCTGTTGACAATATTGCAGGAAACACACTTGTTGTTAATAACACTCCTGCAATGCAAAGAGTCATCATCCAGGCTGAAGATGTCGTAATGTATTATAAAAACGGTACTAGATATGTATTGAAAGTAACTGACATGAATGGTAATCCTTTAGCTAATGAAAACGTAACTCTTACAATCAACGGCGCAACATACGGTAGAACCACTGATGAGAACGGTACTGCTTCAATTGCTATTAACTTAAGCCCTGGTAATTACTCAGCTTCTGTATCATATGTAGGTACTGGAAACTGTACTAATTCCTCTATTGAAAACAGCATTACTGTTTTATCTACTATCTATGGTGAGAATTTAGTAAAAATGTTTAGAAATGCATCACAATACTATGCAACTTTCCTCGATGGTCAGGGCAACCCGTTAGCTAACGGTACTGAAGTAACATTCAACATCAATGGTGTTATGTACAAACGTCTAACCAATGAAAACGGTACTGCCAGATTAAATATTAATTTAGCTGCTGGAACTTACATTTTAACTGCTATTCATCCGGTTAACGGTCAGCAATATTCAAACAATATTACTGTAATATCCAATATTGCAAACAACACTGATTTGGTAAAATACTATAAAAACGCTTCCCAATATGTTGTCACTGTAATAGGTGCTGACGGTAAAGTTGTTGGAGCTGGTGAAAATGTCACATTCAACATTAATGGTGTAATGTACACTCGTCAGACCAACGAATCAGGACAAGCTAAATTGAATATTAATTTAGGACCGGGTAATTACACTATTACTGCAATGTATGGAGAATGTATGGCATCTAACAATATTGAAGTATTACCTATTTTATATGCTAAAGACTTAGTCAAAAAATACGGTACTTCCGATCAGTTCAGAGCTTTATTATTAGATGGTCAAGGTAAACCTTTCGCTGGTGAAAACATTACCTTCAACATTAACGGTGTATTCTATCAAAGAACCACTGATAGTGACGGTTATGCTGCATTGAACATTAAATTGGGTGCTGCTGTAGATGAGTACATTATCACATCAAGTTATAACGGTACATCCATTTCAAACAAAATTATTGTTGAACCTTAAGAGGTAATTTTACCTCTTAAAATTTTTATTTTTTTTAAAATCAGAAATTGTTTTTCAGATATTCAAGACTTTTTTTAATGGAATCCTTATCATTTACTTCAATCATGTAGATGCCATCATAATTTTTTTTCTCAAAAGTACCTATGATGTCTTTTAATTGAATATTGCCCTCACCAAGTGCCAGGTGTGAGTCATCATCACCCATATTATCATGGGCATGTATGTGTTTAATTGAATCAAAATACATCTCGTCAGGAGATATTCCTGAATGGTGTGCATGACCAATGTCAAAGGTCATTCCCATGTTGAATTCTTCGAGAGTTTTGTTTAGTTTTGACATGTTCTGATAAATCATGTTTTCAAATGCGGGCATATTTTCGATTGTGGTGTTGACGCCCAAATCTTCGCTGTATTGTCCAAGCTCTTTTATTGAATTATTGGATACTTTGTAAATCTCTTCAGGCATTTCCCTTGCAAGGAATGGAATCAATCCCGGATGGACAACAACGGCTTTGGCATCAATTTCATTTGCCAAATCGATGGAATCCCTAATCTGCTCCATTGATGCAGCCCTGCTTTTGGAACCTAAAGCAGCAATATTGACATCCATAAAAGGGGCATGAATTGTGTATTTTAAATTATAACTATTTAAAACGTCCAAATCAAAGGTTTCAGTAGGATATTGATGCAATAATTCCGCATATTCAATTCCTAAACCTTCTATAAATTCCAAACTACTGTTTAAACTATCATTAAATGTTGCTAATGTTGATGCTCCAATTTTCATTTTAATCACTTTTTAACAGCGCTGATTTCCAAACCCATTTCAATGGCTTCAATAATAAAATCAGATAATTCAATGCCGTTTTTTATTCTTATTTCTCCTTTTTTGGAGGTTGTTGCAGTGAGCAGATATTCTCCTCCAATCAGTATGTCGAAATTGGATCTTCCGTTTTCACGGCCTAGTTCCAATATTAACTGTTTTTTGGTATGGGTAATGTCAATTTCAAAAGGATCTCTTTTGTATTTGTCTTCTATAACTTCAACTCCTAGAGAAATTCCAATTTTTTCTTCGATTTCAGCTATTCTTTTACCGTTTTTACCGATAACTTTTGGAACCAGGTCATCCGGAATGTAGATGTTTGCTCGCTCAGGAGATACCACCTCAACATCCACTTTTGCTTTTTTAGGCAGTATTCTCTTGATTTGTCTTAAAATCTCTTTTTCAGCAATAATATCAACAGATGATTTGGAATTGCTGTTTGATGGATTGTTGACCAAATCCAAATCCATAACAATGGTCTGTTCACCGTAAGTGTAAATTTCGTTTTTAAGCTCGCCGGTTTCAAAGTCACGAACCTCAATGACAGGTCTTGCAAGGTCAGCCTCTTTCATTCCGCTTGGAACCTTAACGGTCATCTTTGTTTCATAAACGCTTTTGACTTCTCCATTTTCAATATAAATACTTGTATCGACAATTGATGGGATAACACCGAGTTCCACTCTGGAAGCTATTCTTTGAATTGCATCAATTGGTCTTGTGGCATGAACAACTCCAATCATTCCAACTCCGGCCAGACGCATGTCTGCAAAGATATTGAAGTCATGATTTTTCCTTAACTCATCGTAAATTGTGTAATCCGGTCTCACCAAAAGCAATACGTCTGCAGTATTTTCCATACTTCCTTCCAAAGGAGCATATTGGGTTATTTCATCAGGTAATTGCAAGTCTCTTGGAGATTCCATGGTCTTTACAATTTTATTCAGTTCTCCGGAATAATATTTTGCTATTGCCTGTACAAAAGTGGATTTACCAGCACCTGGAGAGCCTGAAATCAGGATTCCCTCTGCATTGTTGTTAATACGGTCCATTAATTTTGAGCTTAAGCGGTATTCATCCAAATCAATGTTTGCAACAGGTCTTACTGCAGTTATTTCAATTGCTTCAGAAAAAGGAGGTCTGGCTATTGAAATCCTGTATTCTCTTGACTGAACGACAATTGAGCCTTCCTTTACAGATTCCATGTAAGTTTTAGCATCGCTTCTTGCTTTGTCAATGATTTCATCGATAATTTCCTGAAGTTTAACATGATTATATGCTTCATCAGATAATCTAACAAAGTCGATGTGTCCTGGCTTTCCTTTTTTAGCCATCGGGACAACATTTTCCTTTAAATGAACGGACATCGTTGTTTCATCGAAAAACTTTGCGATGGACAATTCTTTTTCAACATATTCCTGTTTATAATAATAAACCGGAATTCCCTGTGCTTTGGCGGTTTCTGCCTGTACTTTGTCATTGGTGAGTAATGTTCCGAATTCTGATCTTGCCAAATCTCTTATTAAGGCATCGATTTCTCCACTTTTAGCATATTTTATATCATAATTGGTAGGACGTCTGCCTTTAAAGGATATTGCAAGCTCTCCTTCATATTGTAAATCTTGCAAGTGCTGCAGTTCATTCAATCCATTAATTCCTTCACGCCTGTTAGCATTTGCCTGATGTTCAAGTTCACAAACAACAGCTTCAGGAACGATTATTTCAGGATAATCCAAATCTTCTTCTTCCAAAAGTTTGCTAACGGCTCCAATAATCACAGCACTTGTATCTAGAATTATTGTTTTCATTTCAATACACGTCTTCAGGGTTAACAAGTCTTTCTTGGTTTTCTTTTATATCTTCGTCTTTCAAATCATTAATGTCTGGTGAATTTTCTAATTCAAGGTTTCTAAAAAAGCATGAATAATAGCCTTCATGGCATGCTGCACCATTTTGTCTGATTTTTAAAACAACAGCGTCCATATCGCAGTCAACACGAATCTCCTCAACTTCCTGTGTATGGCCTGAGCTTTCCCCTTTCAGCCATTGTTTGTTTCTGGATGTGCTCCAATAATGGGCTTTTCCTGTTTCAATGGTTTTTTGCAATGCCTCTTCGTTCATATTGGCTACCATCAGGATTTCACCTGTTTCAGCGTCCTGTGCAACTGCGGTAATTACCTTCACACCATTAATTTCATGTCTAAAATTAATATTCATTGTTCATTCTCCTTTCAAGTAAGTTATGATGTTATCGATTTCTATTAACTCCTGATTTCCGCTTTCCATATCCTTAATGGTTACTTTTCCTTCTTCCAAATCATTTTTACCGATAATTATTATTTTCGGCACTTTGATTTTATCAGCATAATTCATGAGCTTTTTGAATTTCTTGTTGTTCAAATCAACATCACATCTCAGTCCCGCTCTTCTTAGGCTTTGTGTTATCTCATAAGCCTTTAATCTGACGTCAGCTGAAATTGGTGCCACATAAACGTCCAGGTGTGATTTTGCCTCTTCTTTTTCAACCAGCTCTTCAATAGCATTCATTAATCTGTCGAAACCTAATGCGAAACCAGTAGATTCAACTTCCTGTCCGCCGAATACCTTAATCAGGCTGTATGTTCCTCCACCACAAACCTGTTTCTGGGCTCCAAGACCTTCGACATAAATTTCAAACACAATTCCGGTATAATAATCAAGGCCTCTTGCAACGCCCAGGTTTAGTGTGTAGTTGTCCATATCAAAGGAGTCCAATAGCTCAACCAATTCTTTTAATTGACTGAATGCTTCCTGTGGCTCTTCATAATCTTTGATTAACTCTTCAACGTCATCGAGAATGCTTTTGTCTCCAACCAAATCAATCAGTTTAAGCAGGATTTGGTTTAGCTCATCATTTGATATAATAGGATTTTTCCCGCTTAGTGACTCTTTTAATAAATCTTTATCTCCCTTATCGATAACTACCATCAGTTCCCTTTGGGTTTTGGTGTCAACTTCAAAATGCTTGAACAGGCCACGGATAATGCCTAAGTGGTTAATATTAACGTCAGCGCCAGTGATTCCTAAAGCTTCAATTGAATCGCTGCACATTGCAATGACTTCAGCTTCTCCTTGAGGAGATTTTGCACCTATCAATTCACATCCGAATTGCCAGAATTGTCTGAATCTTCCTTTTTGAGGCCTTTCGTATCTGAAACAGCTGCCGTAATAATAAAGTTTGATAGGTTTGACGGCAGTCTTTTCAAGTTCATTTAAGTATAATCTGGCTACTGGGGCAGTGATTTCTGGCCTCAATGTAAGTTCCCTATCTGATTTGTCTTTAAAATTATATAACTGGTCTACAATTTCTTCTCCGGATTTTGTTGTAAAAAGTTTTAATTCTTCAAATAAAGGGGTTTTAATTTCCCTATAACCATAATTTTCAAATATATATCTTAAGGTACGTTCCGCTTTTTTTCTCTCTTCCATTTCTTCAAATAAAAAATCTCTGGTACCTCTTGGTCTTGTAAATTCCATGTTAGTTCTCCTATTTTATAGTATATTAATTTTTGAAAATTAAAGTTTAAATAATTTTGTAGCTAATTTAAATATATGGAAATAAAAGGAAGTACAAATGTAGTTGGATTGATTGGCCATCCTGTGGAACATAGTTTTTCGCCGCCGATGCACAATGCAGCTTTTAAAAAATTGGATATGGATTATGTCTACACAGCATTTGATGTCAATCCTCAAGATTTGGAAAATGCAATCAAAGGGGCTGAAGCATTAAACATAAAAGGATTTAATGTAACAATTCCCCATAAAATCGAAGTAATGAAATATCTGAATGAAATTGATGAGGTTGCAAAATTAATTGGTGCCGTCAATACAATAGATTTCAAGGATTTGAAAGGTTATAACACTGACGGTATTGGTGCTATAAAAGCTATTGAAGAAGTAACATCAGTTAAAAATAAAAATGTTGTAGTTGCCGGAGCAGGCGGTGCTTCAAGAGCAATATCCTTTTATCTGGCAAAATATGGTGTTGATACTTTAACCATACTTAATAGAAATGTTGAAAAGGCTCAAAAATTATCCGAAGATGTTTTAAAATCCGGATTAATTGATAATGTTGAATCCGGCCAGATTAATGATATGGATTTGGGTGATGCCGACATTTTAATCAATACGACTCCTGTTGGAATGCATCCCAATGTGGATGTTGATCCTATTGCTTCAAGTGACAAGATGCATGAGGATTTGGTAGTATTTGATGCAGTTTATAATCCGAATGAAACAGTATTGCTAAAAGAAGCTATTAAAGCAGATGCAATACCAGTTTATGGAATTAAAATGCTTTTATATCAGGGTGCTGAAAGCTTTGAGATTTGGACTGGTAAAAAGGCGCCAATTGATGTAATGGAAGATGCGCTGACAAAATATTTGAGGTTATAAAATGGATTTTATTTTTGATGTATCTGCTCTAGCCAGTGACGATGAAGAATTTTCAGATTCCAAAAAGGATGTATTGAAATATTTAAAAATAATCGGTGTGGATACAAGATATGTTTCATATACTCCCGAAAAGCTTTATATTAACAATTTACGTTTTTCAAAGTTTTCAAGAAAACGTCAGGAGACATTCGCCAAACAGTATGCTAATATTGAAGTTGTCAGAAACTCACTTTTCCAAAAGATTTGCGCCAAAGCGGCAAAATCTCTGTCAGACATAAAACCTAATTCAAGAATTTTACTTTCCGAGGATAATTTCATTGTAGATATACTATTGGAGCCGTATACCCGTAAATATGGGATTAAAATTGTTAATGAAGGAGACTATGATTTGATTGTAAATACAACAATATTGGATGATAAGGTCAATCAGATATTTTCCACAATCTTTAAGGGTGAAGGCATAGAATTTGATAAAAAGGATAATGAAATATATCCGTTAATTAACGTGCCATTGGATTGGATCAATTCATTTCTGGAAATGGATGGCAAATCACAAATTAAAAATGAAAATAATGATGAGCTGGCATCATCATTTATGAACTTCTTAGAGGATGTGGCACCACAATATAGGGAAAACGTGCTTAAAGCATCAGATTATATTGAAAATAAGTTGTGAATATAAAAATATAGGATTTGATATTTTGGCAAAACCAATTGCTCCTACTCCAACGTTATTTGGAATTGAAACCAAAGAATTTTTAAAAGAAATGAAAAGACCAGATACACCAAATGAAATAAAAATCAAAGAAAGAATTGAAAATAACCGTCATGTTGACTTTTTTTAATAAAAATAGTAAAATTTGTTTTATATTATTAAAAAATAAAAAATTAGAAGTCGAATAAAGATGCTTGTTTATTCTTCTTCTCTTTAGGTTTTTCTTCAACTTCTTCTTCAACCATTTCTTCAATCATTAATTCCTCACTTTCTTCTTCTGGAGAAATTAATTCTTCTTCAATAGCTGATTTTTCTGTTTCCGGTTCTGGAGAAATTAATTCTGGTTCATCTCTGACAGGTTCTTCTTCTATCTCCTGAGGAATTCCTGCAAACATCTGATTTTGAAGTTCCTCTGCACGTCTGTCACGCTCTTCTATACGCATTTCCTCTTTCTGTTTCTCCATTTTCTTAATGACGGACTTAGGGATGACTTTTTTTCTGAAGCGTTTTATCTCGTCTTTGTCTAAATCAAGGAAGTCTGAGATTTCCCAGGCAAGTTCATCATTTTGAAACATTATCTCCAAATATGGAAACATTGAAATTGCAACGGTATTTGAAATGTGCATCTTTTCAGACATTTTTTCTGCTATGCCGTCACGTAGGTTCCTTTTTCCACGATTGCGTCCCATTAAAGTGAATACTGTAGGGCCTTTGATTGGTGTGAATTTCTTGTAGGTTTCTCTTTTTGAAGAGCTTACACCAATTCCCATAAAATCAGTTGCGTATTTCCAATAGCCGTAGTTTCTTGTGCTTTGTGCTCTTCCAAAGTAGAGGTCTGCATTGGATAAGTTTTCATATGCTTTTTTAAGCTCATTTTTATTGGTGTATTCACGGGCGACATTCTCGGCAATATACTCCATTACAAGCGTAGGGTCTTCATCAACCCTTAAAGCATCCTTGACATGTCTAGGATTTTTGCTTTTCAATGTTGCCATTACTCCGTCAATGATTGTTGATCTGTCGTCTTTTGTTGTGACTGTTTCAACATCTTCCATTGTCAGTTCATGTGAAGTGTCGGCAATTGCCTGAAAAGTATTGATTGCAGAACGGATATCTCCATTTGCCTTTTTGGATAATTCCTTGAGAGCTTCCTTATCATATTCAATGCCTTCTTTTTCAGCAATATTTTTAAGCATTTTGTTGATTGTTGGACCTCTGATTTTAGCCATTTTGATGACTTGACATTTTGGCTTAATGGATTGAAGCCTTTTGGAGTAGAAATCATTGGCTATTAAAATTAAAGGATGTTTTGAAGTTTTAATAATCTCTCCAATAGCTCTGACTCCGCCACGATCGTTGGTTCCATGAATACCATCGACTTCGTCCATTATAATCAGTTTATAGTCGTCTCCGAAAAGTGACCTTGATGATGATGACTCACCAATCGTGCTTTTAATAACGTCCTGTGAACGCTTGTCACTTGCATTCAGCTCAATATATTCTGAAAATTCCTTGGCGATTGCCTGTGCAAAAGTTGTCTTTCCAATTCCCGGAGGTCCAACTAAAAGCAGGGGCTGCTGAGGATTGCCTGCTTTCCAATTGTTAACCCAATCTTGAATTATCTTTTTTTCCTTATTGTTACCTAATATCTCTTTTAGGTTTTTTGGTCGGTATTTGTCTGTCCATAACATTTGAATACCTTTCTATAAGAATTTGGTTAAAAGGGCTTCAAGTTGTATTCTCGGATTGGAACCTTCTCTTATTCTAAAGTCACAGTTAGCTATTGCTTCGATAACATCAATATAAAAGTCAGGATCCATTTTTCCGTCAAGAACCCTTCTTGATACTTCCTGATAGATTTGGGAAACCATGTCCTCTCCACTTGTACCCTGCAGAACCATTGTTTCATGCAGGAGCTTTCTTGAACCCATAAAGTCTCCGGTAAGTGCTTTTGTAATCATGTCAGAAATATCCTGTGGCTTTGATTTTGAAACAACATCATAAACGCTGTCTTCTGTGATGTGCTCTCCTTCAGAAGCTGTTGCCTGCAGGATGTTAACTGCCTTACGCATATCTCCTTCAGCATAATATACTATCGTTTCAATACCTTTTTCATCATAATCGAAGCTTTCTTCATTACAGATGTACTTTAATCTTTCGATAACTTCTTCTCCTTTAAGAGGTGCAAATCTGAATATTGCACATCTTGACTGAATCGGATCAATAATTTTTGATGAATAATTACATGATAGGATAAATGAAGCTGTTTTTGTATACATTTCCATTTCACGTCTTAAAGCATGCTGAGCATCCTTTGTCATATTGTCCACTTCATCCAGAAATATTATTCTAAATGGGGCGCCGACAGGTTTTAATCTACAGAAGTTTTTAATGTCATTTCTTACTGTGTCAATTCCCCTTGCATCTGAAGCGTTCAATTCCAAAAAGTTTTGCCTCCAGTATTCACCGAGAATTGATTTAACTAATGCCAGTGCTGTTGTGGTTTTTCCAACACCGGCAGGTCCTGTAAACATTAAGTTTGGCATGCTCTCTTCGCCAACATACTTTTTAAGTCTATTTATAATATGTTCTTGGCCTACAATATCATCTAGGCTTTGTGGTCTATATTTTTCTACCCAAGGTCCACTCATTAAATCACCTGACTTTGTAATGTTAAAATATTTGTTAGTCTATTAATAATTAATTTGTGGTAGTGGTTGAAAAGTAATATTTTTAAGGAATTGTGTTCCATTAAATTTTTAAGTATAACATATAATAATAATTAATTAAAGGTGATAAATTATGAGAGGCACATGGAAACTTAAATTGAGAATGTGGCTTACAATGATTATAATGTTTACAATCGTTTATTTCCTTGTAATGCTTGCCGGAATGTATCTTGGAATTAGTTCATGGAGCTTTTTCATGATTGCTAGTTTAGTGATCGTGTTCTTGCAGTATTGGTTTGGTCCTTCACTTGTTAAACGTTCAATGAATGTAAGGCCTTTAAGTGAAGCGGAAGCTCCAAATATCCATCAGATGGTTGAAGAATTGGCTCAGGCTGCCGGAGTTCCAAAGCCGGAAGTTTGCATTTCAGAAATTAATATTCCAAATGCGTTTGCTTATGGAAGATCATCCAGAAGTGGCCATATTGCAATTACAAGACCTATTTTGGGATTGCTTGACCGTGATGAGCTAAGAGCTGTTTTAGGTCATGAAATGGGTCATATTAAGCATAATGATATGATGGTTACTGCCGCTGTCAGCGTGATACCTATGATTTGTTACTATATTGCATTATCTTTCATGTTTTCAAGAAATGAGAATGGCGGAGGATTCATTATAGGTATTTTAGGCTATTTGTTTTATTTGATTGGTCAGCTTTTGGTGCTGTTCATTTCAAGAACCCGTGAATACTATGCTGATGAGGCATCCGTTGAATTTGGAAACAGGCCTGCCGCATTAGTATCAGCTTTATATAAATTATCTTATGGTGCTGCTAGAACCAATGAGCAAACCATTAAAGATTTAAATACAAATAGAGCATTCTTTGTCAATGATATCAATAATGCAAGAAATGATATCAATGATTTCAGACAAATTGACTTCGATGGAGATGGATCTATCAGTGATGATGAGTTAAGAAAATTGGCTAACTCACAAATCAAAGTAACTACTACCAATAAATTAATGGAATTAATGTCAACACATCCTGATTCATTAAAAAGAGTTAAAAGATTGTCTGAACTTGAATAGGTGAAAAAATGAAAATGATTTTAGATGAAAGGGGTAAGAAGTATATTTTAAAAGAAGGCCAGGAATTTCAAAGTGATTTGGGTATTGTCTCTGCCGAAGCTTTGTCAAATGCAGAAATTGGTGATGAAGTAAAAAGTCATCTTGACCATTCATTTAAAATTGTTAAACCTAATGTCAATGACTTCATAGATTTAATGGATCGCCGTTGTTCCATATTAATTAAAAAGGATATTGGAACAGTATTGGCTTACACTGGATTGGGTGCAGGTTCAAGAGTTGTCGATGCCGGAACCGGTGCCGGGGCCATTGCACTTCACTTTGGTAATGTTGTGGGCGAAACAGGCCAGGTTTATACCTATGAAATCCGTGAAGACTTTGCTGAAGTCGCAAAGAAAAATATTGACACCTTCGGCATTGAAAATATTGAAGTCAAAAACAGGAATATCAAGGAAGGCATTGATGAGGAAAATATTGATTTGGTGTTTTTGGACCTTCCAAAGCCTTATGAGATATTTGAAGAGGTTTATGATTCATTAAATCTTGGCGGATGGCTGGTTGTCTATGCCCCATACATTGATCAGGCTGAAGTTTCATACAAGGTTGCTAAAAAGCTTAACTTTTATGATATTGAAATTTTGGAAACTTTGGAACGTGGCCTTGAGGTAAGACAGCAGGGAACCCGACCTAAAACCAGAATGGTCGGACACAGTGGTTATTTGCTTTTTGCACGTAAATTGTAATTCCACTCTTATTTTTTTGAAAAATATTATATATTTTTAAAATAAAAATCATAATTGTCAAAAGGAATTATGTGATATTATGGTTTTAGAACAGTACATGCCTTTTATTGGTTTAATTATTTTTGGAAATATCGAAAACTTAATCCTTTCTTCACAGGGTGTTACTAGTGGAGTTAATCCTAAGGTTTTAGGTGGATTAAGTATAATTGTTGTAATTATATGGTTGTTTATTGGTACGGTAGCTACTGAAGTTGCTATGCAGTATGCAAATTACATTAATTTCATTGGTGGTCTTGCAATATTTATTTTAGGTATTCAAAGTGTTGTTGGAGCTGTCAAATCAATTAGGAGTAAAAGCTAAGGTGATAATATGGATTTTAAAGAGTATGCTCCTTTCGCTGGTTTACTTATTTTTGGAAACATTGAAAATTTAATTTTAGCTTCACAAGGTGCTGTTGCTGGTGTTAATCCAATTATTTTAGGTGGATTAAGTCTAATTGCAGTAATTATCTGGTTTTTAATTGGAACTTACGGAACCAAAGTGGCTATTCAATATGCTGATTATATTGAAATTATTGGTGGAGTTGCAATTATTCTTTTAGGTATGCAGTCCATGTTAGAAGCTTGTGGAATTATTTAAAACGGATATGAAATAATGAATATTGAAAAGATTTCAGGAATTTTATTCATAATCTTGGGGTTAATTTTCATAATTTTCCCAATGTTCAGTGCAGAGTTAGTGTCTGTCATTGTTGGAGTAAGCTTGCTATTCTTTGGTTTTGCTTCAATAATTAACGGATTTTCCGTTTGGAACATGCTAACTCATTTTTCACTGGTAAATATTATCATTGGAATTATTGCGATAATATTCGGTTTATTGTTTATTTTTGCTATCGATGCATTATCTTTCCTTGTCGGTTTGCAGTTTTACATTATTGGATTTATAATGATTTTCTTTGGGATTGTTGGTCTCATTGCAGAATCAAGACTTTCAAAAACCACTTCAGTATTGATTTTAATATTCGGTATTATAGCTGTAGCTCTTGCAGTATATTCAATTGCAGAGCCAATTTATGCTGCAATTCTTATCGGTGCATGTTTAATCATTCAAGGTTTAAGATTATTTATAGATTAAAAAATTAGAAAAAGGGATTAATATCCCTACTTATTTTTATTTTAACAGACTATTCAATCAAAATAGCCGGTTTGTAAGGCATTGCGTTTTTAGCCTTATTTTGCGGATCGTATGAGTCGTCGGTGTGCACAATCACTTCGCTTGACACTTCATTGGAAATGTATTCTAAAGCGTCATAGATAATTTGTGCCTCATCGATTTTACCCACGTATCGGGTTTTGGTAATTTCACGGCCGATTTTTTTAGCTACATCAGCAATTTCTTTTTTGTTGTCATAAATATCTGCTTTAATAGCTCTGCCCATTATCTGGCCGATATCAGGTTTTCCGACTTCATCAGCAATTTTGTATAAGTCCCATTTCCAGTCAGGAGCAAGATAGATGTGCACTTTTTGGGCATCATCTCCAACCATCTGCTTGATGTGGTTGATGTCTTTAATTAGGTTTTGAACTAGCTCTTCTGATTTTTCGATTTCAAGACTTATTAGGCTTTCATCAGCTTCAGGCCATTTTGCAACACTTACAAATCCTTGTCCGCCATAAGTGGACCATAGCTCTTCGCATGTGTGTGGTGTGAATGGCGCAAGTAATCTGATCCATGATTCCAAGACTGTTGATAGGACATAAATTACTGCAGGGTCTTTTTTGTCAAGCAAATGATTTACTCTGTATAAGTAATGGTCTATATCTTTTTTAAGTAAGAATAATGACTCCTGAAGTGCTTTTCTTGTTTGGAAAACTTCTAAAGCTTCAGTGGATGCTTTGATATGTTGGTTGAGTTGGCTTAACATCCATAAATCGATTGTTCTTGTCAGTTCAACTTTTTCAATGTTGCTTAAATCGAGTGCGGAGCCTTTGATTTCTTCAACTTTTCCGGCGAATTCTTTGAACCATTCGAGTCTTCTTTTAGTTCCTAAAACTTCTTTTTCTCTCCAGTCAAAGTCTTGCCATGGTTCTGCTGAAGCCATCAGGAATAACCTTACAACATCTGCGGTATAATCTTCAATAGCATCTTTTAAAAGAATTACATTTCCTTTTGATGAGGACATTTTGTTTCCTTCCAAAAGACCCATTCCAAATACAACGGTTCCTTTAGGCCATTTGTCTTCAGGAAATATTGCGCTGTGGTGGAACATTAAAAAGCTTAAATGATTTCCAACAAGGTCTTTTGCGGATAATCTCCAGTCAAGAGGATACCAGTAGTTGAATTCGTCCCGGATTTCTTTAACAATTTCCGGAGCAACTGTAATGTCGTCTGAATCTTTGTTTAAGAATACTTTATCAAAGAATGCACGGTTCAAATCATCAGGATTCATATCCCTTAAGAATCTTGCTATTGAATAATAGGACATGTAAATTGTTGAGTCTGTCAATGGCTCAATTAACCATTTGTTGTCCCAAGGAAGTCTTGTTCCAAGTCCTACTTTTCTGGAACATGCCCAATCATCCAACCAGTCAATATAATAACTGAAATTGTTTTTAATTTCTGGAGGGATGATTGTTTCTCTTTCTAATACTTCATGGGTTTTTTCAGTCCATTCAGGATTTGAGTATTTCATGAACCATTGGTCATCCATAATTTTGACAACACAGTTGTTTCCGCATCTGCACACAACTGGCCTTTCGGCAAAGTCATACATTATTGTAGCCATATTTTTGGAAATCAATTCATCTTTTAGCTCTTCACGTGCAAATCTGACTTTTTTACCACCAAATCCAGGAATACTGTCAAGAATGGTACCTTTACTGTGCTGTATTTTGTATAATTCGTTGGTCGCTTCGTGTAATTTTTCATCGTTTTGATCGGTTATTCCAAGTCTTTCAATAATGTCTGCAGCTGGAATTTCTCCGTAGCCTTTAACTGTACATACTGGAATCGGAACGACATTTTCAATTATTCCTTCAAGATTGTATTTAGCTATCAGTTCATCATTTTTCTTTAAGTCTTGAAGAGCAATATAGTCTGCTGGCGCATCAGCGGGTTCTGAAAATACTACACCACTTCCGTATGATGCGCTTACAAAACTTGCTGGGAAAATCGGCAGTTCATTGCCTGTAAATGGATTGGTTGCCATTTTTCCAATTAAATCATTAGGATCAATTTCGCAAATGATTTCCAAATCTTTAATTTGATGTTGTAAGTTGTAATGAGCCTCTTTTGTTATTACCCACTTTTCGCCTTCAGCATCAACCAGTACGTATTCCACATCAGGATTTAACCAGATGTTGGTTGCCCCCACAATTGTTTCCGGTCTTAAAGTAGCTGTAACGAGGATTTTATCGTCAATTGGGAATTTGAGAAGTGTTAATTCATTAACTCCAACTCCTTCACCTTCAAGCAGGTCATGGTCTCCAACGGGATTTTCATCATGAGGACAATATTTAACAGGGTGTTCACCTTTTGCAATTAACCCTTTTTCATATAATGTGGTAATTTGCCATTCTATGAATTTTTTGTAGGTAGGGTCAATTGTTCTGAATTCACGTCTCCAGTCAATTGAATATCCCATGTCATGCATTACTTCATTATATTCGCTACTGAAGTATCTTACAATGTATTCAGGGTCTTCCAGTTTTGGCAATTCGTCTTTCGGAACTCTGTGAACATTTTCATATAAGTCTAAAGTCCAAGGATCTTTTCTTTTAATCCTGTCTGCGATTCCAATAACTGGTGCACCGGTTACGTGCCATGCCATTGGGAATAAAACATTATAGCCTTCCATTCTTTTAAATCTTGCATATACATCAGGTACGGTATAAGTACGGCCGTGACCGATATGCATTGCACCACTTGGGTATGGGAAAGCTACAGTAATGAATAGTTTTTCTTTATCGTTAGGGTTTGATTCAAATAACTTTTCATCAGCCCATTTCTTTTGCCATTTTTTTTCTGTCACTAAATCACCATTAAAGTCTTTTTAGGGCTTTCAGGAACTTCAGATTTATGTTTGTTCCTATTAACTCTATTTATGATATTATTAACTTCATCAACTTCAATATCTAACTGCTCAGCAATTGAGTCAGCATCAATTCCTTGTTCTATGAATTTGTATAATATTTTATCAAGTAATTCATAGGTCATTCCAATTTCATCTTCATCAGTCTGATTATTCCATAATCCTGCTCTAGGAGGTTTATCGATGATTTCCTGTGGAACTTCCAAGTATTTGGCTAACTGATAAACGTCGGTTTTGTATAAGTCTCCGATCGGTTCAATATCACAAGCACCGTCTCCGTGTTTTGTGAAATATCCGATTAGGATTTCGCTTCTGTTTCCGGTACCGCTAACCAAATAATTTTTAGAATTAGCATAAAAATAAATGATTGACATTCTTATTCTAGCTTTGAGGTTTCCAATAGCCAATCTGTTTTCTTCTAACTGTGTAACTGATAAGAATTCGTTTAAAATACTATCAATAGCTATTTCTTTATAATTGATACCTAATAACTGTGCTATTGTAGTACCATGAAGTTTATCTTCTGTTGGGGTTGTTGTGGAAGGCATTACAATTCCAAACACGTTTTCTTTACCAACAGCTTCACAAGCTAAAAATGCAGCTAATGTGGAGTCTATTCCCCCACTTAATCCTACTACAAGTCCGTCTGCATTAGCTTCTGATACTTTATTTTGAACGAATTCAACAATATCGTCTTTTGTTTTTTCAACATTAATTTTTGGAATTTCGTTCATATCAAACACCACTTAATTTTTCATTAGTAATTAATATAGTTCTTTTATTATATAATATATTATTATGAGTGATGTAGAAATTCTATCAAAAAGAACTTTTGATGGTTCGGAAAAAGAGGTTTTGGATTGCTTTGTTGAATATCAGCAGGCATTAATTGACAAGGATGAAATCAAATTAAATGAACTTATGGCTGATGATTATATTTTAACTCACATGTCAGGTAAAAAACAGACCAAATCACAGTTCATTGATGAAGTGGTGGATGGAACTCTCAATTATTTCAAATCAGTGATTCATGATCCGAATATTCTGTTTGATGATAATGAAAACGCTACGTTAATATCTGATGTTACTTTGACCGCCCGTGTCTATGGAGCCAGCGGTTCATGGACAATTGATACGGTAATGGATTTTAAAAAAATTGATGGCAAATGGATTATCGGTAAATGGGATACTTAAGTTAATTAATAATGTTTATATATTAAAAAGAATAAAATAACATAAAGTTACTAAAAGTAATTTTAATATTCGAGGTGATTTTTTGGCATTTAAAGATTATTTCAGATTCAATAAAGATAAAACAACATTCATTTTTGTAGGTGGAAAAGGTGGTGTAGGTAAAACATCCATATCATCTGCTACTGCATTATGGTTAGCTGAACAGGGTAAAAAAACTTTAATTGTATCAACCGACCCTGCTCACTCACTTTCAGATTCTTTAGAAGTGCAAATCGGCCATTATCCAAGAGAAATCAAAACCAATTTATTTGCAGTTGAAATAGATCCTGATGAAGCAATGGCAGAAAAACAATCTGCACTGGAAGCTCAAAAACAATCTTCTTCTCCTGATGCATTAGGAGGACTTGATTTTTTAACTGATCAAATGGATTTGGCATCATCATCTCCGGGTGCTGATGAAGTGGCAGCTTTTGAAGTATTCCTATCAGTAATGACTTCAAACGAATTTGATGTTGTAGTATTCGATACAGCACCTACAGGACACACATTAAGATTATTATCATTCCCTGAAGTTATGGACTCATGGGTAGGTAAGGCAATGATTGCAAAAGCAAAATTAGGCTCTGTTGCAAATTCCCTAAAAAGCATAATGCCGTTTATGGATGCAGTTGACAATCCTCAAACTGCTGAAGATTTAAAAAGGACTAAAGAACAAATTGATGAGGCTAAAAAAGTATTGTCCGATCCGGACAGAACCACATTTAAAATGGTTGTCATTCCTGAAGAAATGTCAATTTATGAATCAGAAAGGGCTCTTGAGGCATTGGAGAAAAACGATATGGTAGTTGACAGTGTGATTGTCAATCAGGTAATGCCGGATATCTGTGATTGTGATTTCTGTCATTCCAGACATAAATTGCAGCAAAAACGTTTGGCGTTAATCAATCAGAAATTCCCAGACCAACAAATAGCTGAAGTTCCTTTATTCAAGGATGAAGTTAAAGGTCAGGAAAAGCTTTTAAACTTAGCCCATATTCTTTACGATGATAAGGATAATGATGAAGTAACTCAGGAAGCTATCCAATTATAAAAAATAAAAATAAGTTAAAATTATTAAATTTTAACTTTAAAAACTTTTTTTACTCTTCTTTTTTATAGTAGAACCAGTTTACCAGTTCAGCTATTATAAACAGTAGCAAACATACTGAAAAGAATATGCTGAATGTTTGTCCTGTTGCCATATCATATATGAATGATATTACCAGAAGAATAAATGTTATTTTAACAATTAACGGATTTTTATTCCAATTTTCTTTTATTTGCTCAATTAAAGACATTTTTTTCATCTCCAGTATTTCTGCGGAACATTAAATGGGCTCCAGGATTCTTCTGTAAAATATTGGTATGTTTCTTCTTTAGTTAATGTTTTCACTTTACCTTTACTTATATATTTCACATGTTCTCTGTCATAGGTGTTGTTCTTGTTTATCGGGATTTCTATATAGTCAACACTTCCGTCTTCATGAGGAATATTGTAAATTTTCGTATTCTGGAAATATCCCGGTCGTGTAAATGTGAAATAATCATATGCTGTATGGAGATCTTTGTTTTCAACATAATTTTCAGTAATATAAACCCCAATACTTTGAACACTTGTTGCAGTTCCAATAACGCTTAATCCCACTGTTAAGCTACCTCCAAGCAATGCGCCGGCAATACCTTTTATTAATAATGTTCCTTTAAATGCTAATGTTGTTAATGGCTGTATATTGTCTCCCACATAAGTTAACAGGTCATTTATTCCTAAAATGCCATTATTGACACTTATCATTATCGCTTTTGCCATGCTGGTGATGCTGCATAGTCCGCAATCTCTTGTTATCGTAACGCCTTTGTATGCAAAACCATCTTTTACAGATAACGGTGTAACCAGTCCGCTTTCCAGATCAATCATAAAACTTGAATTGCCCTCTTCGTCACTTATGATTGCTGTATTGTTGTAATATACGACGCTTGCTTTAAATGATGCTAAGGATTTGAAGACATCATCAAACACTGATGTGATATTCTCATCCGCATCCTTAGCTATCGGTTTTAAGGTATGCTGTTCAATTTTTGACAGCAGTATTGAGTTGACGAAGCGATAAGATATGATTTCACTTTCATTTTCTCCTTCAATGAACCTTCCCATGTTTGGAGTCAGGATATGCTGATAAGTCTCTTTCCAGTTCATGGATCCAAGAAGCACAGTATTGTTTTTTCTCATCCAGCTGACATCATATTCTTTTGTTAATTCATCCGCTAATTTATCGCTTAGATATGCGGTATTTAGTGTTGTTAAAAACATTGAATACATACTTTGCATTCCTGCATTTGTCTTATAGTCATTTTCGCATGAAATCCAGTCATTTACGGTTTTTTCATCTACCTTTTTGCTGATTATGGCAAATGATTGCATCAAATCAAAGTCACGTTTATATTTTTCGCTCAATCCATAGGTTATCAGTTCCTCTTTTTCAAACTCTATGCAGTTAGGGGCATTGAATTTGGTAATAATGTTTTCTTCACTAATGTATCCGACAATTTTTTTGCCGTAATAGTCAAATGTCACAGTCTCATTGGTGTTTACAAATTTAATCTTTTCTGTATTGCCTCTTGTCAGCTCATTGTAGCTTTTATAATCAAAGTCATATATTGAGCATCCGTAGATTTTTGATAGGCTGTATTTCAATCCCATTTCATCAAAGCTCATGGTCTGGAATTGAACTTTTGCCATACTTTCACCATTTTGGATGTAATTTATTATTTCACTTTTATCTATCCCCTTGTCAATATACGCTCCGAACTGTTCTACATTGTCACTGCAGTTGTTTCTATAAATGAGATGCGTGTAGTCTCCGCTCCTATGTAAAATCAATCCATATCCAGTCAGTTTTTCGAAATTATATGTGTGTTGTGTAGGACTATTGTCAAATGGCAACAGATAATAATCACTGCCCAAATATGTGGGACTGTATTCTGGCATGTAACCTGTTGAAAATGTGTAGTATTTAGGTCCAATCTGGATGTTTATCAGCTGATTTTTCTCTAATCTTATAATTCCGTTTATTCCGCTTTCAATAGTATAAACACTATTGTCATAAACATAAGGACATGTTATGTTCACGTAATTAGGTATTTTAATTTCGTATGTGAAATTGTTGCTTGAAATGATTTCTTTTTCACTTGGAGTTTCAATTATAATGTTATTTGATGTTTTCAATCCATTATATTCGGAAGTGATGATGTATGTTCCGATTCTGAGGTTTATGTTTAAATTTGCAATCCCATTTTCATCGCTGGTTCGGGTGTAGAACACTCCGTTGATGTTGAATGTAACCTTTTCATATTCTGCTGGCTTTCCCGTGTCGTCGATGATATAAGCTTTGAATTTTGTTCCGTCCCTGTATTCCATCCTAATGTCTCTTGTTATTATGGTCGGCAATACTTTAATGTTGTTTGAAACTTTATAACCTTCATATTGTGCAGTTATAATATAATCTCCAGGTCCTAAATTTATATTCAGTTTAACTATTCCTTTTTCATCGGTTTGGCGATAATAGAATACTCCGTTGATGTTGAATTCTACGCTTTCCCCGGAACCTACTATTTTTCCATCTTTTCCAACTATTGTTACATGATACTGTGTGCCGTTTTTATAATATTTCACCACATCGTTGTTGTTTATAATCGAAGGAAGTACTGTTATAGTATTGCTTATCATTTCGCTTGTTTTAGGATTTGTTGCGGTTAAGATATACTTTCCCGGATTCAGATTAATGTTTAGCTTTGCAATTCCGCTTTCATTGGTTAATCTTGTATAAAATACGCCGTTAATGTTGAAGCTAACGTCGGTATTTTTAAGCAGATCTCCCTTTTCATCTAAAAACAGGGCATAATACTGTGTTGAATTCCTAAATATTTTTACTACATCTGATGAATAAACGGTACTTTTCACGTTAATGATATTATTCACGGAAGTTTCATTTGCAGTAGTTGTTATAGTATATTTTCCGCTATTCAAGTTGATTGCAATTGATGAGAGTCCGTTTTCATTAGTCTGGCGTGAATAATCAATACCGTTTATTCCATATGTTACCGTTGCGTTGCTTATGGGATTTCTGTTCCCATCTTCCAGCAATGTTTCAAAACGTGTTCCGTCTTTATAATACATTTCTATATCATGACTTTCAATATGAATGTCATTTCCATAATTTTGTGTTGTCATTGTTTCATTTTCCGGTTCTGCTGCTGAAACAGAGCTAATTAAAAAAATAGTTAAGAAAATAAAAGCAATGCTTGTTATCTTTTTAATCATAGTATCATTCACCTGTTAATTTTTTTAGTAATTAACACTGAAACTATGATTTTAGACTTATAAAGATTTTAATTTAAAATTTAAAAAGTAAAACATTATTAAAATGAATTTCTGACATCAATTTTTACCTTCTATTATCATAATACACATGTAGGTAAATTCGCTTGAGGCAATATTTTTTAGTGAAGTGGAGACAATTTTTTCGTCAGGGTATGAAAGTCTTTCACAAACTGTAACAGGCCTTGTCTCGCTGACGCCATTGTCAAGTAAAAACTGAGCCATGTCCTTAACTTTTCTTGAAGGAAGTGCAATTGTGGTTTTTCCATTATCAATAACTTCCAATATGTCTTCTATATTCTCTCTTCCGTGAAATGTCATGACATTCGCATTATCCCATTGTATATGATTTCTGGCAGCGGCCAATTGAAGTGAACTGATTCCAGGTATTACCTCAATATTGTCTTTTGGAAATCCTTTTTCTTTTGAAATTCTCAGTACGGTATTTAAAACTCCTGAAAATCCTGGGTCTCCTGTGGATAATATTGCAACGCTATTGCCGGCAACGGCCAAATCCACTCCTTCTTCCAGCTTATCCAACAAATCCTTCACATTAAATGCAATGGTATTTTTAACATCGCTAAAAAGGTCAATGGCTCTTGTGCTTCCAACTGTGTAATCACAATTTTTAACACAATCTACTGCCTTTAAAGTCAGATATTCCTCAGCCCCAGGACCTATTCCAATAATAAATATCTTTCCATCCATATTAATCATCAATTTTCAATGTTTGTCTGAAATTTTCTTTCATTTCTTCTTTTGTCTTTTCGCTGTAAACCTTGTCTTTTTCATCATCCAATGTAAACATCGCAATTTCATAGATGATTCTGTTCATTGACTTTCCATATTCGGTCAATGAATATTCTGTACTTACAGGCTTTGTATTCAGGACTCTTTTTTCTATCAGCCCATTTTCCTCTAAATCAGCCAGACAACTGGATAATACTTTATTACTTATATCTTTTCCTTCTTTAAACTCTTTAAAATGTTTTTTTCCAAAGAAGAGGTCTCTTATTATTTGAATACTCCATTTTTTATTTATTAAGCTTAATGTTCTATCTACCGGACAAACTGTATCGTCAGACATGGAAATTCACCTTCTTATTTTTAATTTTAATTTTAATAAATATTAAATATATTGTTAATAATAGTGTTACTTTAAAGTAACTTAGTTCCTTTTTAGTTACAAAAATCATTTAAATATGGGCTGATAATATAATAGGGTAAGGAGGAATTAAAATGGATACAAATCAGCAATTAGACTATCTTTTAAATTATTTGATTAATGAGAGACATGATAATATAGAACTTCCCAATGATAACTTTCAAAAGAGAAATCTGCTTCGTTCACTGATGAACGTAAGGCCACCTAACCCAATAAGCGAAGAATTTTTGGAAGTTCAGGATGAATTTCTCACAAATGAAACATTATCTAAAGATTTGGTAGGCGTGGAAGACATTACTGAATTTGATGGTAAATTAATGCTTTGGCAGGGTGATATAACTCAGCTGAAAGTAGATGCAATTGTCAATGCCGCCAACTCCAAATTGTTGGGCTGTTTTATACCAATGCATAACTGTATTGACAATGTTATCCATTCAGCTAGCGGTATCCAATTGAGGCTTGAATGTGAAAAAATCATGAAAGCTCAAAACAGGGATGAGGATATAGGAAAAGCAAAAATCACTGATGCTTATAACTTGCCTTCCAAACATGTAATTCACACTGTCGGTCCGGCGATTGCTTCAAATTCAAAACCGGATGATTTGGACTGTAAAAGACTTGCCAGCTGTTACAAATCATGTTTGGAGATAGCTAGCTACCATAATTTAAAATCAATTGCTTTTTGCTGTATTTCCACAGGTGTTTTTAATTTCCCTAAAGAAAAAGCAGCTGAAATTGCCATTGGAACTGTAAATGAATACTTGAATTTCAATGAAAGCTCTTTGGAGCATGTAATATTTAATGTATTTGGTGATGATGATTATTTGATATATAAAAATTTGTTATTTGGTGATTAAAATGGATCGTTTTGTGTTAAGATTAGATAAAGCTATTGAAAAAATTAATGATGCGGATTTTGTAGTTATAGGGGCTGGTGCAGGTTTGTCAACTGCAGCAGGAATTGAGTATGCAGGTAAGCGTTTCACTGATAATTTTGCCGATTTCATTGAAAAATATTCAATGAGGGACATGTATTCCTCAGGATTTTATCCTTTCAAGACCTCGGAAGAGAAATGGGCTTATTGGGCAAGACATATCAATGTTAACAGATTTGGTGTTGGTGAAACAGATGTATATCAGAAATTATTAAAACTGGTTGAAAATAAGGATTATTTCGTTTTAACGACAAATGTGGAACATCAGTTTTGGATTAACGGATTTGAGGATGAAAGAATATTTGCAACACAGGGAGATTATGGTCTTCTGCAATGCAGTGAAGCATGCCATGACAAACTGTATGATGATGAGGAATTAATAAAGGAAATGGTTGAAAAGACTGTTGACTGTAAAATCCCATCAGATCTGGTTCCTAAATGTCCTGTTTGCGGGGCTGAAATGGAAACAAATCTTAGAAAAGATAATCTTTTCGTAGAGGATGAAAAATGGCATGAAGCCAGACAACGTTATATGGACTTTATAAATAAAATCGGCGATAAAAATGTTGTATTTTTAGAAATTGGTGTTGGTTTCAATACTCCGGTCATTATCCGTTATCCGTTTGAACAAATGACTCATGATAGTCCAAATGCGACATTAATCAGATTAAATAAGGATTATGCTGGAGCTATAAAAGAAAATGAATCTAAAACAATAAGTTTCGATGAAAATGTTGAAGAAATATTGGATTATTGGATTTCAAGAGTCCTTTAATTCATTCATTTCTTTTTTTAAGAAATCATAAATTGATTTTGCACCAACCAATTCACCTGGATCTTCCCAATTTGATGGATATAGGATAAATGGTCTTGTTTGGCTTCCTCCAAGCCCTCCATGACTACCGATTAATTCTTCAAATGCACATATCTCTTCAGTTTCAGGATCATAAAAGCTATTAACTAAAATATCCGGCATATGCTCAAACTTATTATGTCTTTTAAGATGCATTGCAGCATTTTTTCCAAAGTTTTCCAATGGATTTTTCCCTTCTATTTTATCATTGTTAAGGTAATATATTCCATCTGCACCGATAACCATCGGACCATCGGTGAATGATTCCACTAATATAAATCCTATTCCGGAATGTTTTACAAGGCCAGGAATTAGATTTGGAAACAGCATTACTATTTCTTCGTAATTCAATCTTTTTTGCCATTGCGTTAGATAAATCAGACCTAAATTCCCAGAACCCAGAACAATCAACTCAGAATCTTCAGCTTTTTTAGTGGTTTGTTCCTTACTTTCATGTCTTTTAATGTAATCCAAATTATTTTTATACTTTGATGTTATCTCTTCTACACGTTCTATGTTTATAAAATCAGGGCTTTTATCTTTTAAAGTTTCAATTGTATCTGAAAAGAATTCTGTCTCTTTTATGTCATCTACTTTTCCTATAATGCTTTCAATTTGCTTGTTTTCCGGAATGTATGCATCTCTAAAGTGGTCTGAAATAAATTGATTTTTATCATAAATTTTCATGTCATCCGGCAGAAGCCTTCTCACATAATCTGCGAGAGTTATGCCGTATCTTTGTTTGAATGTTGCACCATTCCCTTGGCCATGGTCGGATAAAACTACAAACTCATAGTTCCTCTCACAGCTTTTTTGAGCCTTTTCAAGCCTTTTAAATTGTAAATCAATTTGTTTAAGCACATTCCACACATCATCGTCCCTAATTCCTGAGTGGTGTGCAACTTCATCGTAGCCCACATAACTAGCATATGCACTGTTGATATCTCCTTTAAGCATGTCTCCGATTAATGTTTCCGTAGCTACTTCACGTAAAAGAACATTCGCTCCGGACCTTATTGTCGCATAAACAATGTTTCTCCTAAGTCTGGGCTGAATATTCTTTAATCTGTGCATTATTTGGGATTTCACTTCAACCAATATCTCCCATAAAAACAGAACAATAACTCTTTGGAATGAATATGCCTCCAGAAATACCACATTCAATGATTGATTATACCTTTTTGTCATAAACTTAAATCTGGATGATGTAAGTATGGGATTAGGGCTATCTCCAGTAAACATGTTTGTAATGCTTGTTCCGTTATCGCATAAAAGCCCGTTTCCGTCAGATATTCTCTCTTCAATTATCGGAGCATGAGCCAATTTCCCGGAAATCATTATCTGATTGTCATTCTCTTTTTCAACCCACCTGTAAGCTACAATGTTCTCATTGTTTCCATGTAATATCCCTGCCTGACAGGCACCTGTCTGTGATGACAAGTCCGTTTCCCAGCCTTTTAAGGTGTAGCTATCGGATTCAATCCATCTTTTAAGTGTAGGCATCATGTTTTTATCAATAGCCTCTTTTAAAATATCAATTGATAATCCGTCTATTTCAAGCATTATCAGACCAGGAAATCTTCGTTTATAGAGGGGTTTTTCTCTTGAAACGTAATCTGACACACGGGTTATGTATGTGTCATAATAGTCAACATCCGTTATGTTTGAAATAATTGTAGTAGCAATTGCCATTGCAAGTGGTACCAGAAATGCATCACTTGCACTAAGTGAAACTCCAGGAATCAGGCATGAAACTCCATAAAAAATTATTGAGTTAATAATCAGCGCACCAATTCCAAATGTCCATACAATAAACTTCATTAAATATTTCACCAGTATCGGCCAGAATATGATGTTGGCTATAGTAACTCCAATTGCAATGATAATCGCATTATACCAATTTCCTAGTATGATTGTATCATTTATCATTGAAGCTGCAATAATGGTTCCTATGTTAGCTATTGCAATCAAAATAATAACTACTGCCGATTTGATTAAGTTATTGATGTTCATTTAACCCTCAGTTATTTCTATATTCTTTCTTTTAGTCGTTTTAAGGTGGAATAATGTAATTTCAGGTTTACAATTAATTCTAAGCCAAAATGAATTGGTTCCAAGACCTTTGCTCGTATATTGAATCATGTTTCCAACCTTGTATGCTCCTACAGGATATTTGACGGAATAAGAGCATCTGAACGGAGTGGTTTTAACTCCAGGTATTACCAGCTGTCCACCATGTGAATGGCCGGAAATCTGCAAATCAAACCTGTTGGTTTTTGATGATATTTTAGCGAAATCAGGTTCATGAACAAGCAAAATACTGTATCCGTTATCCGGTAATTTCCTAAGCACCTTGTCCAAATCATCAGCACCGACGCTACAGCTGTCAACACCTGATACATTAATGTATTCGCCATCTTTTTCAACTGAATAGACATCATTGCTTAATTCGATGACATCTGATTTTTCTAAGATTTCTCTTATTCTGTCCGCACCGTTCCAATGATCATGATTTCCCAAAACAGCAAACTTTCCATCTTTAGCCTTTAATCTTTTAAATGAATTTAAAAGTGAATCTTCATATCCGTCAATAATGTAAGATACGTAATCTCCCGTTAATGTAATCATATCCGGTTTTAGTTTATTTACGTAATCCACAACACCATCAAGATACTGTGGACTGATCCATTGGCCTAAATGAATGTCTGTTAGGTTAATTATTTTGTAATTGTGGAATACTTGGGGCAAATTATTAACTTTAATATCAACATCAATCAAATCAAATAGCTCTGGTTTGAATGTCGTATTTCCTCTCGTTTGTGTTAGAAATGTTTGAAATCCTTGTCTTATTTTCATTCCGGCTGGTTTTTCATTTTCCATATTTCACCTTATTTCTTAAATAAGTTCATGAAACTATTTATATTTTAAAAATTAAATATTTTATTGATTATTATGCTTCAAATTGCAGTTTGTGGAAAACCAAATGTTGGGAAATCATCTTTTTTCAATTCAGCAACTTCTTCAACTGTTGAAATGGCAAATTATCCATTTACAACAATAGATGCGAATAAAGCTGTTGCTCATGTTATTAAAGATTGTCCATGCCAAGAATTAGGCGTCACATGCAATCCGAGAAATTCAATTTGTGTTGATGGAAAAAGATTACTTCCTATAGAATTAATAGATGTTGCAGGACTGGTTCCTGGAGCACATGAAGGAAAAGGATTAGGAAATAAATTTTTAGATGATTTAATGCAAGCTAAAGTATTTATCAATGTTATCGATGCTTCCGGTTCAACAGACCTTGAAGGCAATCCTGTCGACCCTGGCAGTCATGACCCTCTTGATGATTTGGAATTTTTAGAAAATGAAATCGTCATGTGGATGTATGGAATCCTATCCAGAAATTGGGTCAGGCTTATAAGAAAAGTCGGTGCAGAACATTTAGACATTGCAAAAGTATTGTTCGATCAATTATCCGGTACTGGAATAGCTATTGAAGATATTATAGAAGCAAAAAGAAACATCGAACCGGATTATAATAAATGGGAAGAGGAAGATTTGATTGAATTAACAAGAAATGTTCTTAAAATAGCCAAGCCTATGATGATTGTGGCCAATAAGGCGGATTTACCAACATCAGAAGAAAACATTAAAAGAATTAAGGAAAAATATCCTAATGTCATTCCTGCTTCAGCAGAATCCGAAATCGCATTGGTCAGAGCTAATGAGGCTGGTTTAATTAGTTATCTTCCTGGTGATGATCATTTTGAAATTTTAAAACCTGAAGAATTATCTGAAAATCAATTAAAGGCATTGGAATATATTCAAACCAATATTCTGGACAAATATGGAAGCACAGGTATTCAGGATGCTTTGAATTACGGTATTTTTAACCTGCTTGAAAATATTGTTGTTTATCCTGTTCAGGATGAACATAAATACACTGACCAGAAAGGCAATGTCCTGCCTGATGGAATACTGCTTAAAAGAGGTTCCAATCCTCGTCAATTAGCGTATCTGGTTCACTCAGACATTGGTGATAAGTTCATGCATGCTGTCGATGCCAGGTCAAATATGCGCGTTGCCAGTGATTATGAACTAAAAGATGGCGACATTATCAGTATCATTACACGTCAATGATACTTCATTTTCTTTTTTTAGGTGATAATATTGAAAAAAGTAAAAATCACAGTTATGAAAAAAGCAAGATATGATGATTTGATTGAGGAATATGAAAATCCTTTAGAACATGAATGTGATGTTGAGCTTGGTGATGTTTTCATTGCTAATGGATGGGTAAAGCCTGACGATTTTTGCGATAGTGCATGGGAAAGCATTTCCTCTTTTGTAATGGCCTTATCTTGCGGTGCTGAAGATTTTTATGATGGGTGGATGAAAAATAAGAAATCCGCTATGATTTCATGCAATGATGGATTCAGGCCAGTTAGCTTTTTGCTTGAAGCGATGGATGAGGATGCTGATTAATATCATGACTAAAGCTTTTGATTTTTTTAAAAAAGAAACTGTTTTTTCCATTTCTTTAATATTGGCCATAATTTCTTGTTTTTTTGTAAAACCTAGCATTAATTATTTTTATTACATTAATGGGGATACAATATTATTGCTTTTAGTAATAATGTTTTTTGTTGAAATTTTAAAGAACCTGTCTGTTTTTGAGAGACTGGTTCGAAAGCTATTGACTAAAATAAGAAATACTCGTGAACTTTCTTTAGTTTTGATTTTTACATGTTTTTTAAGTTCTATATTTATAACAAATGATGTTTCTTTAATTATTTTCGTACCATTCACTATATTGGCTTTAAAAAAAGTTGATAGAATTGATTTGGCAATAATTACAGTGTCTTTGCAGACTATCGCAGCCAATGTGGGATGCATGGTTCTTCCGATTGGAGCTCCGCACAATATTGTAATGTATACTGTATCTGATATTTCATTCGTATCATTTTTCTTATTGCTGTTGCCGTATATTTTGGTTTCTCTTGTATTTTTAGCAGTGTCATCTTTATTTATTCCAAAAAATGAAATTGTTCTGCCTCAAATGGATAAGATAACTTTTAATAGTGAAAATTTCTTTAAAAGAGTTGTTCTCGGTATTGATTATTATCTGCTTTTGACTTTCATCGCCCTTTTCATATTAATAGGCAATCTCGAAAATATTCCGATTTTCTATTCGCTTTTTACTCAATGGATTGCAGGCAATGAGGTTATATGGGGCATTCTTGCTTCACAAGTTATTTCCAATGTTCCAGCTGCAATTTTATTAAGCGGATTCAGTGCCAATTATGAGGCAATTATTATTGGAATCAATATTGGCGGTTTCGGTACGCTTATAGCATCTATGGCCAATCTTATCTCTTATAAGATTCTCGTTCGTGAACATAGTGAATTTAAAATCAAATATTTGAAAATATTCACGATATTAAATGTCATTTTACTTATAATTCTTGTCGGAGTTTATATTTTCATTTAAATAGTATTAATTAAAGAATATTAAATAATGAGGGGAGTATTATGGCTAATGAAAATGTGGAATTGATGAGAGGTGAGCCGGAAATAGCCATTAGAAAATTGGCTATTCCGATAATGATATCAATGCTTCTGACAGCATCATATAATATTGTTGATGGAATTTGGGTTGCCGGTTTAGGTCAGGCAGCTATTGCCGGAATCGGTTTTGTAACTCCGATATTCATGATTTTAAATGGTGTTAGTGTCGGACTTGGAAATGGTGCCACAAGCAGTATTTCCCGTGCTGTCGGTGCAAAAAATCATGAAGGAGCAAGCAAATCCGCCACACATTCTCTTATAATATTTTTAATAGCATCAATTATATTAACTCTGATTTTACTCATAATACAGGAACCATTATTAAAGGCTTATGGTGCAAGCGGACAGTCACTGGTTGAAGGAATTAAGTATGGAACTCCACTGTTTCTGGGTCTCTTCGCATTCATGTTTGCAAACGGCGGAAGCGGCATTCTTCGTGGTGAAGGTGACATGAAAAGGGCGATGTATGCAATCATCGTCTCTGTTGTTTTAAATTTCGTTTTGGATCCTCTTTTCATTTATGTATTTGGCTGGGGTTCTGCCGGAGCTTCCCTTGCAACAATTGTAAGTTCCGTTGGTTCGGCTGCAGTAATCATGTACTGGATTTTGATAAAAAAGGATACTTATGTCGATGTTACTTTTAAGGATTTCAAATATGAGTCAAAAATATCCGGAGATATCTTAAAGGTAGGCATTCCGTCTTCTTTGGACATGTTCATGATGTCACTTGCAATGAGCTTTTATCTGATGTTTATTTCATCAGTCGGAGGGGAATATGGTATTGCAGCATTCACTTCAGGTCAGAGATTATATCTCTTCGGTATAATGCCTTTAACGGCTATTGCCAGCGCAGTTTCAGCTGTAAGCGGAAGCGCATATGGTGCTAGAAACTGGGAATATCTTTCAAGAACACACACTTACGGTACCAAATTTGCCATGGTGTTTGCAATAGCAATAATGCTTATTTTAGTAATTTTTGCACCGCAGCTGTCATTAATTTTTGCATACACTCCAGAAACAGCTCCGTTAATTCCGGAGATTACAAACTTTTTAAGAATAGCTTCATTCGGTTTGCTTCTTGTAGGTATAGGTATGCCATCAAGTTTTATGTATCAGGGAATCGGAAGAGGGACAACAAGTCTTGCATGGACAATCATTAGGGAGCTGATTTTCACTGTAAGTTGCACGTATCTTTTTGGAATAGTTTTAAATTGGGGATTGACTGGTATATGGGTAGGTCTTGCTGTTGGTAGAATAATCGCATCAGTTCTAAACTTCACATATGCTAAATACACTCTTAGAAAATTGAAATCAACATTGAATTAAAAATAGAAAAAAGATGAATAGTTATTCATCCAATAAGTCAGCAACTTTATTTGCAATAAATACGCAGCAGTCAACGCATGGAGATTTGTCTTCTCCATTTTTACTTATTTTATCACAGCGTACTGTGCCGTATTCTTCTTTAAACGCATTGAAAATTTCTTTAGCATTGGCTTTAATTTTTACTTCATCATCAACAATAAGACCATTGGCAATCAATGCGCCGGTGACAGCACCGCAGGTTCCTTCATCAAAGGTTCCACCCATTCCGCCCGCAAATCCGCAGGCCAGCTTGCACATGTCGGATTGGGAAATGGGATATTCTGCCGTTTCACAAAGCCCCATCAGTGTTGATTCAGAACAGCTTTTAAAAGTCCTGTAATCTCTGATTTTTTCTTCCAAAATTTTTTTATTGAGTTTCATAATGCAATCTCCTTAATTAATTATATTAACTAAAAATTTTAAATATTTATTCATTGATAAATTAGGTGATTAAAATTATACATCCGAGACCAAGTCCGATTGCTGCTACTCTTTACACGTTGAGAGATATGAATGTTGATGTTATTGTTATGCATGGGCCTACTGGGTGTTGCTTTAGAACAGCAAGACTTTTAGAAAGCGATGGTGTGCGTGTTGTAACTACTGGAATGTCAGAAAATGATTTTATATTGGGTGCCGGTGAAAAGTTAGTCGATACATTAACTGAGGCTTATGATGCCTTTAAGCCAAAGCTTATGGGTATTGCAGGCACATGTGCGAGCATGATTATCGGTGAGGATTTAAAAGAAGCGATTGCAACTGCTGATTTGCCGTGTACCGTAATTCCGGTTGAATCTCATGGAGGTTCGGGTGAAGGAGACAACACTGTTGGAGCAATAATGGTTTTGGAGGCGGCCGTTGAATGCGGTGTGATTCCTCAAGAGGAGGCTGACAGGCAAATTGAAATGCTTGAGAAGGCAACTGAAGTTGAAAAGACTCGAGGAATGGCTCAGGGCAAATATATTAAACCTAATTTCGGAGATTCAAAAGAAATAGTTGCAAAAACTGTTGTAAAAGCACTGAAAGAAAATAAAAAAGTTGCTTTCGTACTCAACGTTAAAAAAGAAACTTCATACTTATTTGCTGATATTATTAACTTTGATTATAAAGAAATTAATCCGGACAATAAACCTATTTTCGTAGCTAATCTGGATGAAAACATTGGTCTTCCAAGAATCAGACAACATGCGGTAAATATTAAAGACCAGCTGGATATTGAACCTGATTTCATAACTGGTGGGCTTGATGAATATCCTATAACTGCAGATAAGGCAGCAGACTATCTCAAAGATAAGAATTTGGATTTGATTGTGGTGTTCGGTGTTCCTCATGCGTTTCCGGTAGAGGACTTTGATGTTGAATCAGTTGCCGTAACTGATGGGCCTCGTTTAGTGGAGCCATTGCGTGAATTGGGATACACTCATGTTGTTGCTGAGCTTGATGCACACTCTAAAACATTAGGAACGGACGAAATTGTAGATTCTGACTTCGGATTAATGATTAGGTCAGCTATCGGATGGATGGAATAATATGATAACGATTATTGATTATAAAAGCGGAAATTTAAAAAGCATTTCCAACGGATTTAAAAAGATTGGTGAGGATTTTCAGATAACTGATGACGTTGAAGTCATCGCAGATGCAAAACATCTGGTCTTGCCTGGTGTTGGTGCTTTCGGTTCCGCAATGGAAAATTTGGAAGTCTTTCGTGAAGTGATTGAAGAGCATGTTAATGACGATAAGCCGTTTTTAGGTGTCTGTTTGGGTCAGCAGGTTCTCATGAGTGAAAGTGAAGAAAGCCCTGATGTTAAAGGTCTTGATTTATTTAAAGGGCATTGTGAATTCCTGCCGGAAGGTGTCAAGATTCCCCATATGGGCTGGAATAAATTGGATGTGGTTAAGGATTGTCCTATTCTGGAAGGGATAGATGGTGAATATTTCTATTTTGTTCATTCTTATCATGTAATTCCTGATGATAGGGATATTATTGCCGGAACCTGTGATTACGGGATAGATGTTGCTGCAGCTTTAAGTCAGAACAATTTATTTTCCACACAGTTCCATCCGGAAAAAAGCGGAAAGGCTGGACTGAAGATTTTAAAGAATTTTGTTAATATTGAGGAGTAGTTACTATGGATATTGAAGGATTTGTCCGTGCAAGAATTGATGATTATTCTTATGATGACTTATCAGTTCTTTTAGCTGAAAGAATAAGGGAATATAAAGATATTTCCGATGAAAACTCTGTAAAAATGGCGCAAGCAGTAATTGATGAAGTTTCAACAACATTAAAATTAAAAGAAAGTGATGATGAATTCTTAAAGGAAATTGCTGAAATTACCAAATCTGGTGTTGGCATGGGTGAAATGGGTGTTGGATCTCGTGGAGCCGGTGATTTCTTTGTTCACAGAAGAATAGCTGATATTGTGGCATCAACCAATACTGCATCATTAGTTAATCCGACTGAACAGGATGATGGTGGTGTTGTACGTTCAAGGGCAAAAAATGATGATGTTTATATTACAACAGCAGTTGACGGAATCCATTCCAGATTAAGTGAATATCCGTTTTTAGGAGGTTTTCATGTTACAAGAGCAACATTGAGGGATGTCTGTGTAATGGGAGCGGATCCTGTAGCTATTTTAAGTGATGTTCACTTGGCCGATGACGGGGATGTCGGAAAGATTTTTGATTTCACTGCAGGTGTTGCAGCAGTTTCTGAGCTTGTCGGAGTTCCTATTGTTGCCGGAAGTACTTTAAGAGTCGGTGGAGATATGGTTTTAGGTGACAGGTTTGTTTCTGCTGTGGGAAGTGTTGGAGTATCAGATTATCCTCCAACAGCACGTAAAGGTGCCACCAAAGGGGATGTGATTCTTTTAACTGAAGGTTCAGGCGGAGGAACTATTACTACAACAGCTTTGTATAACGGATTTTTTGATGTTGTATGGGATACTATGAACGTTAATTTTGTTCAGGCGTCACAATCTCTGTTTGAAGCTGATTTGGTAAAGGATATCCATGCAATGACTGATGTTACCAATGGCGGTCTTAGGGGAGATGCGCATGAAATCTCAAACACCACTGGTGTCGGTCTTGAATTCTATGAAGAAGATATTAGAAAAATGGTGGCCCCAAATGTATTGAATATGCTTGAAACATTAAATATAGATCCATTGGGAGTTTCTACAGATTCATTAATGCTTGTAGTGCCTGAAGATATTGCCGGTGATGTTAAGAAAACTGTTTCTGCAGCAGGAGTTGACATCTCAGAAATTGGTCAGGTCACTGATAGCGGCGAACCGATCTTGATTAAACAAGACTCTTCAACCGAAAAGCTCGTTCCTTTATTTAGAGAAGCTGCATACACAAAAATTAAGAAGTTAGTCGGTGATACGACACCGGAAGACTTTGAAATCATGCAGGAAAAAGTTCAAAAAGCATGTGAAGATGCAATTGCTAAGAAGGAAAAGGTTATAAAGTATATAAATGAAAATTAATTTTTTCACACTTCCATATTTTTTATATATTATGGAAGTTAACATCTTTTCATGAAAGATGAAACTGGAAATTTATATATTGCAGACGCCTTAATTGCTTTAAGCATATTATTCATTGCCTTGTTAATGCTGAATTCATTAGTTTCAATTCCAAATCCGACATACTCAGATATTTCTCATGATTCAAAGGATGCTCAGGATATAATGGAAATATTGGGTGGCAGGGTTGATTTTTATGATCATAGCTTTTTATCAGAAATCACTTCTGTTCTGAAAGATAATAGAAATTCCAAAAAATCAATTAGGGAAGTTTCAGAAATATGTGATGAAAAATTCAGCGAATTGAAATTAACTAACTATCGTTTTGTAGAATCAAACAAACTTGATTCAAAAGTATTGTCCAGTTCAGGCGATTTTTCAAAAGCGGAAACGATATCAGTTGCAACACGTAATTTTGATGGTTATTCATACACATTGTATCTTTGGTGATATTAAACCTTTGTATGTAATAGACCGATACTTATACGTGTTTGGTGGTGAATATATCAGCCTTTACATACAATTTTGTACATTTTCCCAGCAGAAATTTAGTTTTGTGGTGGTGTATTTCCACCAGTCAATGCACAATATTCCTTCTTTTTTTAATATTATATAAAGATTATCAATTCTTTTCGTTTATCATGTGTGTATGTTATGTATATTCAATTTAATTCATTAAATATTGCCAAATTCATTTTAAAATATTAAATTGAACTTTTTCGTATATATCACTATTATATCATATTTCATATCAAGTTACCAATTCATTTAAACGTGTTTTTTCAGTTATTTAAATAAAAGGATTAGTTTCTGTATTGATTTAATTAATCCATATTTCAATTATTGTCTAGTTCAAATCAAAGACTAATGAAATTTATCATTTTTAAAAAAATATTATATACTATGAAAATCTTATATTAATGTGATAGCTTATTTTGTCCTGCCCCGGTGGTGTAGTTTGGATAACACATGGGACTGCGGATCCCATTCCCCGGGTTCAAATCCCGGCCGGGGCATTTTTTGTTTTGTGATACTATGTTAAATGCTAATACTTATGTTACCAGTCAGAAAGGAATTGGTGGGTCAATCAGAAACCAATATGAAGATTTTTATGTCGAAGAAATTCCGGAAATGCTTCCGACAGGTGAAGGTCCGAATGTCTGGATTTGGATTGAAAAGCTTGGAAGAACAACCTTGGATGTTGTTTTAGATATTGCCCGTGATTTGCATATTGACAGAAAAAGAATGGGTTTTGCCGGAATGAAGGATAAAAAAGCCCTTACCCGCCAATGGATTTGCATTGCAAACATGGATTCAGAAGAACAATTCAAACAAGTCGAAAACTTGGATATCTATAAGACTGATTTTTTAGAAATTACCAGAGGCCGTAAAAAACTCAGAATGGGTCAGCTTAATGGAAACAAATTCAGAATTCTAATTCGTGACTTGGACGATATTGAAAAAAGTGCGGATGTTGCAAATGAAGTCTTAAAGCAATTGGAAGTGACCGGTGTTCCTAATTATTATGGATGGCAACGTTTCGGTAAGCCTAGAACCAATACTCATTTGGTTGGTGAAGCCTTAATCCAAAATGATTTGGCTGAAGCTGTCAGAAGATATGTTGGCAACCCATCTCCTGAAGAAAGCGGCGAAAACCAGCTTGCAAGACAGGCCTATGATGATGGGGATTTGGAAAAGTCATTGGAATTAATGGGCAAGGGAATGAGATATGAAAAAATGATGGTCCGTCAGTTAATCAAGGATTCTAAAAAAGGTGAATTGGACGATAAGGCATATATGAATGCTCTGCACGCACTTCCAAAACCATTGCAGAGAATGTTTGTCCATGCATATCAATCTTACTTATTCAATGATGCCGTTAGTCACAGGGTGGAGATGGGAATTAACAGATACATTGAAGGGGATATTATAATAGATAAGGAAGAGCGTATTGTACGTGATAAAACTCCTGAGGAATATCAAAAGCTCATTGATAATTTTGAAGTTAACCCTACAGTTCCTTTATACGGCACCAAAGTTCCTTTTGCCGGAGGGGAAGTTGGTGAAATGGAAAAGAACATTCTTGAAAGTTATAGTCTTGATAAAAGCGATTTCGAAGTTCCGAAAATGCCTCGCTTAGGAAGCCATGGCCTTAGAAGAGCAGTCAGATTCCAGGTATGGGATGCATCTGCAAAGGCAACTGATGATGGTGTGCTGGCTGAATTTTCAATTAACAAGGGATCTTATGCAACAGCGGTTTTACGTGAAGTAATGAAAAAGGATGTTGTTTAGTTCCAATCTAATTTTTTAAATAGTAGTTATTATATAATATTTCTTAATGATTGAATGTAGAAATATTGCTAAAGGAAAAGGAAAAGGAGAGCTATTGGTTAGTTCAGAGCCTATCAGTTTTCTTGGTGGGGTAAATCCCGAAAACGGTGTAGTAATTGACCCGAACCATGAATTGAAAGGCCAAAGTATTAAAGACAAAGTTTTATTTATCCCTGGCGGAAAAGGGTCTACCGTAGGTTCTTATGTGATTTTTCAGATGATGAAAAACAACACCGCTCCAAAAGCCATAATATGCCTTAATGCAGAACCGATTATAGCTACAGGTGCCATAATGTCCGATATTCCGATGGTCGATTCTCCGGCCAGCACGGATGAATTAACTAACGGTGCTGTAGTTGAAGTTGATGGGGATAATGGGACTATTACGATTTTATAAGTGATACTGATGCAGACTCTAATTGAAAATGTTAATGTTATTAACCCTGATGACGAGTTTAAAGGAAACTTAAACATCTTGATTGAAGGAAAATACATCAAGGAAATTTCTTCAGGAAAAATAAACACAAAGGAAAACGTAAAGGTTATTGAGGGTAATGGAAATTATGTGCTTCCGGGTTTTATTGATTGTCATACTCATATTTTAGCTAAAGGTTTTCACAAAGAAGAAAATATGGCTAATCCATTAGCTATTCATTTCTATAATGGTGTGCCTCATGGAAAACAGACAATAGATGCAGGAGTTACAACAATTAGAGATTGCGGATCAGCGGATGTAGGAGTTAAACTGGCTCAACAGAAAGGTCTGTTTACAGCGCCTAAAATAGAAATATGTGTTACGCCATTGGTCATGACTGGTGGGCATTTCGATTTGATGCTTCCTTCAGGCTTTGACATGGAAATAATGTATCCTGGTTTTCCAAAAGGAAGATGTGACGGACCATATGAAGTTTTAAAGAAAACCCGTGAAGTCAAAAGAGCAGGCGCTGATTTTATAAAGGTAATGTGTAGCGGAGGTGTTTTGACCACAAACACGTCTCCTGAATTTTCTCAATTTAATTTGGAAGAGCTTAAAACAATTGTTGGTGAAGCTAAACTCAATAATTTAAAGGTATCTGCTCATTGCCACAGTCTTGAAGGTATGAATAAGGCTATTGATGCTGGATTTTCATCAATTGAACATGGAACTTTCATTGATGTTAAAACTTCTCATAAAATGGTTGAAAATGATGTCACATTAGTTCCAACATTATTGGTTCATCAGTTCTTGTATGAGCACGGATTTCCTTCATGGGACAATTATGCCGATGAGAAATTGGCTAAATTAAAGGAAATCGTTAAAGTTCACAAGGAAAATATACAAATTGCTTATGATGAGGGAGTCAATATCGTTATGGGTACGGATAGCGGTGTAATTCCTCACGGACACAATTTAAAGGAATTAATTAATCTGGTTGATATCGGAATGACTCCAAAGCAGGCAATATCATGCGCCACTTCAAAGGCTGCCGAATTTTTAGGCAGGTCAGATATCGGTTCAATTGAAGAGGGAAAATGCGCAGACATGATTTTCGTTGAAAAAAATCCTTTAGTGGATATTAGTGTCTTAACTAATCCTGATAACATCATTAGGGTTATTCAGGACGGAAACGTGGTTAAGGACACATCCTGTGTCTTCTAATTTTTAATTTTTTTTGTATACCTAAACTTTATAAATTCTTATTTTCATATATAATCTATATAGGTTGTGATAGTATGGCAAAGCTTAAAGATATGGATGTACCTATTGAAGGAATGCATTGTGCTTCATGTGTTTTAAGTGTCAATAAAACATTTGAACGTGAAGAAGGTGTGGAAGCAGTTGATGCAGACTTGGCTTCAAACAAACTACATATTACAATCAACCCTAAGAAAATGAGCTATGATGAAATGGAATCCATAGTCAAAAATTTAGGGTTCGAGTTACATTCAGATGAAGTTACTTTAAGGATTGACGGAATGCATTGTGCTTCATGTACAATGAATGTTGAAAACTTCCTGATTCGTTTAGACGGAATTTTCGATGTCAAGGCAGATTTGACTTCCGGAACTGCATATGTTCGTTATGATAAGAGTAAAGTTACCATTGACGATATGGAAAAGGTCATAAATAATTTGGGATTTGAACTTTTAGGAATCGATGGACAGACAGAAATAGATGAAGAGGAATTATACAGACAAGACCTTATAAGCAAAAGAAATCGTATCATTGTCGGTTTGATATTTTCCGCTATTCTAATGATTCTGATGTACAGCATGTGGGATCCCCTAATGGGTTTAACCCACCAGATACATCATGCCACAGGAATTGATATATCATCAATGGGATTGCTTTCACTGATTGTAAGTATTTTGCCATTCTTATATGTTTCACTTCCAATTTTAAAAGCTGGAATCAACGGTCTGATGCATAAGAATTTGAATATGGATGTAATGTACTCCATGGGTATTATTGTGGCTTACGGATCAAGTATTCTGGGAACATTCGGTATCGTATTGGACCACACTTTCATGTTCTATGAATCTGCAGTAATGCTACCTTCATTTTTAATGATTGGTAGGTATCTGGAAGCAAGAGCTAAAAAGAGAACTTCCGATTCAATTCGTGAATTGATTGGTCTTCAGCCAACTGTGGCTACATTGGTTGAAGTTGATGAAAACAATGAGGTCATTTCTCAACAGGAAGTTCAAATTGCCGAAATCAATATTGAGGACAAACTTCTCGTTAAACCCGGTGATAAAATACCTGTTGACGGTAAGGTCATAGGTGGAGAATCATATGTTGATGAATCCATGATTAACGGTGAACCTATTCCTAAAGTTAAAAAGGATGGTGAAGAAGTCTTTGCAGGTACTATCAATCAGGATGGTGTCTTAATTATTTCAGCATTGAAAATCGGTTCTGAAACTGTTCTCTCAAACATTATCCGCTTGGTCGAAAAGGCTCAGTCTTCAAGGCCTCCGGTTCAGAAATTTGCAAATACCATTGTCACTTACTTTATTCCGGTTATCTTAACAATAGCTATTGCAGTGTTCTGTATTTGGTATTTCCTTTTAGGAGCTACATTACTGTTCTCATTAACATGCTTAATATCAATCCTTGTTGTAGCATGTCCTTGTGCTTTGGGTTTGGCTACTCCTACTGCAGTAACAGTTGGTGTCGGAAGAGCAGCTGAATTTGGTATTCTGATTAAAAATGGTGATACTCTGGAAAATGCCGGTCAGATTGATGTTGCGGCATTTGATAAAACAGGTACTATCACAGAAGGTAAGCCTGAAGTGGATGATGTCATAGCATACGGTATTGATGAAAATGAGTTGATTGCACTTGCTGCTTCCGTTGAACAGAATTCCAACCATCCTATTGCAAAAGCTATTGTCAGAAAGGCAGAAGGATTAGAATTATTAAACACAGTGGACTTTGAAAATGTAACCGGTAAGGGTATCAAGGCAGTAATTGACGGAAAATCTGTTCTTGCAGGAAATAAATCACTAATGCAAAGTTATGATGTTGAAATTAATGATGATGTTTTAAATTCTTACACTGATTTGGAAAATCAAAGCAAAACGATTATTCTTTTAGCTGTTGATGGAGCTATTCGAGGAATTTTAAGTCTTTCAGATAAGGTCAAGCCAAATTCTAAAAGAACCATTGAAGAATTGCATAAGATGGGCATTGAAACATACATGTTAACAGGAGATAATGAAAGCACAGCACTGTCTGTTGCAAAAGATGTGGGCATCGATAATGTCAAAGCAGGAATATTGCCTGAAAACAAATTGGATATTGTTCAAAATATTCAGGCGAACGGTTCTAAAAAAGTACTGTTCACTGGAGACGGTATCAACGATGCACCTGCATTAACGCAGGCGGATATCGGTGTTGCAATGGGTAACGGTACTGATATTGCAATGGAAAGTGGGGATGTTGTGGTAATGGAAGGCGACTTGGAAAATGTTGTGGCCGCTGTACAGTTCTCTAAAAAGGTTATGAGAAGAATTAAAGAGAATATTTTCTGGGCATTCGCATATAATTCAATATTAATTCCAGTTGCTGCAGGAGTATTATATCCTACTTTCGGCATAATGTTCCAGCCAGAATTCGCTGGTTTGGCTATGGCATTGAGTTCAGTGACGGTCATTTCTCTTTCATTACTGCTTAAACGTTACGTGCCACCTATAAAAAGAGTTAAAAATTAATTGATTTTATAATCAATTAATTCTATTTTTTTAGTCACTATATTGGAAACATCTGCTTTCTTTTTTTGAATAGCAGTTATTGCATCCTTTGCATCTTGATGATCCTTTTCCGTTTGCTTTCCAGTCAGCTAAGAAATCTGCCTGAGCAACAAAGGGTTTTGACAGTGACATGAATTCCACATTGTTTGTATTCAATATTTCGTTCATAGTTTCCATATCCCTTAAATTTCCGGCCAATATAACTGGAATGTCTACTTCCTGTGCTAATTGATTTGCATAATCCAAAAAGATATGTTTTTCTTTTGCATCATATTTCATTGAAATGGTTCTTCCTGTAATCTGGATGCTGTCGGCACCATTTTCGGCAAGTAACTTCGCCATTTTCATGCTCTCTTCCTGTGTCAACCCGCCTTTTCTAACGTCTTCAATGTTTATTCTGCAGCTGACATGAAATCCTATTGTTTTTTTAATTAGTTTGATTATCTCCAGAACTATTCTCATTCTGTTTAAAGTGTTTCCGCCATAATCGTCTTCTCTCTGATTGAAATAGGGGTTTGTAAATCTTGATAAGTAAAAATTGTTTCCCATATTGATTTGTATGCCGTCAAATCCTGCAAATGAGAATTTTTTAGCGGCCATAATTACTTCAGCCTGTAATTTTCTTATCCCTTCAATTGTTAAGTCATTAGGCTCTGCCTTTTGGTTGTCTCCATCATCATAGTAGAAAAATGCCAGCTGGCCTAAAACAGGAACATCATAATTATGGCAAATGTCAGTAATTTGCTTATAATCTTTAACGAATCCCTTATAGTTCATGTTTGCTGAATATTCAAAAAATCTATCCTTGCGGTCCAGTGCAAACATTTCAGACAATATTAATCCAACGCCGCTTTTGGCCATTTTCTCATATTTGTCATATACTGCAGGCGTTAAATATCCTCCGTCCTCAGTTTCTCTTTGCCAAGCACCGGTACGGATAATTCTGCTGTTAATCTTCAAATCTCTAAATTGACATTCATCGAAAATATCTTTCATATACTTACTCTCCCATTATTTATAAAATATATATTAATTCAATATAATGTTTGTTGCCCACATAAATATAATTGAAACAAAACAAAACAGTATTATTAGTGGCGGATAAAAAATATGGCCCATTATAAATCCAATAATTGTGATAGTTAACATTATATATAAAGGATAATTATTTTTAATCATATGATGAAGATTAATATTGTTGTTAATCCTTTTTAGATTATTTGTTGTCATTATCCAGGATACAATAATTAATATGAAAGAAATGCCATATGCAGATTGTGCAACTGCGGAATAGAAATTTTCAGAAACAAATTTTGTAAAATATGGGATTAGTGAAAGCACAAATAATGAAAATCCCATTGACCAGATTACATCATAATTAATTCTGCTTACACGGTTGAATAAATCATTATTGTACATCCAGTAATTGAAGCATACGATGAAACTTATAATATATGCTAAGAATTCTACTTTTAGATTTAAAAGGTCAGTTATATTGCCTCCACTAGCCATTGTAATTTCCAATACAATAACGGTCAGTATTATTGCAACAATTGCATCGATCAATGCTTCAAAACGATTTTTATCTTCAGTTATGTTATTTGGCATTCTAACTATTATTATCCATATTGAAGTTGCAATTAAACAGGTGATGTATGTTGCAGGGATAAAAATTGTACAAGTTAATATCATACCAAATAAAATAATAATGTTTGGTATGTAGCGTCTAATTTTTAAAAAATTAATTTTACTTAATATTTCATTTTCAGGATTTGCTTTACATATTAGATAAGTTGAAAATGTGTATGTCAGATTTGTTGAGATGAATAATAAGCCAAAAATTAATTGTGCATGTGCTGAATAGAAATATAAAGTTAGCCATGCTGAAAAATAAGGTAACAATGATAATAGAAATATTAGAACACCATATATGCATACTATCTTATTGTCAATTTCATCTATTAATTTGAAAAAGTCATGATCATTGTACCATGTATTAAAAATTATGATAAAACAAAGTAAATAGGTTAAGTATTGTATTTTTAGGGTCCAAATCGCACTCCATGTTGCTTGTTCTGGTTGGTATAATTTCAATACAAGGACTGTGATTATTATTGCTATTATAGCATCAAAAAATGTTTCAAATCTATCTGTTTTCATTTATATTAACCTAAAAAAGTAAAAAGAAATCAATTGATTTCTTTATTCCAATTCTACTTTTAATTTTCCAATTTTTGGAGCAAGGAAATTATAACAAAAAGCAATTAGCACAGCTCCAATAAATGAACTTACAAATGTACCTAATATGCTTGATAATGCAGAAAATACTGCAGTTCCACTTAAAATCATAATTAATCCTATTATGAAACTTAAAATAAGACATATTGCGCCAATAGCTATACCAAAATCCAATGGATTAATTGATTCAAGTTGGACTAAATCTCCTTCATTTTCAAGTTTTACACTTATTCCTCTTTCACTTGACCCCAATAGGTTGTAAATGTATGTTCCAAGTAATGTAAATACTGAAGTAAATATTACTACAGCCACTATTCCAAAAATTATTGATGTCGGATTGGAAATAACAATCATTGCTTGGTATATGATTGATGCAACCGCAGTTTGTGAAGCATACATTAAAACCGTAATTAAAGAGCTTAAAAACAATGGAATCAACAGGGAAAATGCCAGGTATACTACAAGCAATATTATTAGTGTTATTGTTCCAACAAGCAATGCAGTTTCTTTTGTAGAAATCTTTTCAATATAATCTCCTTCAATATTGAATTTAATGCAACCTATTCTTTTAGATAGGATATTGTAAAGATATGCTCCGCTGAAGTGTAAAAAGATGCTGCATATTATTCCGCTGAAAACAATTGTTGGAACAGTATAAATCATTACTCCAAAACTATTCGGCACCATAAGACTGACTGTTCCTGCAATAATTAAAGATATTAATAGGCAAATCAATGCAACAATCCCTGTTGATATGATAGTATATGAAGATATATCAACGGATTTTAATTCTTTAACACTCATTTTATCACCTAAAACCAGGATTTGGAGTCTTCTAATAATTCATCAATGATTATTTCAATGGAACCTGTGTATGTGTGAGGATCCATTATTTTTTCAACATCCTCTTCGGTTAAGTATTTCTGAACTTCCTCATCTTCCAATATGAGTTCGCCAAGCAATAATTTTTCTTTATTTGCTTTAATGGCGTTTTTCCTTACAATTCCATATGCGGTCTGTTTTCCCATGCCTGCTCTTGTAAGTTCAGCCATTAATCTTTCAGCCATAATTAAACCGTTGGTCAAGTTTAGGTTTCTTTCAATATTCTCGTCGTAGAATACCAGATTGGTCATTAGCTTAATTGTAAGGTTTAATATGTAGTCTGTTAAAATGCAGCTTTCCGGAAACATTATCCTTTCACAGGAGGAGTTGGTTAAGTCTCTTTCATGCCATAACGGGTTGTTGTCTAATGCTGCGTTAACATAGGATTTGACGATTCTTGCAACACCGCAAATTCTTTCAGCAGTAATAGGATTCATTTTATGTGGCATTGTACTGCTTCCGACTTGTTTTTCTGGATCGAAGTATTCTCCAACTTCCATAATTTCTGTTCTTTGAAGGCTTCTTATTTCCAAAGCAATTTTATCCAATGTTGATGCGATGTTTGCCAATGTGGATATGAATTCAACATGATTGTCTCTTTGAACTACCTGATTCGTAATTTTAGCTGCAGGCAAATCTAAGATACGTGCAACGGTCTTGTGTATTTTCCATCCGTCAGTACCTAATGCGGCTGTTGTTCCAACTGCTCCGTCCATCATTGCGATACAGACATTTGCTCTTGCATGTTCCAATCTTTCATATTGTCTGTGGAGTTCATCCGCCCAAAGCGCAAATTTCATACCGTATGTTGTTGGAAGTGCATGCTGGCCGTGTGTACGTCCGATACATACTTTCATTTTGTTTTCTTCAGCTAATTCAAGCATTATTTTAGTTAATCTTTCCACTTTTTCTTCAAGAACATCGATGGAGTCACGGATGAGCAATGAATTTGAGCTGTCTACAATATCGTTTGATGTAGCTCCGAAGTGAACATATTCTCCGGCACCGTCATCACAGACTTCAGTGATTCCTTTGGATAATGCTGCTATATCGTGGTTGGTCTCAGCTTCTATTGCTTTAACTCTTTCTAATTTAACGAATTCTGTAGTGGCCTTACGTGATATTTCATCAGCAACTTCTTTAGGAATTATTCCTAATTCGCCTTCTGCCTGTGCGAGTGCGGATTCGATGTCTAACATTCTTTGTAATTTGTTTTCTTCTTCCCAAATTCTTTTCATTTCGGGAGTACCATACCTAAATTCAATTGGGTGTATAGCCATTTTTAATCATCTCATTTTAAATTATTAAACATTAATATATTTTTCATTGTCTATTATTATAGTTTGACCTTATTTTTTGTGTAAAATTTTTTTGCAATAATATTTATATATGCATCAGTTTATATATTACATTAAGGTTAAATTTATTTTGTAAATATAGGTGATTATTTGGAAACAAAAATTAGAGAGTTTCGCCACATCAAAGGATTAACACAACAGGAATTGGCCGATGCTGCTGGTGTCACTCGTCAAACAATTAATGCATTGGAAAATGCTAGATATAATCCTTCATTATTGTTAGCCTATAAAATAACCAAAATATTGGATAAAGAAAAAATTGAAGATGTTTTTATCATTGAGGAGGAAATTTAGAATGATTTTAGATATTTATAAAGATTCTTTTGAATTCGCTTCAAGAAAAATATCAAATCTTTTGTTATTGGGCGTTTTATCCTTTTTTAATTTTTTATTAATTCCAATGGTATTTTTCTATGGGTATAGTTATAGGGTTGTTAAATTATCTACTCAAAGTATGATTAATGGTGAGGATGTTCCTCCGGAGTTCAATGATTTTAAAAGAATGTTTATCGATGGTTTAAAGTATATTGTTGTAAATCTGATTTATTTGATAATTCCAATCCTTGTCCTTTTCGGAGGTCTTGTAAACGGATCATGGATTCTATTGATTATTGGAATAATTTTATTCATAATATTTGCTTTGTTTGCATATGCTGCAATTCCACATATGGCAGCAAATGACGATTCATTAAAAAAAGCTTTTGCTTTCGGTGAATTAAATGATATTATTTCCTCAATTGGTTATGGAAGATATATCTTAAATTATATTGGAGTTGCTATAATATCATCTGTTATTCTAGCTGTTGTTATTTTTGTCATATCATTTATATTTACAATATTGGGAATAGCTACAATTAATATTGCTGGCGGTAGTGGAGCTGTAAGCACACTTGCTTCTCTAATTATAAACATTGTATTATTCTTTTTAGTGATGCCGTACTTATCCATATTCCAAAGTCGCTGTTCCGGATTAATTTACAGTTTAGGAAGTTAATTTTCATTAACTTCATATCTTATTATTTTTTATATTAATATAATCAAATCATTTATTATGTCTTCTTTAAATGAGGGTCTTAAAAAAATTACTATTTTGGAAGTTTTAATTGTAATACTTGCATTAACCGGTATATTAATTCTCTCTGAATTCATTGGCTATCCTTTAAGCAATGATTGGCTGTATGTGGTAGTTATTTTATATTTTGTATATCGATTGAGAGTTTTTGGTGATGGATTTAAGCATGACTGGAACACTGTTTTTTCAAAGATTAGTCCCAAATCTCTTGTTACAATAGTTTTGGTTAACGTTTTCTTTTCTTATGGAATGTTGTATCTGTCATTTTTCGCATTGAATTATATTCCTGGTCTGGATTCATTAGTCACTGCTTTTTTTGTTCCATTAATTCCACTGAATTCTCTAGCCGATGCGGGTGCAATGTTTTCAACAATTGTCATTTCACCGATATGTGAAGAACTCTTATTTAGAGGAGTATTCTTAAACAGACTTAATCTGTTTGTTCCGGTTTCATTTTCAATTATTATAACTTCAATATTGTTCGGGGCGCTTCATAGTTACGGAAGCATTATTTCTGCATTTGTATTTGCTGTTTGCATGTGTATAATTTACATAAAGACTAAAAACATCCTAACATGTATTTTAGCACATTTCCTGAATAATCTTCTGGCAGAAATCCTATATCATATTGACACTGGAAATTTGATTTTTACAAATAGTATATTTATAGTTTTATTTTCTATCTTGGCAGTTGTGTCATTTTATCTGATTATAATATCAATACGTCAAGAATGGGGATATATTAATAAGCGTTAGAGTGATAACATGAATATAAAAAAGTTAGGAATAGCATTAATTTTCATAGGAATTGTTTTATCAGTATTTTTCATAGATAATCATGATTATTTGGTTCCTGCATTAACAATAACTATTTTAGGATTCTTTACAACATTGGTTGGATTTATAGGTGATGTAAAAAAAAGAAAAGAGATTAATGATCAGTTGGATAAGGACATTGTCACTATTATTCAGCCATTAATCACTAAATATTCAAATTTAAATAAGGAATATAAATCCTCATTAAGTGATGAAGAATATTCCAAAAAAAGATTTGAAATGAATAAAAGCTTAGAATCTGAATTAAAAGAAAAATTACCTTATTTGGAATCACGTGAAATTAAAAAGATTGTAATTGATTTCAATCGAGAGCAGGATAAAATGAATTAGTCCTGTTCGTTTATTATCTTTTTTACTTTTTTGAGGTCAATTTTTGCTTTTTTTGATATTTCCTGTGGTGTCATTTTAGAATCATATAGGTTTAAAACTATTGTTTTTTCCCCTTCTTCAATTCCTTCTTTTCTGCCTTCTTCAATTCCTTCTTTTATTCATTCTTATTTTCCTTTTTTTTCTTTTCTTTCTCCGTATTCGTATATAGCACTCATTCTATCACCTAACAGATCAATTAGTAGTGTTCTTAACTCTGGAGTTTTAACATATTTGTCGACTAATAACCACATGATTCCTAAAGATAATGTATTTTCTGACGAGTTGTTTTTGTTTGATTCTACAAGCATGTCTACTACTTGTTTTATCTGTTTTTCTATATTATGATTTTTGTTTTTATCCATTAATGGGACTAAAGACAAATATATACTTTCTTCTGAACTAACTTCTTTTTCATCTTCTATCTTTTTTTCAACATGTTTGATTATTTTTTCTCCATCATATTCTTCAAAGCCTATTATGTCATATGTGAAAGTATTGTACTTATTGACTTTGTAATTGATTTGTTTTGATTGTTCTGCTGTACTTATTACTTCTAAATTAACTTCTTTATCATTTTCCTTTTTCTGGTCTGTTATTGCAACATATACATGAGCTCTTCTTGAAAAATCATCATCAACTTCTGTGCTTTGGAATTCAATTATCAGATTTTGATCATCTAATTCTATAATTAAATCTGGTTTGTATGTTGTCGGGTCTATTTGCCTTAACTCTTTTGTCCAGATATTAACATTTTCAGATTCTTTTCCAACAATCTCCAGAAGGATTTGTATCTCTTCTTCGCTGATGTTTTTGAAGATCATGTCTTCCTGAAATTTACTCATTTTTTCCCTCCTAACAGTTTTTGCTGCTTAATATTTTATTTTTCCTATTTAAATTCTTTATTTTTTAAATTAAACCCTATTATATTATATAAAATGGTTTTCTAAGAACAATTTTTATCACTCAGAACAATTTTCATCACCCGATATAAAAATGTACAAAAAAATACTACAAGGTTTTAAATAGTACATTATTCTAATAGTTATATACAAAAAGATAATTTAGTGATAAAATGTTTTCCCCAAGTTTAGATGATGTAAAAAAAATTGCTCGAAATAAGGAATATAAAAGGATTCCAATAGCTTACGAATTGCTTTCAGATATAGCAACTCCGATAGAAGTATTAAGGATTTTAAAAGGTATAAGTAAACACTGTTACATGCTGGAAAGTATCGAGGACGCTGAAAATTGGGGAAGATACAGCTTTTTAGGTTTCGATCCTTTATTGGAATTTACATGCCAAAACTCTTCAGTTCAGATTAAGGGCGATTCTGATTTCAATGAACTGACCGATGATGTCGTGACAATAGAAACTGATAATCCAAGCGATATTATAAGGGATTTGATTATTCAGAACAAATCTCCAAAAATTGAAAACCTACCGCCATTTACTGGAGGTTTTGTAGGGTATTTTGCTTATGATTACATTAAGTATTCAGAGCCTTCCTTAAATTTGGATGCTGAAAACCACGACCAGTTTAAAGACATTGACATAATGCTTTTTGACAAGGTAATTGCCTTTGATAACTTCCGCCAGAAAATAGTCATCATCGTCAACATGAAAACTGATGATTTGGAAAATAATTATAAAAGAGCCTGTGATGAGCTAAAAAAAATCGCAGAATTAATTAAAAACGGTAAAAAGGCTGAAATTGCACCGTTAAAATTAAAGTCTGATTTCAGAAATGCGTTTTCCCGTGAAAAATTCGGGGAAATGATTATAAAAGCAAAAAATTACATTAAGGAAGGAGACATTTTTCAGGTTGTGCTGTCCAATAGGATTGAAGCAGACATTGAAGGAAGTCTATTCGACACATATAGGGTTTTAAGAACTACAAATCCTTCTCCTTACATGTTTTATTTTTCAAGTGATGATATTGAAATAGCTGGTGCGTCACCTGAAACATTGGTTAAGGTTAATGATAATAAATTATATACTTTCCCTCTTGCAGGAACAAGACCTCGCGGTAAAACTCCGCAGGAAGACTTGGACTTGGAAGAAGAGCTTTTAAATGATGAAAAGGAATTGGCCGAACACAATATGCTTGTTGATTTGGGACGAAATGACATTGGAAGGATTGCTAAAATCGGCTCAGTGTCTGTCGATAAGTACATGTCAATCGAAAGGTTTTCTCACGTGATGCATATCGGATCTACAGTGTCCGGAATCCTAAGGGATGATTTGGATTGTCTTGTTGCGCTGGATTCCATTTTGCCTGCGGGAACATTATCCGGAGCTCCAAAAATAAGGGCATGTGAAATCATAAATGAACTTGAAAACAACAAAAGAGGAATTTATGGTGGCGCTATCGGATATGTCGATTTAAGCGGAAACCTTGACACTTGTATTTCAATTAGAATTGCATTCAAACGTAACAATAAGGTATTTATTCGTTCTGGTGCGGGAATTGTTGCAGACAGTGTACCGGACAATGAATTTGATGAGTGCATGAATAAGGCTGCTGCCGTAATCAATGCATTGAAACTTGCCGATGGGGGTTTAGAATGATTCTTTTAATAGATAACTATGACAGTTTTGCATATAACCTGTATCAGCTGATTGGTGAAATCAATCCGGATATTCAGGTTTCAAGAAATGATAAAATTAATTTAGAGGAAATTGATGAATTGAATCCTGATGCCATTATTTTATCTCCTGGTCCGGGTAAACCTCAGGATGCAGGAATATGTATTGATGTGGTACGTGAGTTTAAAGGCAAAATTCCTATTTTGGGAGTTTGTTTGGGTCACCAGTCAATCTGTGCAGCATTTGGCGGTGAAATATCATATGCTACGAGATTAATGCATGGAAAATCATCAACCATTAAATTAAATGACGATTTGATTTTTAAAGGATTGGGTGATGAAATCAGTGTAGGACGTTATCACTCCCTGAGCCTTGTGGAATCAAGCCTGCCTGATGAATTGGAAATACTGTCAAAGGCCTGTGATGACGGTGAAATCATGGCAGTAAAACATAAGCAATATGATATTTACGGACTTCAATTCCATCCAGAATCCATATTGACTCCAGATGGTTTGACTTTATTGAGAAATTTTTTAGAGGTGATTTAAATGATTAGGGAAGCAATTTTAAAAGTATCAAGAAAAGAAGATTTAACTTATGATGAAGCTTATCAGACAATGGATGAAATTATGGGTGGACAGGCCAGTGAAATTCAGATGAGTTCCTATTTGACAGCAATGTCCATGAAAGGTGAGACAATTGATGAGATTACCGCATCTGCCGAAGCGATGAGAAATCACTGTGTAAGATTGTTGAATGATGTTGAAGCTTTGGAAATTGTCGGAACCGGTGGTGACGGTTCAAATACATTCAATATTTCAACCACATCTTCAATAGTAATATCTGCAGCAGGAGTTCCAGTTTCAAAACATGGAAACCGTTCAGCATCAAGTAAATGTGGTGCTGCCGATGTCCTGGAGGAGTTGGGAGTTAACATTAATATTTCTCCTGAAAAAAGTCTGGAATGTTTAAAAGAAAATAATATATGCTTTTTATTTGCTCAAAACTATCATATTGCAATGAAATATATTGCTGGTGTGAGAAAAGAGCTTGGAATCAGAACAATATTTAATATTCTAGGCCCCCTAACCAATCCTGCCGGTGCTACTATGCAGGTTTTGGGGGTTTATGATAAAGAATTAGTAGAACCTTTAGCAAAAGTATTAAATAATCTGGGCGTAAAATCCGCATTATCCGTTTATGGCGTGGACGGAATGGATGAGATTTCAGTAAGTGATAAGACATGTGTCTGTGAGATTAAGGATGGCAAAACCAAATCCTATGAAATTGATCCGAGTGATTTTGGATTTGAAAAATGCAGTAAGGGGGATTTGGTTGGAGGAGATCCTAAAGAAAATGCCCAGATTACATTAAATATACTGAATGGTCAGAAAGGTCCGAAAAGAAATGCTGTTGTCTTAAACTCAGCCGCAGGACTATATGTTGCCGGTGCTGTTGAGTCAATTGCGGATGGTGTTCGGGTAGCTGAAGAGATAATTGATTCAGGTAAGGCATTGCAACAGCTTGAAAAGTTCATTGAATTCACAAATAGTTGATTATTATGTTAGATGAGATTGTTGAAAAAACAAAAGAAAGAATAGATTTGGAAAAATCCATTATTCCGCTCGATGATTTGAAAAGACAAATTTCTTACATGGAAATTAATGAGGAATTTCCTTTTAAAAGGGCTCTTCAAAGCAATGACATTTCCATTATTGCTGAGGTTAAAAAGGCTTCTCCATCTAAAGGTCTGATTGCCGAGGATTTTGACTATATTCAGATTGCCAAGGATTATGAATCTGCAGGTGCATCTGCGATTTCTGTTCTGACAGAGCCTTACTTTTTCAAGGGGGATGATGATTATTTAAAGGAAATTGCACAAAATGTTTCAATCCCTATTTTAAGAAAGGATTTTGTCATTGATGAGTACATGATTTATCAGGCCAAATATCTCGGAGCTTCAGCGGTTTTGTTAATTGTAGCTATTTTGGATATTGTCGAGTTAAAGAAATATCTGGATTTGGCACATTCTTTAGGTTTGTCAGCTATTGTGGAAGTTCACGATTCAACTGAAATCATGAAGGCTTTAAGTGTCGGTGCTGAAATCATCGGTGTCAATAATCGTGACCTGACAGATTTTACTGTAGACATTGAAAATAGTATTAACTTACGCAGATGTGTCGGTGAAGATATTGTTTTTATATCAGAAAGTGGTATTAAAACAAAGGAAGATGTCACCAGATTGAAGGAAAATAATGTTGATGCAGTTTTAATTGGTGAAACTTTAATGAAAAGTGATGATAAAAAAGCTATGATTTTGGAGTTGAAAAATGGCTAAAATCAAAATCTGCGGATTGAGGCGATTGGAAGATATTGATATCGTAAATAAATATAAGCCGGATTATATTGGTTTTGTATTTGCAGATTCTCCAAGAAAAGTCACTCATGAACTGGCTTTTCAAATGAAGAAAAATTTGGACTCCTCTATAATTTCTGTTGGAGTTTTTGTGGATGCAGACATTGAAGAAGTCTTAAAATTATACGATGATGGAATAATAGACATTGTACAGTTGCATGGCAGTGAAAGTGAAGACTATATTAATAAATTAAAGCAAAAAACTAACTATCAACTAAAAATTATTAAAGCAATTGAAATGTCTGATAAGAAAGATTTGAAGGAATATGACAATTCACTTGCAGATTATTTGCTGTTGGACAGTGGAAAAGGCAGTGGAAAAACCTTTGACTGGCGACTAATAAGAAAAGATTTAAAAAAAGAATTCTTTTTGGCAGGGGGACTGAATGCTTACAATGTTTCTGAAGCCATAAAAGAGTTCAATCCATATGCTATTGATTTAAGTAGCAGTTTAGAAACTGACGGTTATAAAGATGAATTAAAAATTAAAGAATTGATGGAGGCTATGAATGAGTAACGGAAGATATGGCGAATATGGGGGTCAATACATATCAGAAACTTTAATGAATGAGTTATTATATCTGGAGGAACAGTACAACCATTACATGAACGATCCCGATTTTGTCGATGAGTTAAATACCTTGTTAAAAGAGTATGCGGGAAGACCCTCTTTATTATATTATGCAAAAAGAATGACAGAAGACATTGGTGGGGCAAAAATTTATCTCAAAAGGGAAGATTTAAACCATACGGGTGCGCACAAGATTAATAATGTTTTAGGACAGGTTTTGCTTGCTAAAAAAATGGGAAAAACAAGAGTCATTGCAGAAACTGGTGCGGGTCAGCATGGTGTGGCAACAGCAACGGCTGCTGCTCTTTTGGATATGGAATGTGAAGTCTTTATGGGTGAAGTCGATACCCAAAGACAGGCTTTGAATGTATATCGTATGGAATTGCTTGGAGCAAAAGTGCATACTGTAAAATCAGGAACTAAAACATTAAAGGACGCTGTAAACGATGCATTCAGGGATTGGATAGCTAATGTCAATGATACTAATTATGTTATAGGTTCAACGATGGGACCACACCCATTCCCTCAAATAGTTAGGGATTTCCAGGCAGTAATAAGTGCCGAAGCTCGCCAGCAAATTCTTGAAAAAGAAGGAAAATTGCCAACTGCTGTTTTAGCTTGTGTTGGTGGTGGAAGCAATGCAATGGGTGCATTTTATAATTTCATCGAAGATGAAGATGTTCAGTTGATTGGCTGTGAAGCCGGTGGAAAAGGAATAGACACACCATATAATGCTGCAGCTTTGACCAACGGAAAAATCGGAATATTCCATGGAATGAAATCAATATTTAATCAGAGTGAATATGGCCAAATCGCTCCGGTATATTCAATTTCCGCAGGACTTGACTATCCCGGTGTCGGTCCGGAACATGCTTATTTGAGAGATTCCGGAAGAGCTCAATATGTGGCTGTTACAGATGAGGAAGCCGTTGAGGCATTTGAATATTTATCCAGAATGGAAGGTATTATACCAGCTATTGAAAGTTCACATGCTGTGGCCCATGCAATAAAAATCGCACCGGAAATGAATGATGACGATATCATAATTGTCTGTCTGTCCGGAAGAGGAGATAAGGACGTAAAATCCATAGCGGAATACAGGGGAGTTGAGTTAAATGAGTAGAATTGCAAATGCATTTAAGGATGAAACTGCATTTATCGGTTTTTTAACAGCAGGAGATCCGACTGTCGAAAAGACTGTTGAATACATTCTGGCCATGGATGAAGCGGGCTGTGATTTGATCGAAATTGGAATTCCATTTTCAGATCCGATGGCAGAAGGTGTTGTAATTCAGGATGCAAATGTCAGGGCGCTAAAGCACAATACAACTACTGATGATGTTTTTGAAATCGTTAGAGAAGTTCGTCAAAAGACAGATGTTCCATTGGTCTTTCTGACCTATATCAATCCGGTATTTTTCTATGGCTATGAGGAATTCTTCAAAAAATGTAATGAATGTGGAATTGACGGTATAATCACTCCGGATGTGCCATATGAAGAAAAAGGCGAAATTGCAGATATCGCAGCTAGAAATGATGTTGATGTGATTTCATTGATTGCGCCAACCTCAAAAGAAAGAATCCAGAAGATTGCCGGCGATGCTACAGGTTTCATTTATGTTGTATCATCACTGGGAGTTACTGGTATGAGATCAGAAATAAAAACTGACTTGAATGCAATAATATCAGATATTCGTGATGTATGTGATTTACCGGTAGCTGTTGGTTTCGGAATTAACACTCCAGAACAGGCATCTAAAATATCTGAAATTGCAGATGGTGTAATTGTCGGAAGTGCAATTGTAAAAATCATTGAAGAGCATGGTGAAAATGCTTCTGAAGCATTGAAACAGTATGTATCTGAAATGAAAAATGCCTGTCGGTGAATTAAGAAGTTTTTACTTCTTTTTTCTTATTTTTTTTCTAATGAAAATATTTATTATATAGGATTAACATAATATTTAATATTATTATATATTTTTAATTTAATAAAATTTCGAGGATTATTTATGTTTAAAGCGGAATTAAGTGATTCTAGTATTTTAAAAACCAGTTTTGATGCTATTTCATCAATCGTTGATGAAGTACAAATCCAAACTGATAGTGAAGGTATGAGATTAGATGCCTTAGACCGTAGTCACATAACATTTGTTCATTTAGAATTGAAAGCAAGTTTATTCGATGAATATATTTGTGATATCCCTGAAAAAATTAATATAGACACTGATGAATTCATGAGGGTTCTTAAAAGGGCAAAATCTCAAGATAGAGTTTTAATGTCTGTTGATGAAGGAAATTTCATCATCACTTTTGAAGGTGATGCAACAAGGACATTTAAAATCAGATTGATTGACATCGAGTATGATAATCCTACTCCGCCTCAAATTAATCACCCGACTTCATTCAAAGTTCGTTTCTCTATATTAAAAGATTCAATTAACGATATTGAGATATTTTCAGATAAAATTGCTTTGGAAGTTGATGAAGATTACTTTATCGCATCTGCTGATGGTGAATTTGGTGATGCAAGTATCAAGTATCTTCACGGCGAAAATATTAAAGAGCATGAAAAATCTCTATTTTCATTAGATAAAATTAGAGAAATGCTTAAAGCAGACAAATTTTCAGAGGAAGCTGAAATTAGTTTAGGTACTGACATGCCATTGAGCTTAACCTTAACTATGGTCACTGGTGATGGTAAACTTAGTTTCTTGCTTGCTCCAAGATTAGAAACAGATGATTAATTCATTTGTTTTTTTCTTATTTTATTTTTTTAAAAACCATCAGAGATGATATTAAGTGGATTTATTTCAAACATTGCGTAAAATTCAGAAAAAAGAACGTGACAATGGTACATTAGCTCATGTTGAAGAAACATTTTATGAAGATATTCATAACTATATCAATGAGTTGAAACAATCAGCTATAGATGATCCGTTTTCTGATGTGTATAATACTTTAAATGAGGCCAGAAGAATAGCCACAGAAATCTGTGAAAGACGTGAGCATAAGATTACAAATGCCGCTGTCTTGAACATGAACAGGTCATATCATCTTTTTGCGGGAAAGCAGGAATTTGATTTGGTGGATTCAATGCCTCTTAATTTAACTCCTGAAGAGGAAACCTTTTATTTTTCAATAATAGAAACCCTTAAAAACCACAGAATCAACCTTTCTGGCCAGGAAGTCCCTAAGCCTTCTTCAACTGTAGAAGACGATGTTGAGGATGTGGATGAGGACAGCTCTCCTGAAGAGGCTGAAAAAGCTTCCAGCTTAAGTGATATTGCAGATATCGCCATGGATAATCATCAAAATGATGTTGAAAGTACTTCAAAAGAGTCTGAACCGGTTGATGAGTCTTCAAGTGATTCTGAAGATGAGGTTTTAGACAGAATTGATGAGATTTCAAAAGCTAAAGTCATCACGGATGAGATACGAGAACCTATTGAAAAGCAGATTGCCAAATCCAAAGCTTCTGAAGCTAAAAAAGAGGCTCCTGCAAAATCAGAAAATTTTGATGATATTGAAATTCTGGGCGGGGATGATCAGTTCATTGATCTGGATGTTCCCAAAAGAACCAGGGAATCTGAAATTGTAACCATTCTTGTTTTGGATGATATAGGTTCTATTATGGGAATTGATGAAAAGGTTTACGGTCCTTTCAGGCCACAGGATATAGTAACGTTGCCAAAAATCAATGCAAATATTTTTGTGAAAAACAGAAAAGCTCGTTTTGTTAAAATATAAGATAACTTTAAATACTCTAAAAAATATAACTATATCTCATATCTATTTGTAATATTAAAAAATTATTTATTATAATTTGGATTTTTGCTGTTTGTAGACATAAACGGTTACTATGCAGTTTCTATCTCTAACGATTTCTAAGATAAATTGTGTTTAGATAAATTTACAACTAGATTTATAATGACTATTTAATTAAGCACTTCTGGTGCGGATTAAAATAAAAAAATTACGGTGGAAATATGAAAATACCAAAAGAAAAAAGAACTTACTGTCCTCATTGTAAAAAACATACAATGCATGAACTCCACACTGCTAAAAAAAGAAAAGCTAGTGAGTTAACTTGGGGACAAAGACAATTCAGACGTGTTACTGCTGGTTACAGAGGTTATCCAAGGCCTTTACCTGCTGGAAACAAACCAGTTAAAAAATTAGACTTAAGAGCTAAATGTAAAGAATGTGGTAAATCTCACATTAAACAATCTTTCAGAACAGGAAAACCTGAATTTGTAGCAAAATAGGTGGTTAACATGGTTAGTAAAGGAAGAGGAAACTTTTTAAAAGTTAAATGTTTAGATTGTGACAATGAACAAATAATCTTTGACCGTGCAGCTTCTGACGTCAAATGTATTATTTGCGGTAAAACTTTAGTCAAATCTCGTGGTGCTAAAGCTAAAATTACAGCACACATCGAAAAAGTTTTAAACTAAATTCTTTAGTTTTTAACTTATTTTTTTTAACTATTTTTTAATTTTTACTTGTTTTTGGGGTGATTTGCATGGTAAGAAAAAGTCAAGAATGGCCTGATGAAGGAGAGCTTATTGTAGGTACAGTTTACAAAGTTCTTAGTTATGGTGCATTCGCTAAATTGGAAGAATATCAAGGCAAAGAAGCTTTTATTCACATTTCTGAAGTCTCTGCTGGTTGGGTAAAAAACATTAGAGATCACGTAAGAGAAAATCAAAAGATAGTATGCCGTGTTCTAAGAGTTAACCCTAAAAAAGGACATGTAGATGCTTCTTTAAAAAGAATTCGTGAAGATCAAAGAACTAAAAAGATTCAACATTGGAAAATCGAACAGAAAGCTGAAAAATTCCTGGAATTATCTGCTAAATCTTTAGATAAATCCTTGGATGAAGCTTATGATGAAGTGGGTTATGAACTTATGGATATCTTCGGTGATGTTTATGGTGCATTTGAAACTGCTTCCGATGAAGGTGCTGAATCTCTGACTGAAGAAGGAATACCTCAGGATTGGGCTGATGCCATTACTGAAGTGGCACAGAAAAATATCACTCCTCCGGAAGTTCATATTAATGGATATGTAGACATTGAAACTTTTGTTCCTAATGGTGTGGAAATTATCATTGCCGCACTTAAGGCTGCAGAAGACAATGGTGATGAGGAAGAGGAAATCAAAATCCAATGTGTCGGTGCTCCTAGATACAGAATTACTGTAAAATCCACAGATTACTTGCTTGCTGAAAAAGCACTTAAGGCAGCTGCTGAAAGATGTATTGCTGTTGTGGAAGAATCTGAAGGAAACGGTTCATTTTTAAGAGAATTAGATGATTAGATTCTTATGAGTATGAAAATGCATAAATGTCCAGAATGTGGAATTTATACTTTAGAGGATAAATGCCCTAAATGTAAAGGCGAACTTAAAGTTATTTATCCTCCAAAATTTTCTATTGAAGATAAATACGGAAAATATCGCCGTATATTAAAAAAAGAATTAAGGAGTAAAAATGAAAGCTACTGAAATTACTGTTTTAGAGGAAGTAGAATTAAATAATCCTATTTTTATCGAAGCATTACCTGGTGTTGGTCATGTCGGTAAACTGGTTGCAGACCATATGATTGATGAGCTTGAAGCAACTAAATTTGCAGAAATCTATTCTCCAACTTTCCCTCCGCAGGTTCTGGTTGGTGAAGGCGGAATGATTGAAAACATGCTTAATGAACTATATTATATTCGTGATTTAGGCGAAGATAATGTGGATATTATATTAATCGGTGGAAATACTCAATCTTTATCTCCAGATGGCCAATATATTGTTTGCAATGAAATCCTGGACTTTTTAGAACCATTCGATATCTCCAGAATTTTCACTTTAGGTGGTGTCCCTACAGGTCAGCCTGTTGAAAATCCGAGAGTTTTGGGAGCTGCTAGTGATGAAGCTCACATTGAACTTCTAGAAGAAGTCGGTGTTGAAATGAGATCCAATGATGGGGGAATCGTAGGCGCTTCCGGATTATTCTTAGGTTTGGGAATGCGCAGAGGAATATATGGTGCATGTCTTATGGGTGAAACCCCTGGTTACTTCATTGATGCTGAATCTGCTGAAGGCGTTTTATTAAAACTTGCTGAATTGCTTAATTTCGAAATCAATACAGAAAAACTTGATGAAAGAGCTGAAGAAACTAGACAAATGTTAGCTAAAGCTCAGCAAATGGAACAAGATTTAATTAATCGTGCCAATGCAGGCAATGCTGATGATTTAAGATATATTGGATAATTATCCAATTTTTTATTTTTTTATGAACGTTATTGTGATTCCTGATGGTGCAATGATTATTGTGCCTTTAATTGAAAAGAACGGACATAGTTATTTGTCTCCAACTAATTTTTCCAAATATAACAATGAACTTGATTTAAATCCTGATTTTAACATTTTTGTGCAAGAATTCTCCGGCTTCTGCAAGCAGGAGAGGTTCAAGGTTAACCTGTCCAGTGAAACTCCATCAGGGGTTAGGGGCCGTATTTCTCTTTTGGCTCCGTTATTGGATAAGGCTGATGCCGCAATTATTTTAGGTCAAAGGCCCCTAAAATACGAGCCGATGTATGATGTATTAAACGAACTGATTTTATTTTGCGGCAACGGATGCAATAATGCCCATTCCCTGGCCGCACATATTGTAGGTCAATTGGATATTCCAGTATTGCGATTGGCTTATCCAACTACAAGAGATGAGATTATTGATTTGATTAATAGGGTTAATCTGTTTTTAAAGGATTTTGACACATCAGTCAGTGACGATATAAACACTGATTTGAAAAAACCTGATGAAAAACTTCCATTTTCTGATTTTAAAAAAATTTTAAATAGTTCAATTTGAATATTCATATTCATGTTGGTCAATGCTGATTTTCATATTCATAGCTGTTTTTCAATGGCATCATCTAAGGACATGCTGATTAAAAATATTGCTCCCAAATCTAGACTTAAGGGTTTGGGGCTTTTAGGAACCGGTGATGGTCTTCATCCCAAATGGCTAGATATAATTGAACAATCAACAGCTCCCTCTGGTGATGGAATTTATTCTGCGGACGGCATGGATTTTGTCATAACAACGGAAATTGAAGGCAAAAACAAGATTCATCATCTTATTATCATTCCAGACATTGATATTGCACGTGAACTGTCGGAGAGATTGCCTTCCCGAAACAAAACTGTTGATGGAAGGCCAAAGACTAATCTCAATGGTGCTGAGATATTGGAGATGGTTCGCGAATATGATTGTCTGATCGGTCCGGCTCACGCATTCACTCCCTGGACTGGGATGTACAAGTCCTTTGACAGCATCTATGACTGTTATGAAAAGAAGGTTGACTTTGTTGAGTTGGGGCTGTCTGCAGACACAAGCATGGCCGATACTGTTGATGAGCTGAAGGACTTCACTTTCCTGAGCAATTCCGATGCCCATTCCCCATGGCCGCACAGATTGGGTCGTGAGTTTAATCAAATTGAGCTTGAAGATATTTCATTTTCATCAATCAAACATGCGATAAAACATTCGGATATTAAAGCAAACTATGGTCTTGTTCCGAACCTGGGCAAATATCACATGACCGCATGTACCAAATGCTTTAAATTAGTTGATCCTGTTATTGCAAAAGACAATAAGATGAAATGTGATTGTGGCGGTCGAATCAAAAAGGGTGTTGATTACAGAATTTCTGAAATCTCTGATTATGATGAGCCTCATTGTCCTGATTTCAGACCACCGTATATTCATTTAATGCCTTTGGCTGAGCTTATTTCAACTGTCTATGGCAAGGGAGTTACTACGAAGACTGTTCAGAATATCTGGCAAAAGCTGATTGATAATTCTGGCAGTGAAATCAATGTGCTGATTGATGCTGACATCTCTGATATTGAAAAAATCGATTCAAATGTGTCTAAGGCCATTGATGCATTTAGAGCTAATACCATTGACATTATTCCTGGTGGGGGAGGTAAATATGGTGAAATTAATTTTGATTTGGAATTAAAAGAGAAAAAAAGTCCCAAAGTCATTACTTTGGATAATTTTTGAACGGACTTGGAGGGATTTGAACCCTCGATCTTAAGATTAGGAGTCTTACGCCCTTCCAGACTAGGCTACAAGCCCATAAAATAATTATGTTTTAATTAATTATCTAATAAAAAAAGAAACTTTTATGAAAGCGGACCCGCCGGGATTTGAACCCGGGGTCTTCGGATTAGAAGTCCGACGCCCTATCCAGCTAGGCTACGGGCCCTCATAAACATCAATTATTTATTTTGTTTTTTTTATTATATATAGTTATTTATTTTTGAGTAAAATAAAAAAAGATGGTAAATTTTTAAAATTTACCCGAGGTCAACATGACCTGTTCTGTCATTTATAACAAAACTGGTTACAACGGTATCATCAGTACTGTTGTAGATATTAATGTACCAGTATCCGCCGGAATATCTTGGAGTTCCAGCATAACAACCAGATACTTCTACATGATCCATTGCAAGTGATCTGATTTGGGAAGATGTGTGCACTGTTCCTGAACCGGAGCTTCCTCCAGATCCACCGCCGGAGCCTCCTCCGGAACCGCCACCGGAGCCTGATCCACTACCAGTTCCTGAGCTTGAACCACTTCCACCACTAGATGATCCACTTCCAGAACCAGTGGATGTTCCAGTATGGGTTGTATTATTTCCAATACCGCCACTACCACTACTTCCAGAGCCACTATCCATACTGGCTAAATCTGAAAATACTGCATCTTGATTATTTATTATACCGTAAGCTGCAACTGCTGTCGCAATACATAACACAATAATGATAGAAATTATTAGATTTGCTTTGTCCATGATTGCACCTCCTATATAATATTTTTTTAAGTATTGAATTAATCTTCAACAATTGAATAATCTTATGTTTATTAAAATACTTAAATGTTTTTTAATACACAAATTTTAACACTAATGTTATAAATAATTTACTATGCATTTTTACTATATTCAAGTGAGGTTTTTCGTTATTAATGGAATTATGATGATTTTGATCATATGGTGATTACTCTGGCTCATGTTCCTGATATGAAATTATATTTTCTTAAGATGGTGGGTGAAATCAGACAATTTTCTTGAATTTTTTAATATCTCAAATTAGTAAATTTTAGGCAAAATTTCTCGTTATTAATTTTATTTCATATGGCTCTTTTTTTGCGGTTATTCTCATATTTTCTATACGAATTCTTTTTTTGTCTTACCTAAACTTTGTCACACTTTTTTTAAAGGATTTATTACTTTTATTATTTTTTCATATGAAATCTCGCAGTATTCGGCTTAGATTTTTTATTATATAAATTTTACTATTTAATTCTGAAAGTAGTACTTATTAATGTTATTTTAGAAATATATATATCGTTATTTATAAATAACAAATTTTTAATTACGAAAGAAGGTGACATATTTGAAAGATAGAGTAGTTATATCTCCTACAACTCGTCAAGAAGGTCATGCCGAATTGGTCATGGAAGTTGACGATGAAGGGATTGTTACAAAAGGTATGTATCTAAGTATAACTCCTGTTAGGGGTTTAGAGAAGATGGTTCTTAACAAAGCACCTGAAACCGCTCCAGTTTTATGTCAAAGAATCTGTGGTGTTTGTCCAATTCCACATACTTTGGCTTCCGCTGAAGCAATGGATATGGCATTAGGTATCGAAATTCCTAAAACTGCTAAATTGTTAAGAAAAGCCGTCGCAGCAGCACACGGTATTAACAGTGCAGCAATTCACCACTTCTTAGTTGCACCGGATGTTGTCCCTGAGGACAAATTCGCAGATGCAGTTAACAGTGTAAGTGAAGTCAGAAAAACCGTTCAATATGTTGTTGAAATGATTGCTGGTGAAGGTATTCACCCATCTGATATTAGAGTCGGTGGTATGGCAAGAAACATTACTCCATTCACCAAAGAAAGATTAATCGAAAGAATGACTGCATTCAGACCAAAACTCGAAGCACACATTGAATTCATCAAAAACTGTGTTCTCGAAGCAGGTTTACCTAAAGATTTAGGTGTAGTCAACCAGCCATTAATGGCAATGGATGCAACTTACGGTACCAACGAATTTGACATGAGCAAATTCTCTGAAGTATTACCTGAAGCATGGTATGATGACCCAGAAATTGGTAAAAAAGCATGTTCAGTAATTCCATTATGGGAAGGCGTAAATGTTGAAACCGGTCCTAGAGCAAGGATGGAACAATTCGCAGGTTTCAAAGACAAAGGTGTTATCGCACAACATGTTGCTCGTGCAGATGAAATGATTAAAAACTACGATGCTTGTTTAGAAGCATTAGATGCAATTGATCCTGCAGCACCTGCAAATGTAAGTTACGATAAAAGAGGTACTGGTGAACTTGGATTTGGTGTAATTGAAGGTCCTAGAGGAACTGATGTACACATGGCAAAAGTTGTTGAAGGAAAAACCGCTTTCTATTCCGCAATTGTACCAACTACTTGGAATATTCCAACAATGGGTCCTGCTACAGAAGGATTCCACCACGAGTTTGGTCCACATGTTATCAGAGCTTACGACCCATGTTTATCATGTGCTACTCACGTAATGGTAGTTGACGATGAAGACAAATCCGTTCTTAAAAATGAAATGGTGAGAATCTAAGTTTGGAGGAAATATTAAATGCCTTACAATTCCGATATTATTGTGGTTGGATGTGGAAACATATTATTTAAGGATGATGGATTCGGTCCTATTCTTATAAATATATTGCAAAAATATTTTGATGATAAAAAGGATTATTATGATCCTGCTGTTACTTCATATGTTGAAGATGAATTTGATAAAGATATTTTAAGTCAGATACAAGAAAAATTTGAAGGTATCAAATTGCCTGATAATGTTCAGTTCATTGATGGCGGAACCGCAGCTCCTACTAATTTCTTCCCTCTCTACGATCAGTATGATTGGAAAAAATTAATCGTGTTGGATGTTGTTGAGTTTCAGGCCGAACCTGGAACAGTTGATGTATTTGATCCAAAAGTAATGCAGGCGGGAAAATATGATAACCCTCACGGAATGACTGTTGAAGAACCTCTTCAAAAGATTTCCGAAAAATGTGAGGTTGTTATTGTTGGATGCAAACCTGCTGAAATTCCAACTCCGGATATTGATATGGGTTTAACAGAACCTGTTGCAAAGGCAATTCCTAAAGCTATAGATATTATTTTAAATGAAATTGGGGTAAAATAATGTTTGATAAATTGAAAAAAGCTTTCGGTGGTTCTTCTGAACCAGCAGAAACACCAAAAGTAGAAAAAAAAGTTGAAGCTGCTCCTGTTAAAGAAGAAGTTAAAGCAGAAGCTCCTGCAGAAACCAAAGCTGCTTCAGCAAAACCTCGTATTGGTTACATTCACTTAAGTGGTTGTACTGGTGATGCAATGTCTTTAACTGAAAATTACGACATTTTAGCTACCGTTTTAACCGATATGGTTGATATTGTATACGGACAAACCTTAGTTGACAAATGGGTACATGGTACTTTCGCTGAAGAAATGCCTGAAATGGACGTATGTTTAATTGAAGGATCTGTTTGTTTACAAGACGAACACAGTGTTCAAGAACTTTTAATGGCAAGAGAAAAATCAGGCTTAATCGTTGCATTTGGTTCCTGTGCTGTAACCGGTTGTTTCACTACCTACGCACGTGGTGGTCAACAAGCACAACCAAAACACGAAGCATTCTTACCTATTAGTTCATTAGTTAAAGTTGATGCAGCACTTCCTGGTTGTCCAGTAGCTCCTGAAATGATTGCAAAAACCGTTGTAGCAGTATGTGAAGGTGATTTAGATTACTTAAAACCTGCTATGGATTTAGCAGCATGCAATGCTGGATGTGGTTGTGACGTATTAACCAACGTAATTCGCCAAGGATTATGTTCTGGATGTGGAACTTGTGGTCTAGCTTGTCCAACAAGGGCAATGGGCTATTCTGAAGGTAGACCTAGCTGTGACAGAGACAGATGTATTAAGTGTGGAACTTGTTACGTAATGTGTCCAAGATCTTGGTTACCTGAAGGAAGAATTAAAAAGGAAACAGGACTTTAGGAGGATTAGATATGCCATTAGGTACTTATAAAGAAGCATTATCTGCAAGATCTACTGAACAAAAAATATTAGATGTATCACAAGACAGAGGAATTGTTTCAGCATTACTCTGTTACGCACTCGATGAGGGAATCATTGAAGGTGCTGTAGTTGCTGGAACTCCTGATGAAGATTGGAGGCCTACTCCTACTGTTGTAACTTCATCCGATGAAGTAATTGCAGCTGCAGGAACCAAATACTCAATGTCCCCAACCTTATCTGTTTTAAAAGAAGCAACACGTCAATACGGTCTTGAAAAAGTCGGTGTAGTCGCAACTCCATGTCAAGTACAAGGTTTAAGAAAAGCTAAAGCTTATCCATTCACAAGATTTGTCGCTGATAAAGTAAAATTAATCATCGGTATCTACTGTATGGAAAACTTCCCTATGGCTTCTCTTGACACTTTCGCAACTGCTAAATTAGGATTTGATGACTTAACCGAAGCTAGTAAAATGGACATCGGTAAAGGTAAATTCTGGTTAACCAAAGATGGTGAAGACAAAGGATTAGCTATTAAAGAAACTCACGGATACGAACAATCCGGATGTAACGTATGTCAAGATTACGTTGCTGAATGGGCTGATGTATCTACTGGTTCTGTAGGTTCACCTGACGGTTGGTCTACTGTTTTAACCAGAACTGATGATGGTGAATCAGTATTTAAAGCTGCTGTTGACGCAGGTTTAATCGAAACCAAACCAATGGACGATGTAAAACCAGGTCTTCCTTTACTTGAAAAATTAGCTAAAGGTAAAAAAGACAAAAATACCGCAGAACGTGAAAGAAGAGCAAAAATGGGTGTACGTATCCCTACAATCTACTAATCTTCTTTCTTTTTTCTTTTTTTTTTAAAAAATAAGTAATGAAGAGAGTTAACTCTTCTATAATGTTGTAACTGTACAACCTTCTTTTTCTACAATTACAGTATGTTCCTTTTGAGAAACAAAACAATCCTTTTTTTCTTTAAGTGGTGCATATGGATAGATTGCCATTGCTTCTGAAAGCTGTTTTAATGCAATTCCACCACGTCTTTCTCCAAATTCGTCGGTAATCCATCTTCCTGAAAATGGAACGTATGGGTTATTTTTTTGAATGTAGTTTAAGACTTTCTGTGTGGATTTCATTCTGAATGGCTTGTTTGCCATATATGAGAAAATATAGTGTCCCGGTCCATCATTGACATGGCCCACGCCTGTTGTTGCAAATGGCTCGATAGCTATGGCCTGTCCTTCATCCAATTTGAAAGTGTCGTTATTGTCATAATTCGGTATGGAAATTCCTGCATGTAAATTGTTTTGCTCCAGACTGTGTCCCATCAGGTTGAATACAGGGTTAAAGTCAAAATCGCTTATTGCCTCATGTACTGCAGCGCCGATTTTGTTAAGTTCAACTCCAGCTCTAACAGTTGCAATTGCAGCTTCAAGTCCTGCCGCTGAAGCTTCGATGAGTTCCCGGTTTTCATTGATCTGGTCCTGAGTGAATCTCTCTTCTATGTTTCCTTCAGCCATCACGGTCACTGCAGAATCTGCAATGTATCCGTTTACCATAGCTCCCAAATCCAGTTTAACCAAATCCCCTGCATGAATAACTGTTTTATCATTTGCTGGAGAAGTGTAGTGCGCTGCAACTTCGTTAATTGAAACGTTACATGGAAATGCAATGTCTGCGTCCTGTTTTAAGATTTCTCCTTCAACGTATTCAACCAAATCCAGAACCAGGCATCCTTCCTTTATCATTTTTGATGCATCTGTACGTATTTTTGAAACAATTTTTCCAGCTTTTATATAAGAATCAATCATAATAATCACTTTAATAATAAATGTTATATTCAATAAGGTTTAAATATTTATTATATCTAAATGAATATTGGAGGTAAATTTATGGATATTCCAACAATTCCTGATCAAATGTTCTTATTAATTATATTGGTTATTGTTGCATTAGTTGTTATTATTGTTGTTGCTCAATGGAGAAGAGTTGCTCAAGCAAAAACATCTGTTGAAATGCTTGAAAAAGAAATCCAACTTAAAAAAATGTCTATGGTTGAAAAAGATATTGAATCTAAAAGATTAATGGATAATCCAATCCCATTACCTCAAGATCAACAGGATTCTCTCAAGGCAATCAGACAATCAACTACTGATGTAAGAAATGAAATCGGTTACTTGCATAGTGAGATTAACGAAAGATTAGCAAGATTAGAAGCACAAACTGAGCAAAAGAAATTAGAGAAAATGCTTAAGGAAATCGAAGCTAAAGAGAAAAAACTCAATAGGAATAAATAGGTGTTATTATGGATGCTGTTGAAGCTGTTGCAGTAATTATTTTAATAATAGCTATTGTTGTATTGGTTTATTATTATCTTTTGAACAGTCCGAAAACAATGGAAAAAATCAAAAGTTATGTTCCTACAAGCGCTGATGCCCATATGGGTGAAGTGCTCAACAACAATGCAGAATATGCAGATTTGAAAAAAGAAAAAGAATCCAATTCCATGACTGACAGAATCAAAATCAAATTAAGCGATATCGACACAGGTATCAGTACAGATGCATTTTCCAATAAGCTTGATGCATTTCTAGATGAGAAAAGCGACCAACTGATTAAAGACTGGGCTCTTGCCACTACTGATGATTTGGAAGACCTTGAAGCTAAATTCAAAGAAACTGCCAGTTCTGTTGATGCTTTGGATAAGGATTACCATGAATTCAAGAAATCCTCTCAGGAATTCCAGCAAGCAACTGAAGAAAAACTCAATGATATCGATAAGAGAATTGAAGCTTTAGAAAAATAATTCTCTTTTCTCCTTATTTTTTCACTATTTTTATAAGTCATTTGAAATAAATATTATTTCATATCATAATTCAGAGGTTATGTTATGAAAAGGATATTTGTACTACTTTTATTTGTTTTTTTAATTATGATGCCTATAGTTTCTGCAAATAATGAAACATATTATGTAGGTATGAATACAACAATAGATGGTCAAGGTACAATTGATGACCCATATAATAATCTTAATCTGGCGTTAAGCAACAGCGGTAATAATGATACCATTCTAATTAACGATGGTATATATAAGGGTTCTAACAACACTAATCTTGTCATTTCTTCCAATGATTTGCTCATTAAGGCGAATGGCAATGCGATTTTCACAGGGTCCCGAATTTTTACAATCAACGCCAATAATGTCACATTGTCTGGTTTAAAATTTGTTAATTGTACAGATACTGTAATATGGAACAACAAGGATTTAAACATGTATAACTTGAGCTTTTACAATAATTATGCTGAAGATGCGTGCTGTGTTGAAAGCATAAGGGGAGCTACCATTGATATAGATTCCTGTTTATTCGTTGAAAATGATGTAACCAGAATCGATGGTGGTGCCGTCTCAAATAAGGGAACCGGAACTATTACTGATTGTACTTTCATAGCTAATCATGCTTACAGAGATGGTGGTGCCGTAAGAAACTATGGCGGTATTCTTACAGTGTTCAATTCAACGTTCATCAACAACTCCGCACATGATGAACATGACGGCAGTTTTGGCGGTGCAATCTATCACTGGATCGGAACTATAAATGTAAGCGAATGTCTATTTGTCAATAATTCTGCCCGTGACTGCGGAGGTGCAATCCATATCTGTAAGGGAAGAATGCACACAGCATATGCCAACATGACCATTTTCAACAATGTTTTCATTAACAATTATGCAAAAGAAGGCGGAGCTATTTATCTTGAAGGCTGTGTCGGTGATGTCTATAACAATGTCTTTGTAAACAACAGTCGTGACACTGTATTTTTAAGCGATTACTTCGAACAGTACTTCAATTCAACAATCGACGGTAACTGGTGGGGTAAAAACTCTCCTGACTGGTCAAATGTTGTCAAACGTTTGGATGCTCCTTCCTCAATAATCACTTTGAACCTGACAGTTGACTCAACATCATTAAAGACAAACGAGTCAACAGGTTATGCATACGCTTTTTATCTTGGTGATGTTGAGGCCACAATGCCTAAAAGAAATATCACAATTTCATCATCCGGCGGAAACCTGACTGATGAGTCATTCTCATCTTCCAAAGAAGGCAAATATTATCTAATTGCCAGTGCTGATAATGAGAATAATGCTGTTGAGATAATCGTAAGCGACAATCCTGTTATCCTGACTGTTGAGGATGTAACTAAATATTATGGTGGAAGTGAGAAATTAGTCGTCAATCTGACTGATTATGAGTCAAATCCAATCAGCAATGCTACTGTTGTGATAAACCTGAACGGTAAGAATTACACTAAAACGACTGATGAAAAAGGTATTGCTTCACTTGCCGTTAATTTAAACAGCGGAATTTATGGAGCTACAACAACTTACGGTTGGTATTCTGTCAATTCCACTATAACTGTCAATGACACTGTCAACGGAACAGATTTGGTTAAAACCTTCAGAAATGAGTCCCAATATTATGCCACTTTCCGTGATAGTGAAGGTAACTTCCTGGATAAAGGAACTACTGTCTTGTTCAACATCAACGGTGTGATGTATGAGCGTAAGGTTGATGAAAACGGTCTTGCAAGATTGAACATTAACTTGAATCAGGGAGATTACATAATCACAGCAATCAATAATGTCACAGGCCAATATTTTTCAAATAACATCACTGTGCTTCCTAAAATTACGCAGAACAGGGATTTGGTCAAATATTATAAGAATGACTCCCAATATTGCGTTCAAATAATTGGTGATGACGGAAAAGCTGCCGGTGAAAACGTAAGCGTCACATTCAACATCAACGGTGTTTTATACACTCGCTTTACAAATTCCACAGGCATGGCCAAACTCAATATTAACTTGAGGCCGGGCAGTTACATCATCACATGTGAATCCGGAGGATTTGCAGTATCCAATAATATCACTGTTTTAGATGTGCTCTCTGCTGAGGATTTGGTTAAAGATTATGGCACTCCGGATCAATTCCATGTCAGACTGTTGGATGGTAATGGATTGGCTTATCCAAATCAGGACGTCGGATTTAATATTAACGGTGTTTTCTATACTCGCACAACAAATGCCAGCGGTATTGCAAGTCTCAATATTAACCTGATGCCGGGAAATTACATCATAACGTCAAGTTTTAATGGATATGCTATTGCAAACACTATTAAAGTCGAATAATTAATTCGACTTTTCTTTTTTTGCATCGAAAGTTTTATATATTATCTTAAATATAATATTAATATCGATTTATTTTGTTTTTATATAGCAGGGTGGGGTAGTCTGGTGATCCCGCGGGGCTCATAACCCCGAGATCCCTAGTTCAAATCTAGGCCCTGCTACTTTTAATTAAAATTTTCATGGCAAGTTGAAGACAGCTGCTGGTTATTTTAACTAAGGAAACTCCGCCCATCGTACAGATTATGGCATTGAAAAATGTATGCTGAGAGGTATGGCAATAGAGCAGAAACGACACGGCTTTTAATGGTTGACGATGATATTTAATTGAGGACATTAAAAGAATCGGTGAAACGGCTATCCCATAAGATGCAAGAGCAAAATTGCTGATGATCACTGTTGTAGGCAAGGTAGTTCGCTAAGATGAATGCTGTTGAAACAGAAGGTGGGTTACTCTCGACAGGCCATGAATATTTAATTACTTAAAACCTTAATCATTACCTGAATGGTGTTTAATTAATCATGGTGATATTATGTGGTTAGTTGAAACTGATAACTCAATTAATTTGCTTGATGAATGTGTCTCTCTTTTAAAAGAATATGATTTGAATTTAGATGATATAACTGTTGTTTTTAAGGGTGAAGTTCTCAATAACCTTGAAAAATTGGATGTTGACTATGATAACAGTTGGGGCCATTGTAATTTTGATGATATTCAATTGATTATTGATGAGTATACTTGGTTTGAAAGGACTAGCTATAATGGATGTGAAAAATTCATATTGAAAGCCCATCCATTGTTAAGCACATTTAAAAATCATGAATCACACACAGAGTTTTTTTTATATATAAATGATGTGTTTTTTCACACATGTGCACTTTTAAAAGATTTAATAATATTTGGAATTAAATAATTAACTATAAAATTATTGAATTTAATTGGTGATTATCATGCATAATAGGGTTGAAATTGCTCGTGAATTTGCAGAAGCTATTAAATCAGATTATATTAGGGAGTGTCCCATAATTAATTTTTAGATGGTGATGGTTTTAATTTTTATTTATAGATCAAATTGGTCTTCATAAATTCTAAATAAGTAAAATATATCGTATTTTTCTTATATTATGTTCAATCACCTCTTATTCCAGTAAT
>NZ_JAFSNZ010000059.1 GCF_017447225.1 Methanobrevibacter sp. | reverse complement strand
GTACAAAACGAAAACATCATATTCTGGAAACACAACCCATACTTAAGTAGAAAAATACAATTAAACTCACCCAGAAAATTCATGGACAAAATCCAATACAAAGCACAATGGAACAATACAGACTTCGAAAAAATACCCACCAATATTCCCACAACACAAAAATGCAGCAAATGCGGATACAAAAACACAAAACTAAAAGGCCCACAAAACTTAAACAAAAGAAACTGGAAATGCCCCGAATGTAAAACATACCATGATCGTGATGTAAATGCTGCAATTAACATTCTTAACGAAGGATTAAAAAGATTTAGCCGTCGGTGCGCCGGTGCAGTAAAATTATCCTAAAAAATAAATACAAAATATTTTTTTTTAGGTATGCGAATCCCCGTCGTCATACGGCGGGGAGGTTCAACGGAACATTCTTCCTGGTACTTGTTGTTATGGGTGTTGCAGTTGACAAAAAGGCAGAACCCGGATTTGCAGGTTTGTCAATCGGTATGACTGTAGCGGCCGTAATTGTTGTTTTAGGAGCATTTACCGGTGCTTCAATCAATCCTGCACGTACATTCGGTCCTTACTTGATGGACACATTGCTTGGCGGAGCTAACCTTTGGGCATTCTTCCCAATTTACTTGATTGGATCTATTGTTGGTGGTATACTTGCCGCTTTAGTATATAACTTCATTGCTAAAGGAAATGATGCATGCGCTCTACCACAACCGTTCAATGAAGATTAAGAGTATTTTCAAATACTCTTTTTTTACTATTTTTTCGAAGTATAATTTTTTGAACTAGTATAGTTTTTTGAACTAGTTTAGTGAAGTATAATTTTTTGAACTAGTATAGTTTTTTATACTTGTATGGTGAAGTTTAATTTTTTGAACTAGTATAGTTTTTTATACTAGTATAGATAAATTTACTAATATAATTGGATGTGATAATATGAACTCAAAACCATTATTTCTGCACGATGATTTGGATAAATATTTCTATAACCGAAAAGATGATATAAAAAAATTAAAATATCAAATTGACTCTTTAAATTACTCTCTACCTCAACAGATATTATTGACTGGATATAGGGGTGTGGGAAAAACATATCTCTTAAAGAAAGTCCAAAGTGAAATTGAACCTAATATGTTTTGTGCTTATCTGGATATTGCTAAGGTATATTCCACAACTTATGAAAAATTCACGATTAAACATGTTTTGATTGAATTATTGTCTGAAATGAACAAAGCGGTTACAGATAGTGATTATCAAAATACTATTAAGTCAAAAATAAATCAACTGATCAATAATCTGAAATTAAAAAATTATGATTTCGCTGATGCTGCTGAAATATTCAATATTCCTATTCCTAAAACGGAAACTGATTATGGTAAATTAAGTCGATTTGTAATGGAGTTTCCACAAAAGGTAGTTGACAGTATAGATGAAATTAACGGTTTTGTTATTATTATTGATGAGTTTCAAAAGCTTAGGGAAATTGAAAAAATGGATAAGTTTTTCTGGTTAATACGAAGCTTCAATCAGACACAGCACAATGTTTCATATATTTTCACAGGTTCAATCTCTCGCAGTTCCGATATCATATCCAAATTGAATGGTGAAAATGGGCCTTTTGGAGGACGTTTGCAACAAATTAGAATTAATCCATTCACAAAAGAAGAAACCAGATCTTATTTTGATGAATGCATGAGTGAAATTGAATTCACGGAAGATGGCTTTGATAGATTTTATGGATGCACGCGCGGTATTCCTCTATATATCAACAGTTTCTACAATGTAATGGATAGCGGTCAGGTATATGATTCTGAAATGGTTAAAAATACGTTTTTCACTAATATGGAACAAATATTGATAATGTGGATTAAAGTCTGGAGCAGCTTAAACAATACTGAGAAAAATATTGTTAAAAATCTTGTTGATGAAGATTCCCTAACATGGAGTGAGTTATTAGAAAAGACTAATGTTTCAAGAGCCACTTTCAATAAGTATCTCACTAATTTAAAGGATAAGGGAATTTTGGCTTATGAAAATCAAAAGTATTGTATTGATGATAAAATGCTTAAAACTTGGCTGAATCATGAAAAAGAGGTTTATGGAATTTATCCTCTTTAAAACAATTTTTCTCCACCCATTAATTGATTTGCGACATTTCCAAGCTCAGGTGTTATAAATCCTTCAATCAGTGCGGCTATTACAAATAGGACAATTGCTATTATCATTAGAATCAGCATATGCTTCAGTGCATTTCTGTTGTTGTCGAATGCATCATAAAATGAATAATGGTTGATTTTATCTTTTAAGAATCTGAAAATAAACAGGAAGAGTAATATTCCGCTTGCACAGCTGCAGAACAGTGCGGGAAGCTCAATTATTCCGTGAGGAAGAATCAAAACCAGATACAGTATTAATGTATTGACTGATTTGACAGTGTATCCTGCCATGAATCCTAAGACGAATCCGTTTGTTATGGCAGATATTGCTGCAAATATTCCAAATAATGCTGATGCAAAAATTATCATGGCTGCAGTGTTGAGGTTATGGGACATTATGTTGAATGCATCTATTGATGTTACATTTTCTTCCATTATTGCTTCTTTAAGCACAGGCATTAAAATCGGTGCTATATCATCGGCTAAAATAGCTCCTATAACAAATCCTATTGCAAATAATACTAATAGTACTAAAAAAATCTTTTTGTTTTCAGAGAATGCCTCTTTAATTTCATTTGTGATATTCATTAATTGTAATTTGACTTTTCATTAATTAATAGTTAATCTTTATATACTTTAATAGACACAATATAATAACATGAAAAGGATATTTCTGATTATTCTGGTTTTAGGGATATTTATGCTTGGAATGTCATTTGTTTCAGCAAAGGAGGATACTCATTTTGAAATAGAAAAGGATTCTTCCGGTTATTCTGCAATAATAACCCTTAAGGACTCTTCCAATAATCCTGTTCCCAAAGTAAAGTTTTCAATTGAAATCACTAAGCCTAATGGTGCTGTAAGAAAATTGCCTACTAAAACGCTTAATAAGACTGGGCAGAACATTTTCTTTTTGGGCTCAGCAAAGGGAAATTATGTGATAACTGTTAATTTTAAGGGAAATGACAACTACAATCAGTGCACGTTAACAAAGACAATTACTGTAACTGCAGGAAGCGGATCTTCTTCTGCGTACTCATATTATGACAATCATAACTATGGCGACAGCCTGAGGATGGACGAATACATCTATGACAACTACTGGCCGGAAGAAATCTATGATGACCCCCATAATTTTGACGGAGAATGGTATTAAAATGAATAAGTTTGACTTAAGTATTGTTTTAAATGCATCTATAATCATTCTGGAGATACTTGCATTAATAATCTGTCTGGAGTCAATGGGAAGTATAGATTTAACATACTATACAGTTGATTCCAATATATTTTTGCTGGTATCATCAATATTATATCTCATTTTCAGAAAAAATACTCCAAAGATAGTTGAGTTACTTAAGTATTCCTCAACATTATCTGTTATGATAACCTTTCTGGTGGTAATATTTGTTCTCCTGCCGATGTATGATTTCAATTATCAGTTTTTCCTCTTGGACGGGCCTAACCTCTATGTTCATGTGATATGTCCGATACTTGCTTTGGTGTCATTTGTTTTCTTTGAGAGGAATAATCTTGAAAATACTCTTAGAAACAATCTGAGGGCAGTCTATTTCACAATAGTATATGCAGTGATAATCTTAATTTTAAATATTCAAAAAATAGTGACCGGTCCATATCCTTTCCTGAAGGTATATGAACAGTCTTTAATAATGTCTGTATTTTGGATAGTCCTGATAATGGGCGCAACCTTCGTTTTAGCATGGACATTGCTTGCAGTGAAAGATTTAGACAGAATTCTGTACTAGATTTCTGATGAATGTGACAATTTCATCAGCAGTCTCTTTCTGCTGAAGCGTTGAGTTTATTGAAGATATTCCGTCACCTGACTGATTTCCATAGTTGCCGAATTGGGCATGATTTCCCCCTTCAATAACAAATTCTGTGAAATTGCTTTTAATGAGAGGCTTTGCTTTGTTGTAATCATCAAGTTTCAGTACAGTGTCATTTGATCCATAAATTGACAGTGTAGGAATGTTGATTTCATCTGTAGGATATGCCGCAAGCAGTACTAACCCGTCAATATTGTGGTCTTTGGCGTATCCGGAAGCAACAACACCGCCTAATGAATGGCCCGTCATGAAATAATGTGAGTAGTTTGCATCTTTTATTATATCATCGGCGCTGTTTGCTCCTAAAAATGCAATGTTAAGTGGCATTTCAACGATATATGCATCAACACCCTCATTAGCTATTTCGCTCATCAAAGGCAAATATGAGGTGTATTCAACTTTAGCTCCAGGATAAAATATTAATGCAGAGTCATTTCCAGGCCCGTCAAGCAAAACTCCATTAGACGTTTTGATGACGCTTACGTTTTCACTTCCGTTTAAATATTCCAATGCAGTGCTGTCGGCATGATAATAGTCATTGAAATAGACAAATGATGCAACAGCAATTATAAGAATTACAGCTATAATAATAATGTATCTTTTTTTCATGTTAATCACTTAATCAGGTTAATGAATAGATATGCAAGGCTTGTTAGAAGAACAATCAATGCAGGAACATTCACAAAGTAAATCCTAAGCGGAACTTGAAGCACTACAAACACTAAACAGATGCAGTTTAAAACAAGAAGGTAAAGGTTGCTGAACTTGTCATAGGATTTGTTGCAAATCATGGCCAGTGATATGACTATTGCAAGAACCAAAGCCAGATAAATGTTAAATAGACCGCTTAAATAAAATGTTGCCATTATTATTGCAATTCCAGGAATAGGAAAACCGATAAATCCCTTAACCTCATTTGAAATCACATTATATCTTGTTAACCTTAAAACACCGCAGATTACAATAAATGATGCCACGATAATTGCCGGAATTTCAAGATAAGGAGTGTTCAGCAAAGCGTAGGAATATAAAAATACGGCCGGAGCAACTCCAAATGAAACTATGTCTGATAATGAGTCAATGTTTTTACCGAATTCGTATTCGTCCACCCTGTTTGTCTTTCGGGCAACCCACCCGTCCACTGAGTCAAAAAGCAGTGAAAATATCATTAGTATTGCTGCTGTGAAAAAATCCTGCTTGATGGACATTACGACTGACAAAAAGCCACACAGCATATTCATCAGTGATACCACATCAGATATTGCGATAAAATCTTGTATTTTAGTATTCATTAATGGTATATTTGATTTTAGTGATTTATATATTTTAAAAAAAGAGTTTATTAAAAAATGGGTTTAGACCCATTCTATTTTCAGAAAATTTAACCATGGAAATCATGGTTGAACATCAATGATGTTTTAATATGATATGAAATTCATACTATATAAACTATTTAAATAAGTATGTTCAAACTTTTAAATACATCACCTGTATCATATAAAATTCTTTAAATTTCTCTAAATTATATTTTTATGGTTATGGGCTTGTGAAAGAGAATTATAATCTAAATAAATGTTTAAAATTATTTGAGGTCTGATATTTTGAATGAATGTAAATATTATGATGTTGTTAATGATTTATTGAAGTTTGTTTTATGCGAACTTAAAGAAAAAAACATATCTATTTCTCATTTTAAAATTCAAAAAGCCATATTTAAAATAAAAATGGAATTAGGTCAGAATCATCCATTATTTGATTATTTGCCTTTTTATTGGAGTGAACACGGACCATTCTCAGATGTTGTCTCAAAGCAATTTATAGAATTAAAAAATAATAATTGCATCCAATATTCATCACATACGGTTTTTCTTGATGATAAATCCTTTAATGATTTTTCACAGGTAAATAAGTTAATTGATGAATATCCTATAATTAACAGCATATCTGATGGAATTTTTGAGGATTCAAATTTGTTCTTCAATAAGTTTGATGAAGATATATATTTGGATTATGCACCATTTTCATTTATGCATCCGTTTAAATACGTTTTATATGAAACTACAATAGATGATGAATTATTCTCTTCATTAGTATCAGATAATTATTTAAATGTATTCTATGATTGCTTGTCAGATTTGCCTCATGATAAACTTCTAGTTGATTTTTCAGTATTGTTTTCACGTTTATTTTCTCGTTTGGAGTTAATAAATGATGAAAATCAGTTTTTAAATAATTGGGGGTATATCATCCAACCGGTTCAATTGTCATGGCTTACTTTCGCAAGATGGGTTAGAATTCATAATCATGATGGTTTTTACAATGATGATATTGGCTCCTGGAAAAATGAGTTAGAAAAATTCATCAGAGAGGATTCACCATAATTCTCTAATTTAATACTTTTCATGTTTTTTACTAATTTCTAGTTATTTATGTGTTTATTTGATGTTTGGGTGACTTGTGTTGGTTATTTTTATTTTTAAGTATTAT
>NZ_JAFSNZ010000058.1 GCF_017447225.1 Methanobrevibacter sp. | reverse complement strand
TAATAATATAATAATATAATAATAATGTCCTACACAAGTGTCCTACATAAAAAATCGTAATAATAACGAAAATGTAGGACATATATGTGTGGCTGTAGGACAAATTCTCATACAATACCTTCGCCAGTGTCGGACACACATGTAGGACATAATGCATCCAACTTCTTAATCACCTCATTCAAAAACAAATTAGGAGAATAACCATTATCCTTAGCCTCACGCTTAATACTATTCTGATACAACTCCTTACCCATAACCAACTGCAAAGACTCATCACCATGACTACGATAAATCAAATCAGCATAATCCTGAGCAGCATCACTAATCATCTTATTAGACAACTCAATATTCTCACAATCCTTAGGACTTAACTCAAAAATACGAGCATCCATCTCATCCAACCTCTTCTCCTTCTTAATCAAAAGATACTTATCATGCTCAATCTCCTCATTAAGAAAATCCCTTTCAATCTTCAAAGTATTCAACTCACTTAACACATGCCTAGCACCAATATCAATCAAATCACCATAACTCCTTCTACTTTTTTTAGCCAAAGCTTTAGTCTTAGAAGAAATTCTAGCAGAAACCTTCTGATCCTTCGGGTCACTCATGCTGTCACCTCACAGAACAAATCATCACTCACACAAATATGATTCAAATCCAACTCATTTTTGCATGCACGAATATGCTTACACTCCCGTCTGCGATAAATATGATCAGGACATGGACAGAACCAACCATCCACATAATCATACCCTACAATATAGATATCTCCATGAGAACCTATGACCTGGAAAATGAATCCTTCACTATCAGCCAGTAACGTTTCAACTGTAGTAGGATAAATAGTAAGGGTGCTCATCCTATGCACCCTCTTTTTTCTCTTTAAAGTATTGTAAAATCACACGACGTTCCGGGACAGTCCAGGACTGCATCCTGAGAACCTGTGATTTTAATGCTTTCAAAGTAATATCATTTTCATCTACACCTTTGCTTTTCAAAATCTTTTTCGCCTGAACAATTAACGCTGGAACATTAACATCCACTTTAACTTCTTTAGATGCAGATTCTTTTTTGGATTCAGTGTTATGTTTTTTTGCTGAGCTAACATCATCATTACCCTCTGAATCCATTGAATCAATAATATCCTTATCACTGATACATGGGAATGCTAATTTAAGAAGATACCTTTGAAGGTAACTTACATTAGCACCCGTATCCTGTATTAGTTTATTGTTAGGATTTTTCTCAGGAACAATTAACTCCGGGACATTAATTCTGAAAGGAATGTATTTCTTATCATCATTCCAATCCACCAATTTAAGAATAGCAGTGTTTTCCACAAAAGTGAATTCTAATGTGATTTCATGATTATAACATTCCTCAATCACATAAGGCATTATATCTTCCAATTCATGATAACTGAATTTTTTATGTGGATTATAACCTGTTTTCGGGATTTTAATGTTCATTAAATTTTTATGTATCTCGGCTAATCTTCTATGAATACTCATACAATCACCCTAATATGTTCAAAGCTTAAATTCACATTCCATGGCAACTTACCATTCGCTGGTAATTTACCACCATGAATGTATACTACCACCAGTTCATCTCCAGGAACTAAGTTGATTTTGCCCGGATTTAATTTTAAATTGTATCTGCGTGCAATTCCCGGATGGCTGATATTGCTTTCAGCGTTTTGTATTAGTTCCAGGAATTCTTCTTCAGATATTTTAGATACTTTGGTGGAGTATTTTTCAATGTTTATCATGTTTCCACTGAATGCGTTTGTTACTATGAATTTTCCGCCCTGCATTGGGCATTGATTGTAGTAATAGCCGCATTCGCTTAATGTGCATGATCCGCATTCGGAATTTTTATTATCAAATTCCAGGGAATGCATTTCACTGTAGTTTTTCCAATATGCGTGCATCTAGATCACCTCGCTGAGATGTTCATAGACGTTTGCTTCAGTTGATAGGAAGTGTAGGTGTCCTGTTGCTGCTGCATAACCAATCATGAATATTAATATGCTAATGCAAATTGCCACTATTAATAATCCTATAGCTGTTTTGTTACATGTCCAGATGTCTTCGAGTTCATCGTAAATTGTCCATTTGCGATGTGTTGGTTCGGCTGGACTTAAGGGATGTTTTGCTTGATTGATGTTTTTCTTAAAAAGATTAATCATGCTGAACCACATCCCGCAATTATAGAGTATGCTTTTTCATGATTAGGGATTTCTAGAAACTTGAAAGATTTATGAGTCCAGCATCCTTTACTATTAACGAATCTAGCATCACGTACTTTGAAATCAATACCTAATCTAGTTAATACAGACATTACATATTCGGCATCTGTTTTATGTACCTCAATACCATAAGTGGTAATATTTGAGCCCCATGCGTTATTGTACCATGGTCTGTCAGTACAGTTGACACAGATATCTTTTTCGTAGAATAAATGTTCTACTTTAGATTCTATAGTGTTCATACCATCACTTCCTCTAGGAAATTAGGTGCTTCCATTATGCATTGGATGATTTTATGAGTTGTCATCCTTTGATTGCAGTATGCTTCTGCTCGGATGAATAATTCATTTATTTGTTCATCGTTCATTCTATTGTATAAAGTGTAGAATTTGTATTCTGCATAATATTGTTCGAGTGTTCCGTTTGATTCTGCTTTTTTTCTTTGTATTGTCCAGAAGCAGTCGAATCTTTTTGCAGTTAACTCTTCAAGTAATTTTTTGTCGTGTAGACTGCATTTTTGTATTTCAGGTATGATGTTGAAGTTGCGTGGTAGGATATCATAGTATGATGATCTGCCCATGTCACTGCACATTTTTTCCTGAAGTTCTTCTACTCGGTGGTTGATTCCGTTGTAGATGTTTTCTAATTGTGGAACACGTAGTGTTTCAAAATCAGTATGGTAGTGTTTATTCATCGATGACACCACCTTTTAGTTCAACTACTACTTCATAGTATGCTTTAGCCATTGCGACTAGTTGACTATGAGTTAATTCGTCGATTATCTCCTCAAATTTTGGATAGTGAGGGATATCGTTTATTTTATTTAACCCTAAGTTGGGTTGTTGTATCTCTAATATCTCTGACATTTTATTACCTTCGCAGGATTTTGAAGAAAAGTTTATCATGAGTTGCAGCTCATGAAGGTTTTTCCTTCTTGATTATGTATTAGTTTATACTAATATATAAATGTATACTATAAATTGACTACATATAAAATATAAATAGGTAATCTATATATGATAGATTAACAAATATATTAATAACAAATAACAAATATGGAGGTATGAAATTGTTTGAATCAGAATCAACTGCAAATTTACAAGCACCACATTCAAAATCTTTAAGGACAACAATTCCTGGAGAAATTGTAAAAGCATTGAATCTTTCACCTAAAGATAAAATATTATGGACTGTATCAGCAGAAAATGATGAACTTAAAGTTACAGTGAAGAAAAAAGAGTAAAATTTTAAAAAATTTTTAAATGTGATTAACCATAAATCGCCGATAGCTTTCGCTAGGACATTATAACCACGCTTTACACCAGCGACTATATCACAAAAAGTTATATAGCATTTTAACCATATATTACAATAGGTTACAAAAGACATTTTATCTTCGCAGGTACTTGTTTTTTATGTAACCGTTATGGGCAAGGTGAGGATGTTGCAGCATCCGTCGACCCTTGCTTTCTACGATTTACAAAATATTTATATTCACTCTTTTCTAATCCACAAAAATCACTCAAAAAACTATGAATTCCTTATTGTTTATCCTTATGATAAAAATCTAAAAAAACAATTAACTTTTTATCCTCACTATAATAATAAGACAACCTATAAGGCTTCACATAAACCTCCCTCGTTCCTTTACGAACATTTCTCATAGGTTTACCAATTTTAGGATCATCAACAATTTTCTTAATCTGTTTCTTAACTTTTATCTTAACTGACTGATCTAATTTTTTAATAGTTTTCTTAAATTTATCATCATAATCTATCGTATATTCTACCATGAATCTAACTCATCTAGAAACTGACTTTCAGTCATTCCTTTGATGCCTCTATTTTCAACACGTTCCAATGCTTCACGAGTTCTTTGCTCAAAAATTAAATCCTCTTCATCACTATTGAATAGTTCAATGAGATTTTCTTCAAATTGATTAAGGTCTTTTTGAGCTTGGGTTTTGCCAAAATCCATAGGAATTTCATGTACCTCTTCAACAAGAATATCATTTCTAGCTTGTAATATTCTATTCATTATCCCACTCCTATCTCTTTAATTATTAATATAAATTTCAAATATTAAATATTTTATTTATTCCTTTTAAAAAATTGAGGATTCAACTCTCCATCAAAATAATGTTTACGTTTAGTCCAGATGAAACCATCCCCCTTAGTGATAATAGCAACATCAACAGGTCCACCAACACTTTCCAAATCTGTTTGAACTTTACGTTTTAAAGATGTGATATTAATTAAAGACTCTGCTAAATTACTTAACTCTTCTTTAGGTAATGCTGCAATAGATTCCAATATTGGTAGTGAATGATTAAATTTTAACGTATTAATAAAGTTTTTGAAATTATCAGATAATAATTTATTACCCATGTAAATTTTAGAAATTTCTTTTAAAACTTCATCTTGTTTATCTTTAAGATTTGGATTTGTTTTTATTGCATTTTCAAGATTATTAAGATAATCATCATGTATCTTTTCAAAATAATTAACAATTTCATTTTCTGCATAATCATCAATACTAACTAAAAATGTATTTATAACATCACTTTGTGCTAATGGCTGAACATATACTTGACTTCCTTTAATATTTATTTTATCAACAATTTTTCCATCAGTATCTTCTTTTTCAATAGTTTTTAAAATAAATTTTTTATCGTATAAATAAGTAATGTTAAACTCCACTAATGATGGAAATAATCTGTCATCATCAAATCCTGTAATAACAATCCCAGTGTATGGTTCAATAAATGCATTTGCAATGAAGAATTTTTTTAAATTTTCTAAAAATTCATTCTTTTTATTTTCATCCATATATTCGGGGATTAAATTAATTAATTCATTTTCATTTTGATTTACATTTTTTAGAATATCATTATAATAATCATTTAAACCACCATGATCAAAATTCATAGCCATATTATTCACAATATTCTCAAATGTTGATGTACTCACATTTTCAAGCTCTTTTTTTATTTCATTAACAAATTTAGACAATATTTGATGAAAAGATAACGTATGTTCTGGATTATCAAGTAATTTCTTTAAAAACTCTTCAAACCCATATTTAAAGTCTGAAACTGTTTTAAAATCATTTGTAATTTCATGTCTAAACTCTTTAATTATTGTTTCTAAAGGCATATGTGAGAAATTAGCTAAATTATATGTCATAATTCCCATTGGGGGATCATTAGATAACATGAATAATTTATTCACACCATTGTATGTTTTTCTACCTCCCACTGTTACTGCACTATCTGTAGCTAATGCTATAGCACTAGGGGTTAATATCAAAATTTCAGATGTCATTTTTATTAAAATCTCCTTTTTACTAATATATTATAATTTAATATTCTATCAAACCTACTTAAATATAATTTTAATAATAATAGCAAGTTTTTTATCTTCAATCATATATTAGTTTTATTATATATTTAAAGCTTTTTATTAACTTAAAATGAATAATATTCACTAAAATAATAATAATAATACTTAATTGTTCATAGCGAAAAAATGAATCGCATGTGTTTTTAATTTCAGTGTTCAACAAAAAATAGTAAAAAATATACATCCACACAAAAAGAAAAAATAAAGGTCATCATGAAAAAATGACCTTAAAAAAAATAAACCTATAAAACAGGTCCAGAACTAAAATCTTTATCATTTTCAATTTCAACCAATAAAGATTTCATATTCTTAATCCTTTTTTTATCAGCAGGATGTGTAGAAAAGAAATCCGTCTGTTTACCATTACTCATTTTCTCCCAAAAACTAGGAACCCCAGAAATATCATAACCTGCCCAATGAACAATCATCATACCTAACTTATCAGCTTCCAACTCCTGATCTCTACCCCAAGGCTTCATTAAAAAATACTCAGAACCAATATCAGCAACATTAGTAGCCAACCTAGTAGCACTAGCAGCAGTACCAAAACCCGCCAAACTCAAAGCAACACTACCCAAACGAGCACCAGTAGCCAAACGATTTTTAGTCTTTTGAGCACTAATCTTAGTCCTTGAATGATCCAATAAAGCATGGGCCATTTCATGACCTAAAATAAAAGCCAATTCATCTTCAGTATCAGTTACTGTAGCCAATCCTGAAAACACAACAATTTTACCACCAGGCATACAAAAAGCATTAACAGAATCATTACCAATTAAATGAAACTCCCAATCATAATAATTTTTAGTATAATCACTCCTACCAATAGTAGCCAAATGATTTTCAACAGCATGAATCAAACTAGACGCAACCTTAGACATAGACTGACCATAGGGAGTCTCATCAAAAATTTGAGACTGATTAATAACAGAATAATACTGCTGATAAGACTGTTGTAAAAACTCATCATCATTCACACGGTCATAATGTTTCTTACCTGTGAATGGATTAACATTACTTCTACCATCCTTGGATGTGACTTTTTGAGGAACATTAGATACATTCACATTGTTTGTAATTTTTTTAGGAGCATAAATATTTTTTACAAGTAAAACAATACCCACTGCTAAAATTATCAAACCAATAAATGACCAAGTAAGTATTGTGATTAAAAATCCTATAGAAATTAAAAACATACTCAATCTATTTTCTTCCAGAATTAATAAACCAGCAATTAATATAATAAACCCTATTATTGGAATATAAAATAATGAAGCAATTATTCCTATAATAATTACTAAAATTCCAATCATTTGTCTTATTTCCATTTTTTAAAACCTCTCATTTAATTATTATTTAAACATATTATGCATCTATTCATAATAAGTTAGTACTATTTTTATAACAAGACATTTAAATAAATTTTCTTCAATAAATTATTTCTTAAACCTATCAACCACTCTTACTAATCCATCATTTGCATAAATCATATTCTCAATAGCAGATAATCTATCATTCATTGATTCAATTTCCTGCTTCTTATTTGTCAATTCAGTTTCCAATTTGATATTTTTCTCAATTTCAACATCCAACTTAGTGCGAACCTTATCAACTTCACTAATCACTATATATGGCAAGCAATCAATGTACTCCTGTTTCAAATCTTCCACTTTTACACGAATATATGACTCATGAATCACACTCTTTGGTGTTCTACCCTGCAGAAGATTAATCTTATCTTCACTCATTCCCGCAGCATGTAACTGAGTTGCATGATACCTCCTCATCATATGTATAGTAAACCTGTTATACCTTCCAGCCTTACCCAGTGAAAGTTTTGTATTAATTTCTTCAAACAGATCACCAATCCACTGATAAGACACATCAAACAAATCATCTTCCGGAGTGACATCTCTTGCACCAGTGACTTTCCCTGTTTCATCATAAACAAGGACCTTTCTGCTAATCAGATAATTATTAATTGCTTCAGCAGCTTCTGGGCTAGCAAAAGTAAAATAAGGCAAACCTGTCTTTTGTCTAACCAAATGTTCAAAAACAGGAATAATATCCATGCCACATTCATTCATCTCTTTTATGGCAGCTGAAACATTGTCCATATTATCATGATATTCTTTTGTGGCTTTCAGGTAATCTTTCACTTTCAGGTTTAGTGCATCACGTCTGCTCATTCCTGAACTTGATGTGAATAATGCAAATACTGCAACTATTTGTGGACTTACATCAAGACATTTTTGTAACATTTCCCTATCAGGAATGTCTTCAGGCAATATTGGTATTACTTCAATGTCTTCTGAAAATCTCGGTAATTTAGGAATTACGAATTCATAATGTCTAAAGATAGATATTATTAATGTCAAATATAGTTTGGCTGTTTTTGATTTGTATTTGTTGTATAGGTAACTTCTAAATTCTATCAGATATTGTCTGAGTGTTGATTTTCTCCAAGGTATTCCCTGGTCTTCTTCTGTTTCTGCAATGATTAATATTTCACCTAAATGTTGTTCGAAGTATATCTCAAACTGATTGACACTTCTTGCATATGATTTTTGTGTGTTTTCAGATGAGTTACGTTCTCTGAATATTTCATTTAGGATTTGGTTTGTGGTTTTCATATTTTTCATTTATATCACTACTGTATATTTTGCTTTTGTGTGAGAGAGCATTTGAACAGTATTTTTTGATGGTTATTTTTGGGACTAACATTTAGT
>NZ_JAFSNZ010000057.1 GCF_017447225.1 Methanobrevibacter sp. | reverse complement strand
GACCGTCGTGAGACAGGTTGGTTGCTATCTAATGGATGTGTTAGTAGTCTGAGGGGAAGGTGGCTCCAGTACGAGAGGAACGAGTTGTCGGCGCCTCTGGTCGACCGGTTGTCTGATAAGGCATTGCCGGGCAGCTACGCGCTAGGTGATAAAGGCTGAAAGCATCTAAGCCTGAGGTATCCCCTGAAAATAGATTGCTTTTGAGGACGCGAGTAGAAGACTTGTTTGATGGGGTAGGGATGTACGCTTCGAGGTTTTTTTTCCGAGTTGTTTAGTCCGCTACTTCCAATTGTTCGCTTGCATTATTTTAATTTGTTAGTAGGCTGTAATTCATTAATTAGTATTATGGTTTGGTAGCAATTTGGTTAGGTGTTAACAGTTTGGGTGAAAGTCGCACGTTAATTTTAATATCAATCTCATAAGTTTGTATATTTAGTTTTGCGGTCATAGCATGGGGGTTATACCTGGTCTCGTTTCGATCCCAGTAGTGAAGTCCTTTTGTGTTTTGTTTGTGTACTATGGTTTTCTATGGGAATTTCATTTCGCTGCAAGCTTTTCTATATACAAACTTTTATTCTTACTTATTACTTATTTTAATCATTTTCATTTAGTAATAGGTTTTGCGGTCATAGCATGGGGGTTATACCTGGTCTCGTTTCGATCCCAGTAGTGAAGTCCTTTTGTGTTTTGTTTGTGTACTATGGTTTTCTATGGGAATTTCATTTCGCTGCAAGCCTATTCTAATTAATTATCTAATTTTAAAAAAAGATGTTAATTCACTGTTATTTTATCTGATTTTGAATACTGATTCCAGTATGTGGTAATGATATATTCTCCTTTCATCAGATTAATTTTTAATTTTGCTTCTCCATTTATGTCGGTGGTTCTGTTATATAATACTCCATTGATATTTAATGTTAAATTTTCATTAGGTGAAGCATTTCCCGTTTCGTTTAATATTTTAACTTTGAATTCACTTCCATCCCTATACTGCAGGGATAAATCCTCCGAGATTATTCTTTCAAGCACATTTATTTTATTGGATAGTGATGCACCATTGTACTGTGCGGTTATGATATATTGACCGGGTTTTAAGTTAATATTTAATTTAACAGTTCCATTTTCATCACTGGTTCGGTTGTAGAAAACTCCATTAATGTTAAATGTTACTGATGCATTTTCAAGGGCATTTCCTTGACTGTCAAGTACTTTGAGACTATATTGTGAAGCGTTTTTATAGTATTTTACCAAATCCCTATTTTCAACCAGAATTGGTTTTACAACTACTCTATTGCTAGTTCGTTCTTCTGTATCTGTGTTAATGGAAGTAATTATATATGTGCCGCTTTTTAAGTTAATATTTAGGGTTGCAATCCCATTATCATCAGTGGTTCTGGTATATATCACACCATTTATATTGAATTGGATATTTGAATTCTTTAATGTTTTCCCGTTTTTATCTAAAAATGATGCATGAAACTGTGTGGCATTCCTATAATATTTTTCAATATCCTTACCGAATGTTGTAGGATTTATTGTTATTTTTGATGTGTTTAGACTTTTACCGAATTTTCCATTATAATTAATTGTTGCAATATATTCTCCACTATTTAAATTTATTGCAATTGATGCAGATCCCTCTTGTGAAATCTCGCGGTAATATGTTATTCCATTAATAGAAATGCTTATTTTTTCACCAACTAATGCCACACCATATTTATCTTTCAGTTCAATATTTAATCTCTGAGGTCCTCCTTTGAATTTATTCAAATCATCCACATTAATTTGTGTTCCATAATCTGTAATGTAATATCCTACATCAGTCTCTTCACTCATCCCATCGATATACGCATGAACATTATGATTTCCTATGTTATTTGTTTTTATCGTGATTATTATGTCTCTGTTGTCCTTTGCCGCAGGTATTGCCCAGTATAATGTTTTCTGCTGCTGGTTATATGAATAAGTTCCGTGTGATGTCACTGCTGTTACAAATTCGGTGTCTTCATTCAGATTAAACACCATTGTTCTTCCGCTGACCAGATGTTTTACTCTATAATATATTTGAATTTCATCTCCGATTAAAGCAGTTTTATCGCTTCTGATAACCTGAATCACAGGACTCAGTCTTTGATTTTCAAAAATATGGCTTCCAACAAACATCTTTCCAGGATTTTGAGGAATGGTGCTTGGCGGATAATATTGGCCTTTAAAATAAAAATGAGTTATATAATTGGCTGTACTTCGCCCTACATTGCGCCCGTTATCGTTTGTTGCAAAAACATCAACTCCGTAATATACTCCGTTTTCAGTATCATGGCTTTTATAATCATAAGTCATGATGCTTTTCCTGTGATATCCTGAGCTTTCATATGAGCAGATTATTATTATTGCATCTACAGGATTTGAACTGTATCTGTTATAATTTACTTTATAATAACTTGAATAATAATTTGGAACAACCAGACACTGTCCTTTTTGCAATGTCCCGGTTAAATAGGTATTTGAAAATGCTATGCCATATCTTCCATCAGGGGATTTTATAACAAAATGCCCATATCCGTATCTTGAAAGTATATTTTTTATCTGGGCGAGGTAATTTGGTGAAATGTCATTATTCAGTATCATTGTAGCGGCAATCTGTTCTATAGTTCTTGATGAATCGTTATACTGGCTTCCCCCTTCACCTACCACCCATCCGCTTTCAGTAATTATTCCATGGAAAAAGTATTCATGTGGTGTGTCAATTTCCTGTTTTAATATGTTAATTCCGTTCCAGTTTTGAGGATTGATTTCTATTCCGTTCCCGTTCATCTGTCCGTCCTGTCTAAAAGCAAACACTGTTTCATCTTCTTCCTGAATGATTAAAGAACAGCATTCACAGTTGGACGTGTTAAACTCTTCACCGTTCACTTCCTCATACACTATTTCATCATCAATTACTATTTGAGAATCATTTAAAATAAATTCGTTAGATGAGTTTATGTTTTCAGCATTTACTGTCGTGACGCATAATATTAATGTAAATAATAT
>NZ_JAFSNZ010000056.1 GCF_017447225.1 Methanobrevibacter sp. | reverse complement strand
GTTCAATCTATCCGTGTTACAGGTTTGTTGGTATGCCGGAATATGTTTTGGGTAATGTTTCAACCAATCCTTCTTTTGATGACCTGAAAACATCAGATGCATGGGCAAAGCTTCAGGAATTCAGGAATTATGTTGATGAAAACTGTAAGAAATGCAAATTTGTCAAATATTGTGAAGGAGGATGTCCGTATAATGCAATTGTTGCACATAAAACTCCTCAGGCAGTGGACCCGCAATGTGATGCTTATAAAATAATATTCGGCGAAGTTTCAAAAAGAATGAATAAGGAATTTGCCCGTTCTGCCTTTGGATTGGGTGCACCGGCTGAAAGAAAAGAGGGTGAACAGTTCAGCATAATGGATTTGGCTATGAAGCCATAATCGGGGTGATGATATGATTTGTGATGATTGTAAACACTTGGAATTTAGAGATAAGTACAAGATTGTCTGTAAGATTAACGAACATCTTCTATTGGATGTCAAACAGTGCATGAATTTTGAAAAGGCTGAAGATGAATAATATAATAATTTCATTTTCTCTTCTATTTTTTTCACTCAGTAATACTGAGTATTTAAATGAATTTAAAAAAAGTAATAACATTTATATGCTTCAAGTTGCATAATATTATTAGTAATACTGAGTATTTAAATGAATTTAAAAAAAGTAATACTTTTTGGCTGTGGGTAATACTTTATATTTAAATGATTTTAAAAATTGTAATACTTCTTAATTTTTTAATCTGATTCCCTCATTGGGATTTTCATTAAAAAATTTTTTAGTAATACTGAGTATTTAAATGAATTTAAAAAAAGTAATACTTTGAGGTGTTTTGAGTGATTGATGAAATAACAGACTTTTTATTCGGACTAAAAATGACGATTATTTCAGGAATCTTTTTATTGATTGCGATTATTTTTATGATTTTTGGAATTGACACGCCAATTTACCTGAATCCCGCATGGGGAACAGTAATAATCAGCGGTATTCCAATGTTATTGCTGGCTATGACCAGGCTCGTCCGTGAAAAATGGATTTCATCCGCATTGCTGATTGCAATCGCAATGATTGCTTCCTTATTGATTGGTGAAGTTTTCGCAGCAGGTGAGGTCGCATGGATTATGGCATTAGGTGCTCTTCTTGAAGACTGGACAGTTGAAAGAGCTAAAAAAGGTTTAAAAAATTTAATTGACTTAACTCCGCAAACAGCAAGACTTACAAATGGTGATGTAATCCCTGCAAGTGAAGTTAAGCTTGGAGATAACTTAAGGATTTTGCCTGGAGAAAATATTCCGGTTGACGGTGAAATCATTAAGGGAACCAGTTCAATAGATCAGTCAGTAATGACTGGAGAATCATTGCCTATTGATAAAACTGTAGGTGATGATGTATTTTGTGGAACCACAAACATGTTTGGAGCTATTGATATTAAGGCAACAAGTCTTTCTGAAGATTCTTCTCTTCAAAAATTAATTGACTTGGTTAAGGCCGCTGACGAAAAACAGGCTCCAACACAAAGAATCGCTGACAAATGGGCTACATGGCTAGTTCCTGTTGCACTGATTATTGCAATTGTTGCATGGCTTGTCACCGGAAACATCGAACGTGGAGTTACAGTTTTAGTAGTATTCTGTCCATGTGCTTTAATTTTGGCAACTCCTACTGCTATTATGGCAGCTATTGGTCAGGCAACAAAACATGGTGTACTGATTAAATCCGGTGAAGCTTTAGAAAACCTGGGTGCTTTGAATACTTTGGTATTTGATAAGACAGGTACATTGACCTACGGTAATCTTGTTGTATCAGACATTACTCCAATCGGAATTTCAGAAGAGGAGCTCCTGTCTCTTACAGCATCATGCGAAAGCTTAAGCGAACACCCTCTTGCTAAGGCTATTGTCAGCAAAGCCGAAAACGATAATATTCAAATTGATGAAGTAGAAAACTTCAAAATGTATCCCGGTCTTGGAGTGTCATGTGAAATCAACTCCAACACAATTTATGCAGGAAATCTGAAGTTTTTAAATGAAAAAGGTATCAATGACAATGTTGATGAATACATGGATAAATTTAAAAATGAAGGTAAAGCAACAGTTGTAGTTGCCAAAAACGATAAGATTATTGGAGTCATTGCATTATCAGACATGATACGTGAAGATGCTCCTGAAATGATTAATGCGCTTCATGACATCAAGACCAAAACTGTTCTGCTTACAGGAGACAATAATCAGGCCGCAAACTACTTCGCTTCAAAAGTCGGAATAGGTGAAGTTCACGGTAACCTGCTTCCCGAAGAAAAGCTTGAATGGATTTCCAAGTTCCAGGAAAACGGTGAAAATGTATGTATGGTTGGTGATGGAGTAAATGATGCGCCGGCACTTAAAACCGCTAATGTAAGTGTGGCTATGGGATCCATGGGCAGTGATGTTGCTATTGAAGCTGCAGATATCGCTCTTTTAGGTGATGAAATCTCAAAAATTCCTTATCTTAAAAACCTGTCAAACTCTACATTGTTTACTATCAAAGCAAACATTGCAATTTCCATGACAATCAATGCTGTTGCTATTATCTGTTCTGTATTGGGACTTTTGAATCCGGTTACTGGAGCTATTGTCCATAATGCAGGTTCATGTTTGGTTGTTTTAAATGCAGCATTGTTATATGATAGGAATTTTGATAAAAAAAGTAAAAATTCACAGCATAATCACTATCACTCTCATGAGGATGGAACACACACCCATTCCCATGAAAATGTGGAGATTATCGATGAAATCGTAACTGAAAATGGCGTTCGTCATCTTCATGCGCATACCCATCCGATGGATAGGCATGCATGTGAAGCATATCATAATTAGACAATGTCTAAATTTCAATAATTAAAATATATTTTTAATTATTTTTTTCTCTTTTTTTTAAACATCAGATATTGATTTTTCAATATATCATGATAAATCATTATATTTATAAAGTATCTTTTACAGATATGATAATAGTTTTAATTTATTTGATGAGTGAATATTATGTTAACATCAGTACAAAAGGAAATTTTACAAACACTAATTAATTTATACCAGTCCTCTGATGGTAAATCCATTAAAGGAGAGGATATTGCTGAAGTTATGAACCGAAACCCTGGTACAATTCGTAATCAGATGCAATCCCTTAGAAGTTTAAGTTTAGTTAAGGGAGTTCCGGGTCCTAGAGGTGGGTATAAGCCAACTATTGAAGCATATCATTCTTTAAACATATCAATTTCTGATAAGGAAACTAAAGTTCCTATTTATCGTAATGATGAAAGACTAAAAGATATTTCCGTTGCTAAAATAGAATTCACTTCTGTACCCCAACCTGGTGAATGTGAAGCAGCTATTAAAGTTTTAGGTAGTATTAAAGACCTGAATCTTGGAGATATGATTAGAATTGGTCCAACTCCGGTTAATAATTTAGGAATTATGGGTGAAATTGTCGGAAGAGATGATATGGACAATATACTTCTTGTAGATACAACTACCATCAGAAGCATTCCAAAACAGACCGTTGGGGATATTGCAAGCAAAAACGTGATTTCTCTAAAAGTTGACTGTAATTTAAAGGATGCTGCAAAACTGTTTTCTGAAAACAGAATTGACGGTGCTCCTGTAATGAAAGATGGAAAAGTCGTAGGCGTATTTACAGTAACCGATTTGGTTCATGCATTTGCTGATGATAGGGATGATGCTACTGTTGGTGATTTAATGTCTAAAAAGGTTATAATCATAAATGAAAATCTGAAAATTGCTAAAGCCCTTGAAATCTTATTTAAGAAATCCATATCAAGGTTGATAATTGCAGATGATGACAATAACCTGCTTGGAATTGTTACAAGAACTGATTTGATTAATTCCATGACAAACCTTGAAAAGTTCCCGATTATTACTAATTAGTGTGATTAAATGGATAAAGTCAACCAATTAAATGTTAAAAAGGATATGAAGGTATTCGAATTAGTTGAGCAATTCGACAAATCAGGAGTATTGGGTTCCGGAAGAGTTGCCAGGGCATCAAACATATTGACTGACATGATTGCTGATGAGGACATGAACGTTTTCATGAGTTTAGGGGGGCCTTTGATTACGGGTGGCCTTAGAAATATAGTGACTCAAATGATTCGTCAAAAACATGTTAATCTGATTATATCAAGCGGAGCAAACATCACTCATGACCTGCTTGAAGCATTCGGCGGAAGCCATTATCGTGACGAAGGACGTGACGATGAAGACTTAAACGCTGACGGAATAGGAAGAATTGCTGATATCAATGTAGGATCAGATGACTTTACTATTTTTGAAAGTGAAATAATTAAGATTTTTGAAGACATCTCATCACGCAAAAGCAAAATATCAATTCAGGAGCTATTGCATGAGGTAGGATTACTGATTGATGATGAAAACTCATTTGTTGCAACTGCAGCACGTTTGAATGTTCCTATTTTTGCACCCGGACTAATTGACAGCATGTTCGGATTGCAGTTATGGATGTTTAATCAGGATCATGATTTTGTTGTCGATGCAGTGGCTGATATGCATTACTTGTCTGATTTTGTTTTTGACAGTGAAAGAATTGGTGGAGTCCTTCTTGGAGGAGGATTGACAAAGCATTATACTTTAGCTTCTACTTTGCTTAAAGGAGGATTGGATTCAGCCATTCAAATAACAATGGACAGGCCTGAAGCCGGTAGCTTAAGCGGAGCTCCTCTTAAGGAAGCTAAATCCTGGTCTAAAGCAAGATGCGGTTCAACGCTTGAAACAGTAATTGGTGATGTGACTGTAATATTCCCATTGATTTATGCAGCGGCATTGGATAAACTTTAGGTGTTTTAATTGAATTATCTTATTTTAGGCCTTTTATTTTTACTATCCGGATTTTTCATGAAATTTTCGGATGATGCATATGATGAAAACAATGATTTGAAATTAGCAATAATTTTCGGTATTTTATGCGCAATCGCCTCAGGTGTTGCTGCAACCATTGATTCAGGTGCAGCTTATGTTTTCATTGGAATTCTGATAGGTAATCTGATAGCATTAAAAATAGACGGCATCCATCACTGGATTACTCTGATTTTATTTATAATAATCTGTTTGATATTTGGTTTGCCGGAATTAAGTCTGGCTATTTTGCTTGTTTTCATTTTTGCAGCATTAGCTGATGAAGTAGGCCATGAATTAATTGAAAATTATACGGATAATAATTTCATTATCCTATTTTTTGAATACAGGTTTGTAATGAAAATTGTAATATTCCTATTGGCTCTATTTGGTTTCATATCATTTTGGACATTCATATTCTTTATTTTGTTTGAAGTGTCCTATGCAATGGCCGGCTGGTTGTTTGAAAAATAGTAATAAAAGGAAAATATATTATTTTCCTTATTCGTTTAATTCGATACCCATTTTTGCTGCGAATCTTGCAAGAATAACTGTTACGAGAACTGCAACAATGGTAACTATAATTGCGTAAGTGAATAGGCTGGATAAAGCGTCTCCAGATCCTACAAACTGTTCAATTAATGCTTGAATAGCATCGTTCCATGCTAAACCTGCAACGAATGCAAAAGCAGTGGTAATTAAACCTAAAATAGTTTCCATAATTAATTTGGTTACTTCAGATGCCATAGTATTTCCTCCTTTTCAATTAATTTGTTCATTAGATAAGTAGAACATGTATATTTATATATTTAGTTATTAAAATACTTTTAGTTAATTTTAACTTTATTTTAGAAGATTTTCGCATGCAAGTTTCGGATTGTCTGATTCATAAATGCTTCTTCCAACAATAATTGCATTGGATATTTCTAAGGTTTTTTTGGCATCACCGCCCTGCTTTCCAACGCCAGGTGAGATGATATATGCGTCATCACCAACAATATTTCTGATATCCTGCAGACGATCAAGGCGTGTTGCAGGAGCAACGTAGTTTGTAATTCCCATTTCAACACCCATTTTGGCTATTTCATCGGCTGCTGATTGCAGGAACTTCTTAGCTCCCGGATGGGACATTTCGGTCAGTAAAAACAGTTCCTTTTCATATCTGTTTGCAACGTCAAGGCATGCCTGCACACTGTCCTGTCCGACAAAACCATGACATATTATCGCATCAGCACCAGCTTTGAATGTCTCTTCACAGATTTTTTCGTTTGTCGCATCGATATCTGCCACCTTAAAGTCACATATTACCTTAAATCCAAATTTGTCTTTCAGTTTTCGGATAATTTCAAGGCCTTCTGCAAGGGCTAGAGGATAACCTATTTTTATGGTGTCTATATGGTCTGATATTTTATCACAGATGTTGATTGCCTCATCTTCACTTCCCACATCCAATGCTAAAATTAAATTGTTTTTTATTTTCATGTAAATTATATTTGTAAGTGTTATATTAAGTATTTTTATAAAATAGGTTTGATTTAATTGATTATTTTTTTAAAGTATAATTGATAAAATATTAATTTTATATTATATATTTAAATACTATGAGATAAATACCTATTAATGTCAAATTGGATTTAAATTGTTTAAATTTAAGTAAGCCTAAATTTGATTAATTATTAAAGAGGAGAATAAATTATGCATATTATGGAAGGGTTCTTACCACCATTATGGTGTGCTGTTTGGTATATTATAGCAATACCTGTGGTCGCATACGGACTCTATAAAATCAAAAAGGTATCAGATGAATTACCTGAATCTAGAGCTTTGCTTGCTGTAAGTGGAGCATTTATGTTTGTTATTTCATCATTAAAATTACCTTCTGTAACTGGAAGTTGTTCTCACCCAACTGGTAATGGATTAGGTGTTGCAATCTTTGGACCTGCAGCTACTGCAGTTTTAGCAACAATCGTATTAATCTTCCAGGCAATTTTACTCGCACACGGTGGTTTAACCACATTAGGTGCAAACATTGTTTCAATGGGTATTGTAGGACCTCTTGCAGGTTGGATTGTATACAAAATATTTTTCAAAGTGGGATTACCATCTAAAATTAATATTTTCTTTGTAGCTTTCGTTGCTGATTTCGCAACTTATTTAGTAACTTCCATACAATTAGGTTTAGCATTCCCTGAACCTACTACTATGGCAGCAATCACTAAATTTTTCTTAATCTTCGCTCCAACTCAATTACCATTAGCTATTGCTGAAGGTTTATTAACCGTAATTATTTGGAACGGATTAATGAGCTATAAACCAAAATTATTAAACAAATTAGGTGTTATCGCTGATAAAGAATTAGCAAAAGGTGAATAGATATGAAATACGAAAATCTTATATTGGCAATTATTGTAATTGTATTATTAGTGGCACCTTTAGCAATGTATTCCGGTCTTGGTGAAGATGAAGGATACTTTGGAGGATCTGACGATCAAGGGTCTGATGGTGTTTCTGAAACTGGATACGAACCTTGGTTTAATTCATTTTGGGAACCACCAAGTGGTGAAATAGAAAGTTTATTATTCGCTGTCCAAGCAGCTATCGGAGCAATCATCATTGGTTACTTCTTTGGTTACTGGAGAGGACAAGGTAAAGAAGAATAATTAATTAATTATTCTTTTTCTTTTTTTTAGAGGTTGTTTTAATTGAAATTTGATATTGATTATATAGCACATAACAATAAACTGTCTGACTTTAATGT
>NZ_JAFSNZ010000055.1 GCF_017447225.1 Methanobrevibacter sp. | reverse complement strand
TATATAGTAGAAAATTTTGAGGTGTAAAAATTGAATGCAGAAATTTTATAAAAACATAATCAATAACAAATTTTCTATTGTCAAAAAAAAGAATAAAAGAAGTTGAAATACAACTTCTAAAATAGTCCACTGTCTTCCAGACGTTTTTCAAAGTAATGTGCTGCTGTATCAGCTTTTTCCTTAACAACCAACAGAACGGCAACAGTTACAATACCTATTCCCAATAAGATGGCTAATGCAGGCAAGTAGTTTGACCATACCAGACCTAATTGGGCTTCACGTATCAGTGTGATTGCATATGTCATAGGTAAATATGGATTAATCACTTGGAAAAAGTGATCCATAATCTGAACCGGATAAATTCCTCCGGTACCTGATATCTGAATAACCAGAAGGACAATAGCTACTGCTTTTCCAACATCTCCCAATGCGGAAACCAGAGAATAAATCAGAACCATAAATACCGCCGATACCAGAATGGCTGAGAAAATAAACAGCGGTACATTGGCAATATAAATTCCTAATATGAATGCTCCGATAATTGTTACGGATACTTGAAGAATGCTCAATATGAAAAATATCGCTAATTTTCCAAAGTACATTTCAAGAGGAGAATATTTTGTTCCTTTAGCCACACCAGGTTTTAACATTGCACAGGTGATTAAAGCACCAACCCACATTGACAGTACCAGATAAAATGGAGATACATTGGATCCGTAATCCGGAACTGAGAAAACTTCATGCCTGTCAAGGGTAACTGGGGAATAGAAATAGTCTCCAAGAATTGTTTCGTTAATGCCTGTGATTTCCCCAAGGGTATTTGCAGTTGAAGCAAGGGAAGCCGCTGCAGTAAACAATGCCTGTGCAGCTGCATTTCCAAGCAGCTCTGCGCCTGCCGCAAGTGACAATGAACCTTCAGCCAACTCATCAATACCTAATTTAAGTCTGCCCGTATTTTCAGCTAAAGATGCTGAACCCTCTGCAACCTGACCTGCACCATCATTCAATTGCTGGACTTTACCTGTGACATTTTCAGATTTGGAATCAATTTTGTCAGTCACTTCATGTATTAATGGGCTGCTGGTGTGCTCTCTAATGTATCCTGTGGCCTCATGAATTTCCGTATTATATGTATTTACTTTATCATATGCCTGCTGAGTACCTCCGGCAACCTGACCTGCACCATCAGCCAATTGGCTTGCACCATCTGATAACTGGCTTGCACCATCAGATAGCTGTCCGGCACCGCTTGACAGCTGACTTGCACCTGAAGAAACCTGTGCTGAACCTGCTGAAAGCTGACTGCCCCCGCTGGATAACTGACCTGCACCAGAGGCAAGACCTGCCTGCAGTTCGCCGAGTTTTCCATAAGCTGCAAGGTTAATGATTTCTATTATTTTTGCATTCAATGCATTATAAACTGCATTAGCACCTGAATCAGTTAATTTGGTAGCAACAGGATTGGATTTTACATTAACGACATACTCTAACTTAGCCTGTTGCGGGTCGTCTGATGTGATTGATAAAATATTTTCACTCAGGTTTTCGGGTATTACTATTCCCGCATAATAATCTCCCTTATAAACGCCGTCCCGCAGCTCATCTTCTGTTACGAATGTCCAATTAAACTTATCATTATCCTTTAAATCCTTAATCAGCTCATCTCCAACATTAATTTCTACACCATCATATGATGCTCCTTTATCAAGGTTTGCAATTGCAAACTGCACCTCACCAGTGTTTCCATAAGGATCCCAGCATGCCTGAATATTTAAAAGAGCATAAAGTGAAGGTAAAATTATTATTCCAATTAAAACAATTGTAACAATAGGATTTGAAAAAGCTGATTTGAAGTCTTTTTTAATAATCTCAACAACATTGCTTATATCTCTTCCCGCCATTTTATACCTCAAATTTTTACTGTTAATATTATATATTTTTAATTAATAATAAAATTTGTGCACATAATAATTTAATAAGTATTAATCAAATAGATATAATTAATAGATTATAAAAATCATTTGGTGTATTTATGGATAAAGAAACAAAAGCTCGTTTGGGTGAAATTCGACAAGCTTTAAAAAAATATGGCTTTGATGAAGCTTTAGGTCAAACTGCAAAAAGTAAAATACGTAGAAACGATGATGAGACAATCAATCCTTTATTAGATGATGAGATTCCTCAAAAATTAAGGTTGATGCTTCAGGATTTAGGAACAACTTTCATCAAATTGGGTCAGCTGTTAAGTACAAGGCCGGATATTGTTGGTGAAAAGATAGCAAATGAATTGGCGAACTTGCAGGATGACAATCCTGCCATATCATATGATCTGGTTAAAAAGATTGTTGAAAGGGAGCTTCATGGCAATATTGATGATTTGTTTGAAGATTTCTCACATGAACACTTAGCAACTGCATCCATAGGTCAGGTTCATGAAGCCAAATTAATTACTGGTGAGAGAGTTGCAGTTAAGGTACAAAAAGAAGGTATCACAGATAAGATTGACCTTGACATAAGAATAATGAAATATGTTGCCAACCGTGCAGACAAACTGAACTCAAATCTCAGAAAATTGAACTTGCCTGGAATCATGGAAGAATTTGACCGTTCAATTCATAAGGAAATCGATTATAATAATGAACTTATGAATATGCAGCGCATTGAATTGAATTTTGAAGATAATCCTGACATTCACATTCCTGCCACCTATTCCAGGTATTGCACATCAAAAGTTTTGACAATGGAATTTATAGACGGTACAAAATTAAGTGATGTATATCAAAGCAACAGTGATGAATTTGATAAAAAACTTTTGGCAAAAAATATTCTTGATTCCTATCTTCAGCAGCTATTCATTGACGGTTTTTTCCATGGAGACCCTCATCCTGGAAACATCATGATTTTGGAAAACAATGTTGTATGTTATCTTGATTTGGGTATGATGGGATTCTTTGATGAGGAATTCAAACGCAATCTTTCCGAATTGATGCTGCTGTTTGTTGACCAGGATATTGACGGTTTAATCAATCAGTTAATGTATATGGACATTTTGGATTATGACATTGAAACAAGAACTTTAAAAAGAGACCTGAATGACCTCTTCGGAAGATACTTCGGCGTTGAACTAAACCGTTTCAATGGAGTTCTCGAAGAGCTTCTCAATCTTATGCAGGAATATGGCGTTATCCTCCCGAATGAGTTTGTCACAATGGCAAGGGGATTATCCATGGTTGAAGCAATTGCTAAAAATCTGGATCCTGAAATTGATGTTTTTGCATCAATCAAGCCTATTGCTAAAGAAATTGCTAAACAAAGAGTTAGTCCTAAAAAGTATTTTAAAAGAAAGAAAAGCAATCTGATTTTATATGAACATATGATTCAGGCCTTGCCGAAACTTCTTACAAGGACAATTCACAAGATTGATAATGAGGAACTGCAATTTAAGTTTGAAGTGGACATAACTGATAAGGTTTCAATAATTGCATTGGTATCCGCACTTATTGTCGGTTCTTCAGTTGTTTCTTTCGGTCCTAGAGTATTTGACATGCCGGTGATTTCCCTAATAGGTTATATAATAGCTATAATTTTAAGCATAATTGGTATGAGAAAATTTGTTTTAAAATAAATTAAATCAGAGGGAATTAATTTCTCCCTCATATACTTTTTTTTCTATTTGTGGAGTGTTGGCAGAAATTATTAGTTATTAATTACTGTTCATTTTTTTACTAATTTTTCATACTATTATTGAATTTTGTTCACTTATTATTTTCAAAATTTTTCGCCAGATTTTTGATTATTTTTTTAATTTCTCAATGTTAT
>NZ_JAFSNZ010000003.1 GCF_017447225.1 Methanobrevibacter sp. | reverse complement strand
CTATATAGAGGAACCGACCCTCGCCGATCGGTTCCGTAAGGTAAACATGTAAAAAAGTTAATACCTACTGAAATATCACAACCTTATCCACAAATTTAATTAACCTGCCAAATCTAAACTATAGTATAGAAAGGTTGAGAGAAAAACTGATAATTTAAAGTGATATAAATGATGATACCAACGATACCAACCCCCGATGAAATTTTAGACAAGGGATTCAGCAGAGGAAAAAAAGCGGCTGATTTATTAAGAACACAAAAAATCCCTAAACATTTAAAGGGTAAAAAAATTGAAGAAAGAAGAGTTGTTACTGCATGTCAGGTAATGAAAGACAAGTTAAAATCAATTCTTGATGCAGTTCCGGAAATTGAAGAACTTCATCCATTTTATCAGGATTACATTGACATAACTGTAGGTGTGGACTCCATGAAACAGGCATTGGGTGCGCTTAACTGGGCTTACGGAATTTTAGCCCAGCTTGAAAGGGAATATTCAAACAAATTTAAAAGAAATCCTTCCGAAAAGGCAAGTTCCATCCAAAGGGAAGCATATGGAAGGATTGCGTCCGTTGTAAATAAAATCGAAAAGGATCTGGACTTTCTGGACTTCGCCAAAGCCAGCCTCAGAAACATGCCGACAATTGACTTTGATGCAACAACAATCGTTATTGCAGGTTTTCCTAATGTGGGAAAATCAACATTGCTAAGACAAATCAGCGGTGCGGACCCTCAAGTTGCAAATTATCCATTCACAACAAAGGGAATTCAGATAGGTCATACCGAAAGACACTGGAAAAGCATACAGTTCATTGATACGCCAGGATTGCTGGACAGGCCTGTTCTTGAAATGAATGATATTGAAATGAACGCTATAGTTGCACTGGAACATTTGGCTGATGCAATATTATTTATTTTTGACGGATCTGAAACCTGCGGTTTCCACCTGGAAAGCCAATATAATCTTTTAAAACAGATTGAAAAGATATTTGGTGAAATACCGATAATTTATCTCTTCAACAAAATGGATATTGAACAGGATGAAGACTATATCAATCAGTTCGTAGACAATCCGGAAAATACATTGTTCATCTCAGCGCTTGACGGTGACGGAATAGACAAGATTAATGAGATTATTGACGGCATTGAAAAGATAGACAGGACCCCGCAGGAAGTGGATGAAGAGGAATTAGATTATTATTAAGGTAATATTTATATATTTGAACTGATAATTAATTAATCAAACATATAGGAAATTAAGTATATAAGGAGTGAAAAAGATGGTAGAAGAAGACATTCTTGAAACAAAAATGAATGAAAGAAGAGAAAAAATCCATGAAAAAAAGGAAAAAGCTGAAGAAAAAGTAGATGAAAAAATCAACGAACAAAAAGAGAAATACGAAGAAAGAAAAGAAAAAGGTAAAGTTTATTCTGAAAAATTCGTCAACGACTTAAACACAACCATTGATGAGTTAAAAGAAAACCTCAAAAACATGCAAAAATACGCTGATGATAAAATCAACGAATACAAAAACGCTACAGTAAGCAATTTGGCTGTGGATTTAGTTGAAGCTGACGACATTTACTACTTGAAAGTTGCAGTTCCTGGTCTTTCAAAAGATGAAGTTGAAATCGAAGCTGGTGACAATGACATTGTAATCACCGCTACATTCAAACCATTTGTTGAAGAATTAGAAGACGTTGAAGATGCTAAAATCATCGCATCCGAGTTAACTACAGGAAGATGCTCCAAAACTGTAAGATTTGAAAACAGCATTGAAGTGGAAAAAATCAAAGCAAAATACAGCACCGGAGTAATTTTAATAACTATTCCAAAATTAATTATACCAAAACATAAAGTGACAGTAGAGTAAATCTACTGTTTTAATTTCTTTTTTTATAACTCATTTATTATTCAAAATCTTTACTAACCACATTAAACATTCTTTTAACATGATTAAAAATAAAAAAAGAAGTAGAATTGAATCTACTTTAAAATCAGTATCTGACCTTACCGATGTGTCTTGTAGCACCTGGATCTTCACCGTTGAAATGTGCCAAGTAGTAGACAAACCATTCCAGTGGAACTACATAGACTAACGGAGACAGTAATTTATCCACATCAGCATAATCGCTTAAATTATATATGATAGTTTTAAGCTCGAGATTTTTGGAAAATTCAATTGCTTTTCTTGTAATTTCATCAGATTCAAAGTCAGAATCGAATATTATAATAGGAACATCCTTTTCAGCACGTTCAATTAAACCGTGTCTGAACTCGGCGGAGTATAGTGGACATGCATGCTTGATAGCTCCTTCCATAAGCATTGTCATTGCCAATTTGAATGAAAGACCGAAATTAGGACCGCTTCCTAAGCAGTAGAAGATTTCTTCATCTTTAAATTCTTCAGCTAATTTTTTATTGTCTTCTTCTGTTGTTTTAAGCAGTTCTTCTATGATGTCCGGAATTTCTTTTAGCTGAGCCAATAGCTGGTCTTTATTTTCATAATCAGATGCTGCAAAGAGTATCTGGTAAAGACATGCAATTTGGGTCACATAGGTTTTTGTACCGAGAATTGCTGTTTCAGTTTCACATCTTGTAACAATAGGAGTTTTAGCTTCTTTTATCATTGAACTATCCGGTTCATTGGAAATTGAAACAGTGTGTATGCCATATTCATTAGCACGTCTGAGAGAGGATAATGTATCTGCGGTTTCTCCAGATTGTGAAGTGAATATTGCTAGTGAATTTTCTCCTTTCTGTAAAAATTTATTGTAATTGAATTCATAACCTGAAAATACTTCTATATTCATTGAAGTAGACATTCTAAGTGCATCTCTAACACTATAACATGTAGAAATAGAACTGCCGCATCCGACCAGATATACTTTATCTGCTTTTTTGACCAGTTGGGAAACTTCGTCCATGGTGGATAATTCACTTTCAAAAGTTCTTCTAAGTGAATCAGGCTGTTCCATCATTTCATCATACATTTTGTAGTTCATGAAAAAAAACTCCTTTTAATTTTTTAATAATGTATATACTTTCTTTTTCTAAATATAAAAAGTTTTTTTAAAAATGAAGTTTAATTTATTATTAATGACAATTGATTTATCAGAAATCGGAATGCTTAAAGGCCAGCAATACGAAACAATAATTACAACGAAAGATGCTGGGGGAAATCCCAATGCCGCACCAATCGGTGTTATCTGCAGAGGAAAGGATAATGTTATGTGCCGTATTTTTAAAGGAAGCAGAACTCTGGACAATATAATCTCACAAAAGGAATTCACCGTTAATATTTCACAGGATCCTCTTCTTTTCACATGGTCTTTGCTTGACAATCTTCAGGATGAGGATTTTTCCAAGGACAATTCCATTAAGGATATTGACTGTTATTTCAAATGTAAAGTAACAAGCCTGAAAGAGGCTGTAAAGCAAAGCGATCCGATTAAGAAAAAGTCAGAAGCCATCGTCATTAAGGCAGATGTTGTTGAACTGATTATAAATAATCCTGTGAAAGTCTACAACAGATCTTTCGGACATGTTCTGGAAAGTCTGGTGTATATGTCAAGAATAGATATCGCTGATGATAATCAGAGAAAGTATTATTTGGATTCCTTAAATGAAGCCTTTAGAGTTATAAGAAAAGTGGGATCCAAAAAAGATAAAGAGGCAATGGACAATATAAAAAATAAATTAAATGAAAAAGGTTTTGAAATCTAATTAATGATAACGTCCATGAATTCGAAATTATCACCATCAAATAGGCCTTTATCAGATATTTTTATGGAAGGTATCACCAGAAGCGCCATGAATGCCATGGTCATGAACGGTGAGTCCAGCTTGCAGCCGAGAGCTGATGCCATTCTGTGAAGCACGTCCAATTTTTCAGCAACTGCAAATGCATCCTCATTGCTCATAAGTCCGGCGATTGGGAGAGCCAATGAGTCATTGAAGTCTTCGCTTACAACAGCTATTCCCCCTTTATTTTCAATTACTGCATTTGCTGCCTCGGCCATTTCTTCTGAGTCATAACCTACTACAATAATATTATGTGAATCATGAGCAACGGATGATGCTATAGCTCCTTTTTTAAGACCGAATCCTTTAATAAAAGCATTAGCTATATTATTATTGCCGTATCTTTCCACAACAGCTATTTTTAAGACATCATCATAAATGTCAGGCATTACTTTGTCGTCTTTCACTTTCAGTGTTGCAGTGGTTTTTTGGGTTAATAACTCACCGTTGAAGCATTCTATGACATTGACTTCACATTCATCCCCATCATATAATACATCAAAATCAGAAGCGTTTGTTTTAGATGCTTTGACTGAATTTTCAAGTTCTGCTTCTGGAACGTCAAAAAGCACATTTTCCCCGTCGAAAACGCATTCTCCTGCAACATAAGTCTTCAATATATTGAAGTCTATTATGTTATCTATGATTATGTAATCCGCTCTTGCACCGGTTACTATAGCTCCGGCATCCAGATTATAATGGGAAGCAGGGTTGATTGTTACCATTTCAATAGCTTTGATTACATCAATGCCCAGTTCAACTGCTTTTTTGACTGATTTATTTAAATGACCATTAATCAAATCGTTAGGATGCTTGTCATCACTTACAATAAAATCAAAGATTGGTGAATGAATTCTTCTTTCTAAGACTTCGGTCGGTATTATTCCGAAACTTTCCTGATTTTTCAGATGGGCAATACGTTCAGAGAAATCAAATAGAGCTTCCATATTTTTAGCAGATGACCCGTCACGAACCATAATTTTCATACCTTTCTGCTTTTTCTCAATAGCTTCATGGAAATTACTGCATTCGTGGTCAGTGATGATATATTGTTCCAGGTATTTATCCAATTCTTCACCGGAAAGCAATGGAGCATGACCATCAATAGGCTTATCATATTTCCTGGCCAGTTCCAGTTTCCTTAAAACTTCCTCATCACCGCTGAGAACACCAGGGAAATTCATCATTTCCCCAAGAGCGACAATTTCATCCTTTTTAAGTAAAAATTCAATGTCATCAGAGTCCAGAACAGCACCGGAAGTTTCAAATGAAGTTGCCGGCACACATGAAGGCGCTGAAAAATAGAAATTCAAAGGAACATGAGATGCATTTTCTATCATGAATTCAATTCCTTCAATTCCACAGACATTAGCTATTTCGTGAGGGTCACATACAACAGAAGTAGTACCGTGCCTTACAGCAATTTTTGCGAATTGTGCAGGAGTGAGCATACTGCTTTCAATATGAATATGTGAATCAATGAAACCCGGAAGCATCAGGCCTTCAACATCGACTTTAATTTCACCATCGACAATTATTGGAACAATCTGTTTGAAAATACCATTTTCGACAGTGATTCTTGCAGGATAAACTGAGTTAGTTAAAACATCCAAAATATAAGCTGTAAATGTCATTTTAATCATCTTTTAATGCATTGTAAAGAAGTGGCAGGAATGTACCGATATCTGTAACAATACCAACAACCTGCGCACTGCCCCTATCGGACAGTTTGGTAACTGTAGATGGGTTGATATCCACACAGATACTTTTAACTCTTGAAGGGAGTAGATTGCCTGTTGCGATTGAGTGAAGCATTGTAGCAATCATAATTACCATGTCAACTTCTTGAGCATATTTTCTCATTATCTTTTGTGCCTCTGCAGTGTCTGTTATGACATCAGGAAGAGGTCCGTCATCACGAATGGATCCTGCAAGAACAAATGGAACATCGTTTTTTATACATTCATACATTATTCCGCCTGTAAGGGTTCCGTCCTCAACAGCGTCCCTGATAGAACCGGATTGGTTGATTCTGTTTATTGCCCTCATATGGTGAGTGTGGCCGTGTGCAACAATCTTACCGGTTTCAACTTCAATACCCAATGATGTTCCGAAGAGATTGGATTCAATATCGTGAGTGGCCAAAGCGTTTCCAGCCATGATAACATCAATATATCCGTCTTTTACCAAGGATGCGAGATATTTGCCTGAACCCGTGTGAACGATAGCCGGTCCTCCGACTATGCCTATTTTTCCACCGCGAGCCTTAATTTCCTTCATTTCCTTAGCAATACCATTGATTAGGTTCATTAAAGGCTTTTCGGATGAAACTTCACTGTTCATGAATTCAAATACCTGCTGTTCATCTCTTGACCTGTGAGGAGGCGTGACCTTGACACCATCCAAACCGACAACAATCTTATCGCCTGATTTGACATCAGCTATTGGTTTTACAAAAGCACGATTCTTGTCCTCATCAACAACAACCAGACAGTCCATTTCAATATCCTCTACAGGAATCCAGTTTCCTTTATAGAAAATATGGGTTGTATGATTAGATGAAGAATAAAAACCTTCAGGAGCAACTTTATCTTTTGTGGATGCAACAAGCTGAACTTCCTTAAGTTCATCGATTGACGCACCAAGAACAGACAATTCATCTAAAATAGATTCCAATAATTCGGGAGAATGAGCAGAAACTTCAATTTTCGCTTTACTGATATCTGATTTTTTTCTTCCAACATCAATTTCTAATATATCAAATTCTCCGCCTTTGTCCATAATTATCGCCATTGTTTTAGTTAATGTCAATGAGTCAATAATATGGCCTGAAAGGCTTATAGTTCTCTTATTCATAATATTTTGCTCCAATATAGTTAATATAAATATATATGGTTAATGAAATATTTAATGCTATTGAAAAATCCATATCGTGAAAATAAAAATAATGCTATTATCATGCTAATAGCATATACGAAATAATAAAAATAAGATGAAAGCAATATAGTAATATGGATATGAAAGATGATATGAGAGTAATATCTTTATTACTTCGTTCTAAAAAGAGAGTTGAAGTATTGAAATCTCTAGAATTTGAAGATAAAATACCATCCAAAATCAGCAAGGATATTGGGGACAACAGCAACCATGTTTCCAAATATTTAAAAACCTTAAAAGATGCTGAATTAGTCGTCTGTCTTAATGAAGAAGATAAAAGATACAGATTCTACAGCATTACAGACAAAGGAACATATTATCTTAATAAAGTCAAAGACGAATACTAATTTTACAAATCCAAAGCGTTGGAAGGACAGTTTCTAACACATTCCATACATAATATGCATTCAGTGCCGTTTTCCCTTTTTCGTGAATTGTTAAGCATGTCCACATCCATAGGACAGTTTTTCAGGCATTTATCGCAGCTGATGCATTTGTCCTCTTCAACAGTCACCCTCAACAAAGAGAAGTAACTTGTTGGCTTCAAGAATACTGTAATCGGACAGATATATTTGCAGAAAGCACGGTTGTCCTTTAATATGAATGCTAGAGAAATTCCTAAAACATAATAAATAACATTACCGACAATGAATGTGTAATATATGATTGATTCCAGGTTGGATACATTTAATATGAATAATCCTGAAACAAAGAACAATATAGCTATAAAAAGTACATATCTAACATAACCGAAGTTTTTTCTGGGACTTTGGGGTACCTTATAAGGAAGCAAATCAAGAATCATTGCTGTCCAGCATGCGTAACCGCACCATCCACGTCCGAAAAGGAAGGGTCCGATGATTTTTGCTACCAGAAAATGTATTACGGCAGCTTCAAATACTCCCAAAAAGAGATAATACCAGAAACCGGACATCAGCATGTTTTCATGATTTATTATTCCTAAAAAAATCAGGATATAACAGCCGATTCCAATCATTACAACATTACGTCCATACCTATATCCGTTGGAAAGCAAACCGATACCTATTGCTAGTGCTGTTCCGATATATACGAAATTATAGATATAGAAGTCATTGCCGGATATGAAATAAATTAAAAATCCGATTAATAAAAAAATAACTTCAATAATGATGGGTGCCTTAAGCTTCATTTAAATCAAAGACAAGAAGTCATAAATTATTTTTGCTGCCGCCACAGCAGTGCTGTCGCCTAATCTGTCGCTTGCCGTTTCGACAACATCCATTCCAACAACATCCTTATATGACAATGCCTTGATGACATCCTCAATTTCTGTTGTGAACAATCCTCCAGGAGTAGGATTTCCCACAGCAGGAGCAATAGCCGGGTCCAAAACGTCCATATCAATGGATAAATAGATTGGAGTTTCAACGGTTGTCAGGTAATATTCAACGGCATCCATATGACGGTGAACGTCCTTGTTCTTAAATGTCTGAATGTTATATGTTGATTTTACAAAGTCTTCCTCATCTTTTGAAGAAGATCTTATACCAATCTGAACCAAATCGACACCAAACTCATGAGCTCTTCTCATAACACTTGCATGAGAATACTTTTCACCAATAAATTCAAATGCCAAATCCCTGTGAGCATCAAGATGCACAACAGTCAGTTTATCATACTTTTCGGACAATGCTTTGATTACACCAATTGAAGCTGAATGCTCTCCGCCAATAGTAATCGGCTTTATGCCCAAATCATACAATTCATTTACTGTATCCTCTACGATTTCACATGTTGCCCTGCAGTTTCCAGGAACAACGTTAACATCACCGAAATCATAAAAAACTGCATCCAGAGAAGTGTTGAAGTTAATGTTATAATTTTCAAAGCCGTATGACGCTTCACGAACAACGACAGGCCCAAGCCTTGAACCTGAATGATAGGACGTGGTACTGTCAAACGGAACACCGATTATGCCATATGAACCCTTTTTTATATTTTCAAAATCAGTTTCTGCAGAAAATGCGAATTTCCACGGTTCGTAAGTATTCAATAGCATAATATATCTATAAAAAAAGTAAAGTAGAGAACTTATTTAGTTCTCATGATTTTCATATTACCTAAAGCTACGATGTAGTCTACTTCGATACCTTCGGTAATTTGGTCTTTTAATTCATCAGGCATTGGTAAGTCTAAGGTTTCGTAACTTTCCATATCCATTAACTGAACATTGTCACCTTGGATGGATAATACCTGACCTACTCTTTTATCGATGATAGGAATATCCACTTTAGTATCTACAGGTTTAACGATACTTCTTTTTTGGTTATCAAAAATACCTACTGCTTCTAATCTTGCTTTAGCAGCCCCGTGTTTACCAGGGGATGAGGTAGTTAAACTAGTGATTTTAGATGCTTCTCCATCTAATACGATATATTTACCGACTTTTAATGTTTTAATCTCTACAACTTTAGTTGACATTAATTTTCCTCCATAAATTCCAGATTTTATAATCTATAATAAGTATTATTTTAGATTAATAATAATTATATTAACAATTTTATATAAAGTATTCGATTTAAGCAACCAAATACATTGAAATTGCCAGAAGGATTGTCATTAAAAAAACCCAAATTATTATGAATACTTTTTTGATATCGTTTTCACCTTTGCTTATATAGGACTCTCCTTTGATATCGGAAGATCTTTTTCTTGTATTTTTGTATTGGTCATCATTTCTCAGGTAATTGTAGAAAGCTCTACAAATAAAGACGAATGCGATTATAATAATACCTGAATAAACTATATTCATTCCAGGATTGACTATCAACACGATAGATGATAATAAAAGCATTAGCATTAAAAATAAAACTCCCGTAATTACTAATGAAACATATTTATTTAAAATCATAATCATATATTAGTTAAAAAGTATATAATAAAATTAGTGATAAAATGAAAATAGCTATTGTTAGTGGAAAAGATGAAGGACCTACAAAATTGAATGCATTTGACAATGCGTTAAGCGATGCGGGAATTGGTGATGTTAATCTGATTAAAGTGTCAAGCATGCTTGCGGGAAATGCTGAAATTGAGGAATTGCCTGAACTTGAAGCGGGTTCCATGGTCAATTGTGTATTGTCAGAGATTACTTCAGACCATCCCGGAGATGTGATAACTGCAGTTGTGGCGGTAGCTATTGGGGATGAATTGGGCTGCGTTGTTGAAACAACCGGAATAAACAAGAATAAAAACGATTTGATTGATGAAGCGGAATTCATGGTCACATACATGATGGAAAAACGTGATGTTGAAATAAATGAATTGATAGTTGAAGTGGCTACAACAACTGTTGATAAAATCGCTTCTGTTGTAGCTTCAGTTGTTTATTTAGAAGAGTGATAGTATGGATGCTAAAGATAAAAAGATAGCTACAGATTTGGCTTACGAAATAATAAAGGAAGTGAGTAGGGCAATAAGGCCATATGTCGGGAAACCGGAATCCGGCGAAAAAGTGAAAATAGGTGCAGACGGAACACCAACATCATATATTGACATCATAGCAGAAGATGAACTGATTAACATCCTAAAAAACGCACCGGTGCTATCATACATAATCAGTGAAGAAGTTGGAGAACTGAAACTTGGAAAAGGAACAAAAAGAAGCATCAATTTAACTGAAGAACTAAGGCGTGACGATATTCCTGAGGAAGAAAGACCTAAATTCATATTTTTAGTTGATCCTATTGACGGTACAAGCAATGCAATCAAAGAAATTCCCGCATACGGAATTTCAATAGCTGTTGCAAATGTTCCTGAAGGAAGACTGGCCACATTAGATGATGTTGAACTGGGTTTTATCAGCAATTTCGGAAACGGTAACTTTTTTGAAGCTGAAAAAGGCAAAGGATGTTGGCTAAACAATGAAAGAGTTCATCCAAGCAAAGTCGTAAACATCAGCCAAATGACCTTAGGAGGATTTACCAAGAGTGGAACATCATCCGCTTCAAAGTTAGTGGACAATGCAAGAAGAATGAGAGTATTAGGTTCTGTAGTATTAGAATTGTCCTATGTTGCAAGCGGAAGATATGATGCATTTCTCGATTTAAGGGGAAGCAGAATAATTGATATTGCAGCATCCAAGCTAATCGTTGAAGAGGCAGGAGCAATAATCACCACAAAACACGGAGAAAAGTTAACCAACAAATTAAGCATCCATGAAAAGGCTATTGTAGTAGCTGCAAACAACAAAATCCTTCACAAACAGATAATCAATATCTTAAATGACAATCAGGCAGATGTTATTGGAAAAGTCGGTATTGTAAGCCGTATTGACCAGGCAAAAGCAATTTTGTTTTCAGCAAAACTTACAGACTACTTTTTGACTAACGGCGTTGAAATTGAAATCGACAAACAGCTGGCCGTCAAGCTGGAAGAACTGAAGGAAAATCCGAAACTTGAAAAAATTATTGCCAAGGTAATTAAGGAATCACCGGAAATGGCCGAATCATTAAAGGATTTGAACCTGAACATGGACTTCAGAAAACTATCAAAGGACATCAATGAATTCAGATGTGACATGGCGGTTGTTTTAGGCGGTGACGGAACATTGCTTAGGGCACAGGCAAAACTTAAAGAGGAAACTCCATTATTCGGTATCAATATGGGAACTGTCGGATTCTTAACAGATATTGAAGTTAAAGACTCATTCAATGCATTGGATGCTGTGCTTAGAGGCGATTACTACAAAGAAAAAAGAACAAAATTGGCCGTTTCCCACGAAAATCATGAGTTCACTGCAATGAATGAAGTGGTTATAATGACAAACAAGCCCGCAAAAATGCTGCACTTCGAAATACAGGTGGATGGAGAAACCATTGAAGAAGTGAGGGCTGACGGACTAATTATATCCACACCAAGCGGTTCTACAGCTTATGCAATGTCTGCAGGAGGACCTATTGTTGATCCGAAACTTGAAGGATTCATTATCATACCAATTTGCCCATATAAGTTAGGCGCAAGACCGTTTATCGTATCAGACAACAGTGAAATAACTGTAAAATTGCTTAAAAAAGGTAAGAGTGCGGTATTCGTTATGGACGGACAAATCAATGAAGAAGCAGATTATCTTGAAGAAATCAAATTCAAAAAAGCATACAAAGATGTTTTCTTTATCAGAACAAGCAGCAAATACTTCTACGAGAAAGTTAAAGATAAATTGAAAGAAGGCGGTATCAATAAGGACTCCAGGTGTTTATAGATGAAAACGCTCGTGATAGATTTAACTCACGGAGGAGTCAAGATTGCAGTAAGCCTAGCAAAAAAGGGACATGAAGTTTACTGCTATGACATTTACAACACTTTAAAAGGCATTGATAAAAGAATGCTTGAAGTTTATAATATCAAATTAATTCAGCTGGAAGATTTAAAAGAATTTGAAGGTGAATTGAAAGTAATTTACCCGATTCATCTTCCATTAACGCATGAAGATATAAAAAAATACAACCCTTCCCTAAACTACACATTCACAACACACCACAAAGCGATTGGGGAAATTTTAAACGGATGGGGAGATGACATCGACAAGATTGAAATCACCGGAGTCAAAGGAAAAACCAGCTGCGCATTCATGCTTAAGGAAATATTGATGGATAAAAACCCACTGATTCTATCCAGCTTAGGTGCTCTTATTTATGAGGACGGAAAAGAGATAGTTTTACAGAAAAATATTTCAATAACACCTGCAAACATAAAGGAAAGTGTTGATCTGGCATATAAATTAGCAAATCCTGTCTGCGGTGGAGAAGTCAAGGACAGAATATATAACTGTGCCATTTTTGAAAGTTCACTTGGTGCATGTGGCATCGGTGATGTGGGTCTTTTAACAAATATTGTTGAAGATTATCCGATAGCAAAAAACAGGTCTAGAGCAAGCATTGCAAAAAAACAGGTATTCGACTGTAATATTGTCTGGTGTGAAAAGGAATCCCTTGATAAGTATTATAATGACATCAAACATCCTGCAGTCAATTCATTCAGCATCAATGATGAAACTGCAAACCTGTACGTTAGTAATGTTAATTATTCTCTTGATGAAACAGTCATTGACATTAAGTTCAGAAATATCAGTACAAAAAATCAAAAATCAGTTAATGGAGATATCACAATAAAAACATTTGCTCCAGGCCCACACCATGTTTTAAACGTTTTAGGAGTTGTAGGAGTGGCATTATCCCTCAATATTGATGAAGATAAAATAATTAACGGACTTGAAAATTATAAAGGAATTCCAGGAAGAACAAATAAACGCATTATTGGAAATAGGGTCATTATTGAAGAGATAAATCCAGGAATCAATACAAAAGCCATTGAAGCATCCATTAATATGCTTGAAAATAAATCCGATTACCTTATTTCAATTGGCGGGGATTATGGAATAACCTGTGAGGAAATAGATGAGGATACCGTTGGCAAATTAATTGATAATTTAGATGAAGAAATAATTCTGACAGGAGAAGTTGGTAAAAGCATTTTGAATAAAATCAGCAAAAAAGTCAGATTTATTGAAGATTATAATAAAGTTTATGAGCTGGCTTTTGAAAATAATAAAAATTTACTCTTTATTTATAGGTCTGATTATAGAAAACTATCAAAAAGGTAATCTTTTTTTAACTAAAAATTGAAACATTTAATTATAATTAAAAATAGAATATATTGTGTAAATTTTTAATAAGTTATAAGTTAAAACTTATATGCAAAATAAAGAAAAAATAAAAAATTTTTTGCAATGCTTTTTAAAAAATTGGAGAGATAAATTTGATAGTAGGAACACGAGGAAGTCAATTAGCTCTTGCACAGACAAAACAAGTATGTCAAGACCTATCCAAGATAACTGGAGAAAAAATTGACCTGGAAATCATTAAAACGAAAGGAGATAAAATCACCACTTCCCAATTGTACAATATGGATTCAAAAGGACTTTTCACCAAAGAATTGGATGTTGCGCTTTTAGATGAAGAAGTAGATTTTACCGTACATAGTTTTAAGGATTTGCCAACAGAATTAGATGAAGATTTAGAGATTGTGGCTGTTCCGATTCGTGAATCTCCACGTGAAGTATTAATTTCCGATAAGACCTGGGACGAATTAGAACCTGGCTCCAAACTAGGAACTAGCAGTCTCAGACGCGAAGCATTCTGCAATCATTACGAAAAAGACTTTGAACTCAAACCAATAAGAGGAAATATTGAAACAAGAGTTAATAAAGTCTTTGAAAGTGATTTGGATGCTACAATAATGGCAGAAGCTGGACTGAAAAGATTAGGTTTGACCGAACATATCAAAACTATATTTCCAGTGGATTACATTACACCCCCTGCCGGACAAGGAGCGCTAGCAATAATTACCAGAAAAGATTCTGATAAAAAAGGAATCATATCAAAACTGAATGATTATACTTCAATGCAGGAAGCATTTGCAGAAAAAAAAGTGTTAGAGGAATTAGGAGTTGGCTGTCAATGGCCAATCGGTTCAATAGCACAAATGAAAGATAAAAAATTTAATATTTACTCAATATTACTAACAAGAGACGGAGAAATCCTAAAAGAACAAACTGAAACTGGTTCAATTAAAAATGCAATTGAATTGGGTAGTAAGATTGGGAGAGTATTCGAGGACTATGTTTAAGTGGAGGAATTAAATTGAGAACTGTTAATGTAGGAGTTATCGGAGTAGGGGCGATGGGTGAAAACCATGTCCGTGTATACCATAAAATGGAAGAAGCTAATTTGATTGCTGTTTCAGACGTAAGTGAAAGGGCACTTAAAAAAATTGAGCGAAAATATGGTGCAAAAGGCTACACCGATTACAACGAACTACTTGCAAATCCTGAAATTGAAGTGGTTAGTGTTTGTGTTCCAACTACTTTCCATCATGCGGTCGTAATGGAAGCTATAAAAAATAAAAAACATGTATTAGTTGAAAAACCAATCGCATTTACTTTAAAAGAAGCTGAAGAAATGATTGCTGCTGCAAAAGAAGCTGGCGTAATTCTTGCAACAGGACATGTTGAAAGATTCAATCCTGCTGTTCAAAAAGCGAAAGAGCTTATTGATGATGGAGTTATTGGAGACATAGTATCTGCATTCGCTAAAAGAGTAGGGCCACTCCCACCTAGAATAAAAGATGTAGGTGTTTCAATAGATTTAGCTATTCACGATTTAGATATAATGAATTACCTGTTTGAAGAAAACATTACTCAAGTCTACGGTACAATGAACAGCATATTGGATGACTGTGAATTTGAAGATCATGCAGAAATCATGGTAAGTTTCGACAATGAATCAACAGGTATTATCGAAGTTAACTGGTTAACACCATATAAAAGGAGAGAACTCGAACTTACAGGAACTGACGGTATTATCTCTGTAGATTATATCAAACAGAGCATTGATGTTTACGGTAAGTTTGCACAGGATATTCAAATCAAGCATGAAGAACCTCTCAAAGGTGAATTAAAATCATTCTTAAATGCTGTTGTTAATGAAGAAGAACCAGAAATTACTGGTGAAGACGGACTTAAAGCTCTTAAAATGGTAATAGCAGCGAACAAATCATCTAAAGAACACAGACCAATCAGTTTAGATGAACTTGAGGAATAGGGATATTTATGAAAAATAAATTAATACAAAAGGCTCAAGAACTTAGACAGCACGGATTTACAACCGGAGAAATAGCTGACGAACTTAATGTAAGTATGGACACCGCAAGATGGCTGACCCTTCAGAAAGTCGATGAAGTGAAAGCCGAATCACCAGGAGACTTTGCTATCAACTGGAAAAGTATCGGCGGAAATTCAACCCGTTTAAGCTATGTTTCAGGTGCTTTAAGTGACTTGGCTTTATCACACGGTGAAGCAGATGTTGTTTTGGGAATTGCAGTTAGCGGAGTTCCATTTGCAACAACAATGGCTGATTACGTTGAAGATATGACCGGAATCGACACTTCAATAGCTATTTTCCACCCGAACAAACATAGAAAAGACCAGGACAAAACCGATGACGAAGGTACAATAAGTACTAATTTCGGATCTGTTGAAGGCAAAAGAGTCATTATTGTGGATGACGTCATTACCAGCGGAAAAACTGTACGTGAAGTTATCCATACCGTTAAAGACCAGGGCGGAGAACCTACCTGTGTTACCGTATTGATTGACAAAGCAGGTCTTTCTGAAATCGAAGAAGTGCCTATTGAATCATTAATTAAAGTAAGTAGATTATAAATATCTACTTTAACTCTATTTTTTTAATTCATTAACTATTCAAACTTTATATAATATCAAAAACAGATATTATAACAATAGTTTTAAGGAATCTCAAAATTATGAACATTTTATTATTGCAAAATATGGCAGTGATTTTAATTACTGCAGTAATAGTTCTTTTAATTTTTAATAAACTTAGATTACCCACCATGATTGGTTTATTCATTACCGGAATCGTTATTGGACATGTAATTAACGATACAAGTATGATTTCAACATTATCAGAGCTGGGCGTAGTATTTTTATTATTCATTATAGGACTGGAATTTTCAGTTGAGAAGTTTTCTGCAATCAAGCATTATGCACTGATTGGAGGTATACTGCAAGTTAGTATCACAACTATTTTAATAACATTTTTAGGTCTTGCAATGGGACTTGCCCTGAACAGCGCAATCTTTTTAGGATTTCTGGTATCATTCTCAAGTACTGCAATCGTGATGAAGATAATGCAGCAGAAACACCTGACCCACTCCATTCAGGGAAGAGTAACTTTAGGTATTTTGATATTCCAGGACATTGCAGTAATTATCGTCATATTGCTTACGCCGCTTCTTGGCGGTCAGACAATTGAACTTCACACAATACCTGAAGTCATTGTTAAGCTGGTAGGTCTGGCAGTATTAATATTCATTGGAGCAAAATGGTTTATTCCGCTGGCTTTAAGAGATGCGGCCAAAACCAAAAATAGAGATCTCTTCATGCTTCTGACATTATTCATCTGTATGGGGACAACATTTGCAACAAGCCTGATTGGAATCGGACCAGAACTTGGTGCGTTCATTGCCGGACTGCTCATTTCCAATACGGAATATTCTCACCAGACTTTAGGTTACATCCAGCCGTTCCAGGATGTATTCATGAGTTTGTTCTTCATCAGTATCGGATTGATGGTTAACCTGCACCTATTTCTGTACAACATAGGCATTATTTTGCTTTTAACAGCAATAATTCTTATAATCAACTTTACGGCAACACTGATAACGGGCATGGCACTGAAGCTTCCGACAAAAATTTCAATTTCAATAGCTATCCTTTTAAGCCAGATTGGGGAATTTTCATTCGTCCTTGCGAATGAAGGAATGAAATATGGTTTAATGACTAACGAATTCTTCTCCATATTTTTAGGAGTGAGCATTTTGACGATGTCATCAACACCCTTCCTGCAGAAGCTTACTCCAAAAATTATCAAAAAATTCTCAAAAATCAGCTATTTCCAGGTTGATGAGGAGTTAACATCACTTCCTGAAGAGATAGAGGACGAACAACCTATTGAAGACCATGTTATTCTGGTTGGTATGGGCCGTATCGGAAAGCAGATGACAAAGGCATTTAACCAGTTCAAAGTTCCTATGCTTGCAGTTGACATGAACCCTATAGTGGTTGAACAGCAGCAGGCTTTAGGTGTTCCGATTATATATGGTAACGCATCAAATGAAAGTGTTTTAAAGGAACTTCGAGTAACCAGTGCACAGTGTATCGTCATATCTGCTTCAACCTATGAAGGTACTCTTAAAACAATCGATACTGCAAGGAGACTGAACCCTGATATCCACATCATCGTGAGAACCAAATACCTGAAAAATATCGAAGAGGTTATTGAAGCCGGAGCCGACGAAGTAATTCCAAAAGAGTTTGAAACAAGTATCCTAATGTTTACAAGAATCATGGATTATTACAACAAAGACATGGACGAAATAGCTGATGCAGTCAACAATTTAAGATCAGACAACTACGACGCATTCCGTAGCGTATCCTCAGAGGACGTATCAGCATACCTGAGCAATTCATTCACTGAAGTTGAACTTGATTCCGTAAGAGTCTATAATGATGCTCATATAAGCGATTTCCCATTTGAAGAAAATAATCTGACAATAACAAGTGTAATCCGTGACAATGATACTATAATATATATTGACCGTGATTTCCAGTTCCTGGAAGATGACATCATCCTATTTACAGGACAAAGATACGATATAAATAATTTCTTTGATGCTATTGAGTTTTAAAAAAAAAGAATGAGGAAAATAATTCCTCTAATTGATTTTTATAGTGTTTGCGATATTATATCCATTATATGATGAAGTAATGATATATTCACCAGGCATTAAGTTAATATTTAAACTTGCAACACCTGAAGAGTTAGTTACCCTATCATATAATACACCATTAATATTAAACTGTAAAGTTTCATTGGCTAACAGATTACCCTTGCCATCAAGAAGTTTGGCGTCAAAAGTAGTTCCGTCCTTATAGCTCATTTCAATATCTTCTGCATATAATATAGGCAATACGGTAATATTGTTTGAGACTTTATAACCCCCATATTCTGCAGTAATAATGTAGTCTCCAGAATATAGGTTAATGTTTAATTTCGCATAACCTGATTCATTGGTGGTCCTATTATAGAATACACCGTTGATATTGAATGTTACAACTTCTCCTGCACCGGCATAAGTTCCGTCATCATTAACTAAACGTACAACATATTGTGAATCATTTTTGTAATATTTTGTTAAATCACTGTTTTCCACAATTTTGCCGGTTACTGTGATGATATTTGAACTCATTTGGGTTGTATTAGGGTTGATAGCTGTGATAATATATGTACCGCTATTTAAGTTAATATTTAACTTGGCTTTTCCTTCACTGCCATTAACCAAACGAGTATACATCACACCATTAATATTGAATGTTACTTCAGCTCCATCAGCCAGATAATTGCCGTCGCTATCCCTGAATGTTGCATAATATTGGGTAGCATTTCTAAAGACTTTAGTAACATCAGTACCGTTGACTGTGGTAAGTATTGTTATTGTACGATTGATATCCGCAGTGTCGTATGTTCCATCACCGCCATCATAGTAAACAGCAGTTTCGTAAGTTCCAGCAGCCAAATTAATTGCAATGGAAGCTGAACCGGAATCATCAGTTGTACGGTTATAACCAACACCATTTATAGTTATCTGAATGCTTTGGTTTGAAATAGGATTTCCCTGACTATCAGTTAAATTAACAACAAATTTTTTGGAGTTTTTATAATACTTCGTTAAATTATCAGCAGTTAATGTAACGCCTTCAGATTCAAGAACTGTGATGTTTACTGTAGCATTAGCGGATTCGTATTTATAATCACCAGCATAGTAAATATTAAGTTCATATTCTCCTGCAGAGATATTGGAATTAGTATAAACACCAGTGCCCTCAACGATTTCAACAGTGTATGTGGAATTATCGAAAATGACAGTCACATTATCTGTTATGTCCTCTGAAAGAATTATATCCAATGATAAACCTTTACTTTCATAAGTTGTAGTGTCATTTGCATCTATATCGACAGTTATCTTTGATAAAACATTGAAAGTATTTGTATAGTTACTTTCAGGATTGACATCATCACCTTCGTAATATCCGAAAATAGTGTAATTTCCAATCTCCAGATTAGAGATTGTTCTATTGCCTTTTCCTGATGTTAACTCTATAATAAAAGTTTCATTATCATTTATAATTATTGATACATTTCCTGTTGCATCGGACGGTAAAACTGCATAAACTGTTGCATTCTGACCGATGTAGATATCATCAGCATATACATATAATGAAGAAATGTTGATTACAAAATCGAATGTGAAATCAAGACCTAAAAGATTTACTGTTAAAGATCCGTTGCCGATTTCTTCTGCAATATAATTGATGTCTGCACTGCCGTTTGTAAATGAGATAACTGTTTCGTTAACGCTTCCGCCAACTACATCCACAACATACAAATCTGAATCATGCAATTCATAGTCTTCCGCTTGTGAAATTGAACCTTCACTATCAACTATATGTGTCAGGTCAACAGTAATTACTGAATTCTTGCCAACGTAAATTTCTGTAGGATTTGCAGTGACATTCAGGAATAACCAATTGTCTACAGTTACATTACCCCCAGTATTTGGGGATTCTATTAGATTGTCAATTGTATTGCCCCACCAATTACCATTGGCCATAGCGGAAGCAGTGTCAGTAGTAGCATTTACAGTGTTTGAATTATTCAAGTCATTGCCTATGAAAACGGAATTTTCCAAAGTTAAAAAGGTGTCACTTCCAATAGCTATTGCCTCACCGCTTGCTGCAGTGTTATTAGTAAACACACAACCTGTTATTAATCCGTTTTCATCTTGAGAGTACCAGTAAATAGCTCCTCCCTGGAATTGGTTACTTAAATAAGATATTGCACTGTTAGATTCAAAATAAGATTTTGAAACTGTACCGTTTGCACCATTCCAATAGACAGCACCACCATACCATGCAGTATTATTGATAAAAGTACAGTTATAAATCAAACCATTGTCAGCTCCGCCACCCCAAAAGACAGCTCCGCCGTTAACGGTTCCTGAGTTATTAATAAACGTGGAGTTTGATATTACTCCGTCATCACCAAACCACAATACTGGATATGATATTGATGCCTGATTGCTTGACAAGTCATTGTTAGTGAAAGTACACTCATCAATTAAACCGCCAGTAGCATTCCAATAAACGATTGCTCCTAAAAACTGGGAAACATAATTGTTTGAAATATTACAGTTAATTAACTGACCGTTATCACCATTCCATAAAATAGCATTCGTTTTTCCGGTTGTGATGTTGACATTAGTTATGGTCAGATTGTTTAGAATAATGTTTGAGCCTGTAATATTGAATATTGATGATGCTCCATTGGCATCGATTATATGACTATTACCATTGATTGTTATCTGTTTATCGATAGATATGACTCCATCTGAAGAGCTATAGGTATAATCTTCAGTTAAATTAATTTCACCGCCCGTATCCTCATTGATTATAGTCTGTAAATCAGAAAATGAAGCGCCAATAAAATCAGAATCGGAAATAGAAATTTCATTTTCCGAAATATTATCATTTGCAGAAACTGCGCCAATTGATAATATCAACAGGACTAAAATCAGAGAAAACATGATTTTTTTGTTGATAAATAATACCTCCTTAAAATTTCAATAATATTATTAGAAATACTATATACTTCCATATCTTGAATTTTATATTTAAACTTGAATACTATTAAATAACAGATATGGTAAGAAATACTCACTGATAATTAAATTAGAAAAAAAGATAATAATTTAGAAAAGTAGAAAATCTACAAATCCAAATCAAAATTTCGCACACGAATAATTAAAAAAAATATGGATTTTTTTAATTTTCAATATTAATTATGTAAGCAAATAGTATTTAAATATTATAGGTAAATCAATTTCACATCATTCAATAAAAAATTTTAAATAGCGACAGAATACGTAGATTACCAAAACACCCGCAATTAATGCCTGAATTGGAATTATTATATTAAAAATGAAACTTTGATTAATTGCATAAACTTCTGAGGAAGCAATAGCAGTTATGACAAATGGAAATGTGAATGCTGAAAAGCTAGGGTAGAAATCAAGGCCCCTATACTGAATAACCTTGTAAAAAGCGAATAAGAATAACAGAAATGCAATGCAATACAACATCATTAGAAATTCATATGAAATGTTGCTGAATGAATTGGTATAACCTACTATCAGAATGCTGAAAATAGCTGTGAAGATACAAATCAGTGGCTTGTTTTGATCCAGTTCATTAGGATATTTAACATATCTATAGATGACCAATGGCAATGTGATAATCATTGATACAAAGCCGAACAGGAAAAATATGAATCCTATTTCAAACAGGCCATGAACATGTGCGGTAATCGCACCCATCGTAATTCCAATGAAGACTATCCACCAGCTAGGATAGACCACATTTATATCGAAATTACGTATGATATAACGATAGGTGAACCATACAATTAATAGAATGTGTAAAGCTACACCTAAAATCCAAACACCTATTGCCAAAGTACCATTAAATGAACTAATATATGTAGATGAAACCATCAAAGCCATTGAAAAAGTACCTGAATTCGACAGGATTATCGGGTTTGACAAATCCCTCCTCACGTCTTTAGGGTATAAAATAACTTTAAAAACAAGCAGAATTATTAAAACAAAACCAACAATACCACATAAAACCTTGAAAAAAGGAGCATAAACTTGCAGTAAATTTCCTAAAGATAATATGGCCAAAATCAAGCCAGAAATAGGAATCGGAATCTTTTCAATAATATTCATTTAAATCAAATTATATATTTGTAACATATAATTAAAGTTTATTTCCACAATTTGTGCAAAAGACATCGCCTTCATTAACCTTTTGACCGCAGTTAGAACATTTCATTTCCTTGGTTAGCTTGAATCCACATGAAGTGCAGAAAGAATCATCCTCTTTAATGTTTACACCACAATTCGGACAGAACAGGGATTCATCAAATTTTGTTCCGCAATTCGTGCAGAAAATCGCGTCTTTTTCTACATTATTTCCGCATTCAGGACATACTTTTGTAGAGGCACTTTCGATTTTAGGTGCGAAATTCGCTTTAGGACTGTCCGCCAATACGGGTTTTGAATAGTCAATTCCCTCTTCAATCTCCAAAACCAAAGACCTCATTACGTTAATCCTTTTTTCATCAGCAGGATGCGTTGAGAAAAAATCGAAATTATTGGCATTCTGACCACTCATCTTCTGCCAGAATGCTGGAACTCCAGAAATATCATATCCTGCCCAATGAATAATCAGCATTCCCAATCTGTCGGCTTCAAGTTCCTGGTCTCTTCCCCATGGATTCAGCAGCAGGAATTGAGAACCTATATTTGCAGTATTGACAGCAGCTCTTGTAAGACTGCCAACTTCACCCATGCCAAGCAAATCGAAAGCAAAACTTCCAATCCATGAAACTGACGCCAATGTATCCTTAGTATTTTGGGCGCTCATACGAGTTCTGGTATGGTCAAGCAGGGCATGTGCCATTTCATGACCTAAGATAAAAGCTAATTCCTCTTCATTATTTGCAACAGATAAAATACCGGAATAAACTGCAATTTTACCTCCAGGTATGCAAAATGCATTGACCGTGTTATCTAAAAGCAAATGAAATTCCCAGTCATAATAATCTTCAACATAATCTGTTCTTCCAATTGAAGAGAGATAATCATAAACCGCATTGATTAGATTTGTTGCTACCTGTGCAATCAGTTGACCTTCCCTGGTATTATCGACAATTTGTGCCTTGTTAACAATATTGTAGTATTCCTGATAACACTCTGCAAGAAATTTATCGTCATTTACATTATCATAATGCTTTTTTCCGGTGAATGGATTCAATGCGCTTCTATCATCTTTAGCCATGATAAAAGTTTTGTGTTTAAAATGTTATAAATATTTTTATCAAAAAAAGAAAAGGTAAGTTCATAAATCACTGAACTTCCCTAATTAAGATTGTGTTTGCAATATTATAATCCCCATAAGAGGAAGTTATAACATATTCGCCAGGCATTAGATTAATGTTCAACTTAGCAATGCCTGATGAATTCGTGGCCCTATAATAAAGTACACCATTAATGTTGAACTGAACTTTTTCATTGGCAAATGCGTCCCCATGACCATCAAGGAGTTTTGCATTAAAAGTTGTGCCGTCCATATATGACATCACAAGATCTTCTGCATAAAGAATAGGCAAGACTGTGATATTATTGGATACTTTAAATCCTTTATATTCTGCAGTGATAACATAATCTCCAGAATATAGATTGATATTCAGTTTTGCATATCCTGATTCGTTGGTAGTTCTGTTATAGAATACTCCGTTAATATTAAAGGTAACCATTTCACCGGAACCCACAGGATTTCCATCATCCCCAATTAGCCTTACAACATATTGTGAATCGTTCTTGAAATATTTGACAAGATCTGTGTTTTCAGTTATTCTAGGTGTGACTTTAATACTATTCGAATAGTTTTGTCCGGTAACAGGATTTGTTGCTGTTATGATATACTCACCACTATTCAGATTAATGTTTAACTTGGATTTACCCTCATCATTTACCAAACGAGTGTAGAAAACACCGTTAATGTTGAATATCACTTCAGTGCCGTTTGGCAAATAGTTTCCTGATGAATCTAAAAATGTTGCACAATACTGAGTGTCATTTCTAAAGACTTTTACTATATCATTACCGATGACTGTGGATAAGACAGTGACTGTGGAATTTAAAGTTAATTCGCCATATGATGTTGAAACTGCATATTCTCCACAATTCAGGTTTATACCAATTGATACAGAACCATTCTCATCACTGGTTTTTACATATGATACTCCATTTATTGAAATAGTAATATTCTCATTAGCTATTGGAGATCCGTTTTCATCATATAGATATGCGTAAAACCTTTCATTTCCGCCATAATACTTTTCCAGATCATTGGCAATCAACATATATTTAATCGGGACTGAAATGTTGCCTGTTATTGCGATTGGACTATAAATGTCATCACCATCATAAGTAATCGTTATATTATAATCTCCAGCAGCCAAATCAGAAAGGTTGATTGATGCAACGCCTTCATTTATTGGGGAGACATAAGTATAATTATCTATTTGAACTGACACGTTTCCAGCGGCATCCTGAGGAAGGGAAACGTTTAGAAGTCCATCATAAATATAAGATATATTGTAATCAGATATCTTATTGACAGTGAAATTTGCACTTGAATCGGATTTGTAATATTTTGAGTTTCCATTATACGTGACTTCAACAGAATAATTTCCAGCAGCAAGGGAATTTAAAACAATAGGCATGCTTAAAACACCATTCAATCCGAAAACAGTGCTTTCATTAATATCGATGACAGTATAGTTACCATTTAAGCCAAATGTGACATTACCGCTTGCATCACCAGGCAACAATATGGATACTGTTGCATTTTCACCGACATTGATATTTTCCACATAAACATCAACCGTTGAATTGACCTTATTTACGCTGAATGTTGTATAATTAGAGCATTCATTATAATTAGTGTCGTTGACAAGAGCGATGACGACAGTGTAGTTGCCTTCAGTCAGGTTATTTAGTACGACAGTATTGTTTTCGACACTTCCACAATAGTCTCCATTGATGTAATAGACAAGACTGCCATCAACATCACCAGACAATGAAACAGAAATTATCTCTTCTTCAGTAGGATCAATATCTCCTGTTGAATTAATAATTAAAGTTGCATTAGCTTTATTTACGGTAATCCTGCTTGAATTGAAAGACCCATTATAATTATTATCCACAATGGCCGTGACGTTTAATGTATAGTTACCCACAGTCAGATTAGATATGGAGATATTGAATCCATCAACAGACATATTGGAATAAACAACATTTCCTAAACTGTCATAGAGAACTGCAGAGATGTTGGAAACATTTTCACAACTAACAACAACATCAATTATTTCACCATAATTAACGACAACATCCTCAATATTGACCGTAGAATTCGCCTTGCTGACAGTTATAATACTTGAATTGGAGCTGGAATAAGAATTGTTACCTACGATAGTCGTAACATTCAGAGTATATCTGCCCACATCAATGACAGAAATTGTGATATTGAATCCATTGATTTCAAGATAATCCCCTGAAATGTCAGTTCCATTTTCATCAAGCAAAACTGCTTCAATTCCTAAAGCATTAGTACAGTTAGCAGTTATGTTAATTGCAGTTCCGTAAGTGCTGTTAACATCATCAATAAAAACACTGGAATTATATTTGATATTTGAAAATTCTACCGTATATTCTGATGTGAAATATCTGGCTGTGATATTGCCGGTTCCATCATCAGAAGCTAAAAATTCAATATCATCATTAATAAATGAATTATTTTTAGATAAGCTTTCATTATATGATGTCAAATTTAAATTAATCCAATTAATGTTTTGATACTGCTCGTCAATTATGGCTTCGGAATTAGAATCGTACACCTCAAGAACAAAAATAATACTATTTTCATCACCCACATAAACCGTGTTATTGGAGACCGTTGCATTTAAGAACATCCAGTTTGTTATATTAATATTTGAACTCACATAAGGCCTTGCGTTGAAATTGCTTGCATTATTTCCAAACCAGTTATAGTTTGCAGACAATGTGCTTGATGAGGAATAAATAATTTCATCATCTCCATTGTCGATGAATACTGAATTGATTATATTATCGTTGCTAGGGCCATTGTAATACCTTATTGCATTAACGGAATTGTTTACGAAAAGAGAATTTGAAATTTCATTATCATGACAATCCCTAATGAAGTAAATTGCCCCACCGCTTGCCGCTGAGTTATTGATGCATGTTATATTGTTAATTTTACCGTTTGACATGGATCCCAAATAAATAGCTCCAGCATAATGTGTGGCGGAATTATTAACGAAAGTGGTGTTGATTATGGAATAGTCTGTTGATGAACTGCTGTAGTAATAAATTGCGCCACCACCATAAGTTGCAGAGTTACTGATGAATGTTGAATTGATTATTCTTTCATTAGAGGATGTTGTTGATGCATAATATGAAATTGCACCACCACCAGTTGTTGATCCTGAAGATGCATTATGGACATTACCTATGAATGATACATTCACATAATCCATATTCTCTATAATACATCCAACATAGGATATTGCACCTCCGTTTTTAGCAGAGTTATTGATAAATCTGGAATTTGAAACAGCAATATCAGTCAGTTCAACATTATCGCAGTAAATTGAACCTCCATAAACTCCCCTATTGTTAATGAAAGACACATTCTCAAATACGCTACCAGTGAACTCACTATCTTCATCAAAAGCAATAGCTCCACCATTTGAAGTGGCGGAATTATTTTCAAAAGCCGTGTTTGTAATAGTTATATTTTTAACTGTGCCTTCGAAAAACATTGCACCACCTTTAGAGGTAACAGAATTATTCTCAAAAGTTACATTGATGAATTCGTTGGAATCCACATCTTTAAAGCATAACGCTCCACCGTTTTTTGATGCACTATTGTTAACAAAAGTTGAATTGATGAATTTATTTCCTTTTGATTGTCCATAGAAATTAATAGCACGAGAATTGTTAATGAAACAGGAATTGACGAATTGATTGTTGGAACTGTACCTTAAATATATAGCATTTACACTGTTATTTGAAAATGTTGTGTTAGTGATAATATTCTCATTGAAACTGCCTGCAGCATTGACTGCACCCCCTGCAGTTGCCTTGGAATCAGTGAATTTGGAATTGGAAAATGTATTATTAACAGCATTTTTAGCAAAGTATACTGCCCCACCATTTTTAGCGGAATTATTCTCAAAATTGACATTATCAAAAGTGCTGCCGGACAAATCACTGCCGGCATATACTGCTCCACCATTGGAAGAGGAATATCCATTAGCTAGAGTTATATTATTTAAATTAAATGATTGTGATTGAATATAAAATATTCTGCTTTGGCCTAATGCATCTATAACATATCCATTACCGTTAATTGTTAGATTATTCTTATTTATATTAATTCCTTCAGTAATTGTATCAACGCCAATAGTGTAAGTGTAATTGCGTGTAAGATCAATAACCTCATTTTCACCGGATTTATCAATTAAATTCTGTAATGCTTCAAAATCACCTATTATCGGATTGAATTCACCTGAAGTCTCTATGAAAGTATAATAAGCATCATCACTATGATATATATTATAATTAAGAATGTTTTCGGATGAAACAAAAGAATAATCAAAGATTACGCTACCATTCTCATCACTGGATTTTGTTTCATTGAAAATACACTCATTAGTAACTGAATCATAGATTTCACAGGTAATATTCTGACCGGATGCATAATAACTGCACGTCAGATTAGAATTTTCAGTGTTTGCCAATCCATTCTCATTCCAAAAAGTGACATTGAAAACATCATAATTATCCAAGCTCTCTGAACATATCGCATTCATTATATTGTTTCCACCCTGAAATTCAGCGGAAATACTTTTATTGAATTTATCCACGGATGAGGATAAACTGTTAGAAACGGCTTTATTATCTTCAAAAATGCTGTTATTCAAAGTTAAGCTATCAACATACCATGCATAGATGGCACTTCCATAATTAGCTTTATTATTTTTAAAAGAAGATTCGATGAAGCTTATATTGCTTACTGTCCAATAATAATAAATTGCTCCACCATTATATAAAGCAGTATTTGCCTCAAATTGAGTGTTGTTAAAAAGACAATTTGAAGAACCGTAAAAATAGTAAATCGCACCACCATTATCAGAAAATGCATTATTTCCAGTGAAGTTAGTATTGGAAATTACATTATCGCTTGAATCATACAAATAAAGGATAGCTCCACCATAATATGCACTGTTGTTTTCAAAAACAGAATTTAAAATCTGAGAGTTTTCACCTGAATCGTAAAATACTGCTCCCGCACAGGAAGATGCATAATTATTAATGAATTTTGAATTATTGATTATATTGTTTTTAGAACCGGATTCATAATAAATCGCCGCACCATTTATAGCATTTCCATTTATAAAAGTCAATCCATCAATTACCACATTGCTTGAGGTAACATAAAAAATCGAAGAGGTGGATTCACCATCCAAAATAACATCCTCATCACCATAAGACGTTATTATAATTTCCTTATCTATTGTTATGGCAACATTACCATTACCTGAATACTTTCCGGAAGCGATTAAAATAATATCTCCATCATTAGCCGAACTTACAGCATCCGAGATTGTTGAATATGGACTTTCAACGCTTCCATTACCTCTTTCCATTACAGAACCATTAACATAATGGGCTACGATGCCTACGGTCTGCCCGCCGAGCAATACGCCATCCAAACGGGTACTCACCCTGCTGTGACGACTGAGAAGAACATCAACCGTTATCGCGAGCAGATGGACAAGATTGGTTTCTGCTACGACTGGGACCGCGAGGTGCGCACCTGCGAGCCGAGCTATTACAAGTGGACGCAATGGACATTCCTCCAGCTGTTCAACTCGTTCTACTGCAACGGTTGCCAGAAAGCCCAACCCATCAGCAAATTGATTGCCCGCTTTGAGGAAAAAGGTACTGAAGGCCTCAATGTGGCTGAGAGCAAGCCGCTGAACTTCACCTCCGACGAGTGGAAAGCTATGAGCGAGAAGCAACAGCAAGAGGTACTGATGAACTACCGCCTTGCCTATCAGGCTGAGGCTATGGTGAATTGGTGCCCTGGCCTGGGTACGGTGCTCGCCAACGACGAGGTGGCCGACGGCCTCTCCGTGCGTGGCGGCTTCCCTGTGGAACGCAAGTCGATGAAGCAGTGGCAACTCCGCATCACCGCCTACGCTGACCGTTTGCTTCAAGGTCTTGAAACTGTGGCTTGGAGCGAGTCGGTGAAGGACCTGCAACGCAACTGGATTGGCAAGTCGATGGGTGCTTCCGTCATCTTCAAGGTTGAGGGTAAAGATATCGATTTAGAGGTATTTACGACTCGTGCTGATACCTTGTTTGGCACGACCTTTATGGTGCTGGCTCCTGAGCATGAACTGGTAAAGGAAATCACCACACCTGAGCAACGCGCTGAGGTGGAAGAATATATCACCCGCACCAAGAATCGCAGCGAGCGTGAGCGTATGGCTGAGGTTCGTAAGGTGAGTGGTGCCTTCACGGGTGCCTATGGCATCAACCCCATCACGGGTGCCAAGTTGCCCATCTGGATTGCAGACTACGTTTTAATGGGTTACGGCACAGGTGCCATCATGGCCGTGCCTGCCCATGACAGCCGCGACTTCGCTTTCGCCCGTCATTTCAACCTGCCTATCATCCAAGTGGTGAAGAAGCCCGGCACCGAGGCCACTGATCCTTCCACTTGGGAGGAGAGCTTTGATGCAAAGGAGGGCGAACTCGTCAACTCGGGCTTCCTCAACGGTTTGACCGTCAAGAAAGCCATCGAGCGCATGATTGAGGAACTGGAGAAACTCGGCGTCGGTACGGGCAAGACTAACTACCGCCTGCGCGATGCCATCTTCAGCCGTCAGCGTTACTGGGGCGAGCCTTTCCCGATTTATTACAAGGATGGCATGCCATACGCCATGGACGAGTCGAAGCTGCCGCTTGAATTGCCTGCCATCAGCGAATACAAACCCACCGAGACAGGTGAGCCACCTTTGGCCCGTGCCAAGAACTGGGTTACTGAGGAAGGCTATCCCATCGAGACCAACACCATGCCTGGCTTTGCTGGTTCCAGTGGTTACTATTTCCGCTACGAAGACCCACATAACGATAAGGAATACTTCAGCCGCGAAGCCAATGACTATTGGCAGAATGTGGACCTTTATATCGGCGGTGCCGAACATGCCACCGGCCATCTGATTTACAGTCGTTTCTGGTGCAAGTTTTTGTATGATATTGGCCTGTCGTGCAAGGACGAGCCTTTCCAAAGGATGATCAACCAGGGCATGATCCAAGGCCGTTCGAGCTTCGCCTATCGTGCCAACATGGAGAAACTTTGCGAATATGGCGTTTGGCGTCTCATCAAGGACAATAAACTGGGCGTGAAGTTCGAAAAGGATTTCAAGGACGGTCGCCGTCGTTTCGACTTCTTCTGTCCTGAGAAGGGTATCCTCATCGAAATCAACCGCATGGGCAATCTTGAAAAGGTGGCCGAGCCTTGGCAGGATTATGCTGCCGAGAAGGGTTACAAACTCTTACTGGTGCCGATTGTTGATGTGGTGAATGACTATATTAATGGCACGGACAAGGTGGAGCAAAAGATCAAGGACTTGGTTGCCGGCAAAGAAGTGCCTGCTTTCGTCGAAGGCGAGGCCTACAAAGGCGGTAGAATATATGTATCCAAGAACATACCCGACCGTGAGGAGTTTACTGATAAGGTGCATGTGGACATCAATATGATCAGCAAGCCAGTTATCAATGGTGAGGTCTGTGACGTCCTTGACATTGAGGCTTTCCGAGCCTGGCGCGACGACCTGCACGATGCCCAGTTTATCTTTGAGAAGGATGACGAGGGCAAGGATGTATATGTCTGTGGCATGGAGATTGAGAAGATGTCAAAATCGAAATTCAACGTGCAGAACCCCGATGACCTTGTGGAGAAATACGGTGCCGACACATTGCGTCTCTATGAGATGTTCCTTGGTCCTTTGGAGCAGTCCAAGCCATGGGATGTGCAAGGCATCGAAGGCACGTTCCGTTTTGTGCGCAAGTTCTGGAGGCTCTTCCACAACGAAAACAATGAGTTCTGCGTGAGAGATGAGCCAGCCACACCACCTGAGCTAAAAAGCCTGCACAAGCTTATCAAGAAGGAGGAGGAAGGCATCGAGAGCATCTCGTTCAACACGGTGGTTTCGGCCTTCATGATTTGCGTCAACGAGCTGGCCGACCTCAAGTGTGACAAACGCGAAGTGCTTGAGCCTATGGTTATTATGATTTCGCCTTACGCCCCGCACATTGCAGAAGAACTTTGGCACTTGATGGGTCATGAGACCTCAGTGGTGAATGCCACGTTCCCTGTTTACGACGAGAGTAAGACGGTAGAGAACAGCTTCAACTATCCCATCAGCTTCAATGGCAAGATGCGCTTTAATATGGAGTTGCCCGTCACGATGAGTCAAGACGAGGTGCAAGCCGCCGTGCTCGCTGCCCCCGAAGCCGCCAAGTGGATTGAGGGCAAGCAGATACGCAAAGTCATTTATGTGCCGAAGAAGATTGTGAATATCGTTATAGGATAATCAATTTGTAGAGACGTAGCGCGCTACGTCTCTACTCAATTATTTTATTGTTTCTCTCGGTATTCCTTAGGTGTCATCCCAGCATTCGTCTTAAAATAGCGGGTGAATGCAGCTGGGTCGGAAAAGCCAAGCTGCTGGCTGATTTGCTGGATGTTGAGGTTGCTGCTGTGGCGAAGTAATGACTTGGCTTGAACGATAACATAGCCCGTAATCCATTCATTGGCGCTAATGCCGGTTTGTTTCTTGATGATGCTGCCAAAGTATTTGGGCGACAAACAAAGAAGATGGGCATAATACTGCACCTCGCGGCTTTCTTGGAAATGGTTGACAAAGCTGTTTTTAAAGCGGTTAACCAATTGTTGGGCAGGGGTGAGTTCCGGTGCCGTTAAGCCGTTTTCTTGTAGGTATATTTCCATCAAATGCGTTCCTATCTCCATTTGCTTGATCAATAATTCGTCACGCTCAGGATGGCTCAATTGACTGATGGCTTGGAGCATCATGAAATGCCCTTTCATGCCTTCGTATTGTTCATCACTCAGATGGAAAACGGAATTGTATCGGTATTCGACATGCTCGAAATAGACAGGATAGATATGCTTCAGGTTTTGGAGATAACTAGGTGAGATGACGAGCAATGAAACCAAATAATCGTCGCTCGACTCTTTTATCTCCATCACGTGACCGGGAGGCATTACGACAACGTCATGTTGATGGAATTCCTTTTGTTGCTTATCAAAAAGGTTTTTCAGACACCCCTGATGAGTTAGCCAAAGTACGAAAAATGGTGATGCGTAGGCTTTCTCGTAAATAGGCACTCGGTTGATGTTATCAAATATCATTAGACCATGCTTTTTAATCTGGTCTCTTATTTCCTCCAAGGCATGTGGCTGCTTTTCCATGTTTTTCGGTCATTTTGCCTACAAAAATAGGTTTTATTGTCCAAATAGTTCACAATAAACCGACTAAATGACAATTATTTCGTTCTAATCGTTACTTGATTTGTGCTGGAATAGCTCTACTTTTGTAACCAAGATGAAAACAGAACAACGGCATCATTATCACTAGTTAGTGTCCATGTACTGACTTCTCCTGTTGTTTGGCGACAAAAGTGTATTAGTCAGTGGAGTACTTTTTTTGTTTGTACTTCATTTTTTTCATTTAAAGTGAGAAGGTGCCGTTTTTATTATCTAATGTGAGGTTAAAACCCCGCAATTTATTGCGGCTACTTTAGTTTGTATAAAAGTGCTACCTTTGCGGCATGACAAATTATAGAACGGGGTCACATACAGTGACAAATT